>NZ_CP049889.1:1959632-2298199 GCF_011299095.1 Jeotgalibaca porci | reverse complement strand
AAGAAAGTCGCAAGCTGATGTCATTAGAGATTTAGGAATACCCGAAGCGACAATAAGAAGCTGGTTCAATGGCGAAAAATATCCGCGCATTGACAAAATACAAATGCTTGCGGATTACTTCAATGTTCCTCGCTCTCGCATAACGGAAGAACAGACAGGAGTAATGCAAAGAGTATCCAACCTAATTAAAGTCCCTGTCTTAGGATTAATAACGTGTGGCGAACCAATATTAGCTGAAGAGAATATTGAAGAATATAGAGAAGAAATAGCCGATTTACTACCAACAGGTAATATCTTTTATCTAAAAACACGTGGCGATAGCATGACGCCCACAATTCCAGAAAACAGTTTTGTGATGATAAGAGAGCAATCGGACGTTGAAGACGGAGAAATTGCAGCGGTATTAGTCAACGGAGATGAAGAAACAACCCTAAAAAGAGTTAAACGCCAAGGCGATATAGTAATGCTAGTAGCTGATAATCCAGTTTACCCGCCTTATATAATCACGAAAGATAACCCTGCCCGCATTTTAGGCAAGGCAATAAAGTTTAGTGCGGATCTATAAAAAATGCTCACGCCTATGTGTTGTAGGTGTGAGCGATTAATACTATCTAAATATAATATAACAATATTTTGGGAATTAAGGAAGCGGTCTCCTTAATTTCCTGTATTGTTAAAAAGGAGAATGGAAATGGCGAAGAAAAGATTGTTTGATGAAGATGGCAATGAAGTAAAAGGAAAAATCAAAAAGCCGTTTTATAAAAAATGGTGGTTTTGGTTGCTTGTAGTCTTATTTATTTTCGTACCTTTAAGTAGCGGTAATGAAGACACGCCTGAAACCAACGTGGCAAAAGAGTCTGCAGAACCAGTAGAAGAAGCATCTGCGGAGGAATCTAATGTTATAGAAAGTGAAAAAGAAGAATTGGAATCGTCAGTAGTAGTAGTAGAGGAAGAAAGCAAAGAAGAGTTGCCCGCGCCATCAGAGGTACAATTTGACCCTAATGATTATATTACCGATTTAACTTATGAAGATTTAGCTAGAAGCCCAGAAGAACATTCATTTAAAGCGGTGGTTTTTGAAGGAAGAGTTATCCAAGTCATGCAAGGTGATGGTATGTCACAATATCGCGTATCTATAAATGACGATATTGACCAAGTAATGTTGATTGAAGTAGACAACTCTCAGTTGACAACTAGAATTCTTGAAGATGATTACATTCGCTTCTATGGTACTTACTTTGGGGAAATAACTTATCAATCAACGTTGGGTGGAAACATCACAATCCCCGGTGTAGTTGTAGAAAAATTTGAATTTCTTTAAATAAAAAACCCCACTCCCATAGCTTCCTGGCGACGGAGTGAGGCATCCCATAATAAGGAGTTGCTTAAAATGGCAAGTTATAAAAAAATAGCGAATGGAAATTGGAAGTATACCATTTCCTACACTGATAATAACGGTAATTACAAGCAAAAGTCAAAGCAAGGCTTTCCCACCAAGACTGCTGCTAAAGAAGTTGCTGAGCCACTCGAAATAAAATTAAAGGCAAATGTGCATTTAACGGATGCGGATATGTTATTCACGGATTACTACTCTAATTGGATAAAAACATACAAAATAGGCATGTTCTCGCCTGAAACGGATAAGATATACCGGACCGCTGAAAATCTCGTACAGGCTAATTTTGGGCGTTTAAAACTAAGGCAAGTAAGCAAGGATAAATATCAGCAGTTTATAAATGACTACTCCGAAGGACGCTCAAAAGAAACAGTTCGCAAGATACATAATAAAGTCGCTGCTTGTTTACGTCATGCGTTCCATTCTGGCTCAATCCCAATTGATGTCACGCATAAAATTACGATTAAAGGAAATGCCGGCATGGATCCCGAGAAAAAGTTTATCGAAGAACACGAATTAAAACTGCTTATAACTGCGCTTAAAGACGGCTTAACATTTAAGCATACAAGTAGATACATGTTGCTGTTGCAAGCCAGCACAGGTGCTAGAATTGGCGAAATAATGGCATTGTCGTTTGATAGTTTTGATTTTGAAAAGCAGACTATCAAGATTAATAAGTCGTTTGATTATAAAAACACCAAAGATATAAAAGATACGAAAAACGGTGTCCACCGTGTCATTGATATTGATGATGATACCATCCGTCTGATTAAGCCGTACTATGATTATAAACGGAAACAGTCGTTAACCTCAATATTAAACAATACGCGTAACCTTTTGTTTGTGGACGACTATATGGAACCTGTTAGCCCAGAAGCCGTTAACAAGTCACTGGCTCGTGCCTGCAAGCGTGCTGGTATTAAACGTATTACAAGTCATGGTTTACGACACACGCACGCAAGTATGCTACTCACAAATGGCGTTGATATTCAGATTGTAGCCGAACGTTTAGGAGATACCGTGGAAGTTGTAACACAAGTCTATGCTCACGTCCTACAAAAAATGCGCGATAACAACAAGGAATTGGTCCGAGCGATCGCGCAATCAATGTTCAATTAATTCTGTCTTTAATCTGTCTTAATTCTATATATCGTTGATATTACAACGATTAAAACGTCTCAGGAGGGATTCGAACCCCCGACCGTTCGCTTAGAAGGCGAATGCTCTATCCTGCTGAGCTACTGAGACATTAGTTTTTTAAACCAGAACATTGATTATTATATGATTTATTCGAGCAATAGTCAACCCTTTTTCAAAAATAAAAAAAAGAAAAAAGACAATACGTTGTGTTTGCGAATCGCAAACGTTTTCAATGACAATACCACTGGAAGCCGGGACTGAACCCTGCTCCACCTCATATGCATGCCACAGAAGATGCAACAAAAGATAAATAAACTAAATATAGACCTCCCAAAATAAATGGGAGGTCTTCTGTTAAACGTCGTTCGAGGGCTCTAAAGTTCATTAAGCGGAAATGTGTGGTATAATGATTGTAAATAGCAGGTTTTCGCTCTTGCTTATAAAGTGAGGAGACATCAAATGACGAAAAAGATTTCTAAAGAAACAAAGACTATGATTGAAACTCAGTTACGTAAAGGTACCAGTAACTCACGAATCGCAAATTTGTTAGGTGTATCGTATGAAGAGGCTTTGGAAGTAGTTGATCGAATCAAAGAATCTATTCGCCCTGATGTTGGCGATGAAATCAGATTCACTTTCCGCGAACACAAAATGGTCGGTACTATTCAAAAGTTACTGACAAACAGTGCTGTTGTTGACATTAACTGGGAGCAATCCTCGGAAATTATGCGTGATATCTGTGAAGATAAAACGATCGTTAACTTCAAAGACATCGATGAGTTTATGAACATTGGCTAAATTACATATAGTATAAAGGACCCGAGCAAATGCTGCTCAGGTCCTTTTTTTGCTATTTATTAAGAATAAAGACTTCTTCGACAGCTTGTGTCACTGCCAGCTTCACATGTTCGAACGTTAAGCCACCTTGGATATACAAGAGATATGGCGGTCTAATTGGACCGTCTGCAGATAGTTCGATACTTGCTCCTTGTATAAAGGTACCTGCAGCCATGATTACTTGATCTTCGTATCCAGGCATTGCTGCTGGAACTGGCATAACATTTGAATCCACGGGCGAGAACTTTTGAATCACTTGTGCAAACTTAATCATTTCGTCTTTAGATGGTAAAGCTACCATTTGAATTAAGTCTGTTCGCTCATCATCCCACTTAGGTGTTGAATTAATCTCAAATTTCTCCAATAGTCCTGCGGTAAACACCGCACCCTTCACTGCTTCCCCTACGACATGAGGCGCAAGGAACAGGCCTTGATACATTTCCAATAAACTATAGAGTGTAGCTCCCGCTTCCCGCCCGATTCCTGGCGATGTAAGGCGGTAAGCACATTTCTCAATCAATTCCTCAGTACCCACTAAATAACCGCCCATTTTGACGATTCCGCCGCCTGGGTTCTTAATCAATGAACCGGCGATGAGATCCGCTCCCACTTCTAGCGGCTCACGTGTCTCTACAAATTCACCATAACAATTATCAACAAAGAAAATTGCATTCGGGACATGCGGCTTGATTATCGCAATCATCTGCTCAATTTCGTCAATTGTAAAAGAAGGTCGATTTGCGTATCCGCGTGAACGTTGAATACCAATTACTTTTGTTTTTTCAGAAACGTTATTTATAACGTTATCAAAGTCAACTTTACCATTTTCAAGTAAATCAATGTGTTTATAATCGATATTAAATTCTTTTAAAGAACCAATGCCATTACCTGTCACACCAACAATATCCAATAAGGTATCATACGGTTGTCCGGTTACATAAACCAATTCATCTCCTGGACGTAAAACACCTAGTAATGCTGTGGCAATCGCATGTGTACCCGAAATGATTTGTGGACGTACTAATGCTGCCTCCCCTTTGAATATTTCGGCATATAAAGATTCAAGCGTTTCACGTCCCATGTCATCATAGCCATAACCGGTACTTGGGTTAAAGTGATAATCACTAACATTACACTTTCTAAAGCCATCCAAAACTTTCTTTTGGTTTGCCAAGGCAACTTTATGAATCCGTTTGAAGATTGGCTCAATTTGTACATCTACTTCTTCTACTATTTGATCAATGTGACTCATTTCAATACTACTCATTTAAATTTATTTCTCCTAACCATTTTGAATTAGCTTTTGCGTACCCAGAGACGATATAGTCATTTGTTTCTTCATCAAGCTCGATTGATGAAACGAATGTCTCTTGTTGCATTTGACTTAATAACGTTCCGCCGTCTAATAGAGACACACTTTTTGTATACGGAACAAGCAGTTTCTTGATTTCTTCCCATAAAAAGTCTTTTAAGTGGTCCATATCTGATTCATCCAATGCAGATATAACGATGTTTGGGTGCAAATGAGGAACAAAGTCTGGATGCATTTGGTCCTTTTTATTATAGACTGTGATAAGTGGAATTTCTTCCATCTCTAAGTCACGAATTAGACCCATCACTGTTTCTTCTTGTTGCGCGACGAATTCTTGGGAACAATCGACAACATGAAGTAACAAATCAACGACCTTACTTTCTTCCAATGTCGATTTAAACGCGTGGACTAATTGTGTCGGCAAGTTTTGGACGAAGCCTACCGTATCCGTTAAAGTCGCTTGGAATTGATTAGGCAACGTCATTTTACGTGTCAAGGGATCTAACGTCGCAAATAACAAATTCTCTTCACATGTATCTGCATCCGTCAAACGATTTAAGAGCGTCGATTTACCAGCGTTGGTATAACCGATTAACCCAATTTGGAAGACATGACTTTCTTGTCTCTTTTCCCGGGAACGTCTGCGGTGCTCTTCGGTTTCAGCTAAACTTTTCTTTATCTCCGTAATTTGGCGGCTGATATGACGGCGATCTGTTTCTAATTTTGTTTCACCGGGTCCTCTGGTACCAATTCCACCACCAAGACGTGACATGTTTACACCTTGCCCCGATAAACGTGGCAATAAATAATTTAATTGTGCAAGTGAAACTTGTAATTTCCCTTCCTTACTTTGCGCACGCATTGCGAAGATATCCAAGATTAGTTGGATACGGTCAATTATTTTACAATCAATCTGTTCTTGAATATTACGCATATGACGCGGAGATAATTGTTGCTCAAAAATAATGGTCGATGGTTGAAATTCTTCTACGAGATGAACGAGCTCCTCCATCTTTCCTTTACCAATAAGAGTCTTTGAATCGTGACTGTCTCTTTTTTGAGTCAGAACAGCGACGACCTCACCTTGTGCAGTTTCAGTAAGCCGCGTTAACTCTTCCAACTCATATGTAAATAAATCATCGGATTGGCGTGTCTGAACGTTAACTAGGATAACTTTTTCTATTTCATTTGCTGTTTCGATAGCATTCACTCCTCCCAAAAATCCGTAACGCTAGCTTGAACACCTGCTAAATATTCTGGACTAAGAACATCGAACCACTGGACATTGGCCATTCGATTTCTGAACCATGTTAATTGGCGCTTGGCATAACGACGGGAATTCTGTTTTACATTTTCTTTGGCTTCTTCAAGACTAATTGTTCCGTCAAAATAAGGGAACCATTCTTTATAACCAATACCTTTATGTGCTTGATTCAAGTCTTTGTCTGCTAATTCATATAATAAACGTGCTTCGTTCAGTATACCATCTTCCACCATCATATCGACTCTTTGGTTAATACGTTGATATAACTTTTCTCTTTCGCAATCTAAAGCAATTAACAGCGCATCATACTTAGCAGGCTGCTCTTCGGTTTGTTGCTCGGAGAATAGAATTCCGCTTGTGTGAATGGCTTCCAAAGCTCGAATGACACGACGAGAATTATTCGGATGGATATTTTCTGCTGCTTTGGGATCAATCTGATTTAGCTTTTCCCATATTGATTCAGAACCTTGTATTTCAAGTTCATTCTGCAATTTAGTCCGGTATTCAAGGTTCTCAGGCGCATGACCAAAAGTCATATCAGACAAGAGGCCCTGAATATAGAGGCCGGAACCGCCCACGATAATTGGTAACTTTCCTCTATTTAAAATGTCAGCGATAGCTTCTTCTGCAGCCTGTTTAAAGTCACTTGCATTATAGGTTTGATCAATATCGGCAATATTAATTAAATGGTGGGGAATACCCTGCATTTCTTCTTCGGTGACTTTAGCAGTACCAATATCGAGTTGCCGATAGACTTGCAGAGAATCACCATTGATAATTTCACCATTTAACTGTTTAGCCAGTAAAATACTCAATGCTGTTTTACCCACTGCAGTTGGGCCCATAATGACGATTATTTTGGGTTTATTACTCACCTTGAATTCTTTTCCTCACTTTCATTGCTCTTCCTGGATAATCGGTAATAATTGTATCGACTTTTTTACTCAAACAGTAACCTAAATCGAAGTAACTATTAACGGTCCATAAACGTAAGGGCAATTTATTCTTATTCGCCTGAATCATACGATTAATCAACGTATATCTTCCATGCCAAGCTTGAACAGGAAGACCGTTTGACAGTTGATCTGCTTCAAGTCCCATTTTTCCAAATAAAACACCAAATGCAGCCTTTGCATCTTGCGCTGTTAGGCGCTCAAGAGTCTCATAGTTAAAACTTGAATAAACAACCTTATAAGCTGGTTGAAAGGTTTTAACTAAATTCAAGACCGTTGCTTCAATGTTTTCATACGGAATGCGATCAGTTTTTAGTTCAATATTTAAAAGCCCGGTAAAGTTCTCTTCGGATAATAATACAAGGACTTCTTCTAATGTGGGTACTTTTTCTCCTTGAAAGGTCCGATTGAACCACTTGCCTGCATCCATCTGTTTCAACTCTTTCAATGTAAAAGAAGAAACAAGACCTTTCGCATTGGTAGTACGGTCTACCGTTTCATCATGAATCACGACAGGTATACCGTCTTTAGAGAGATGAACATCTAACTCTAATCCATCACACCCTGTTAAGAGAGCTTTCTTAAAGGATATGAGTGTATTTTCCGGCGCAGTACCTTTACTGCCACGGTGACCTAAAATAAGTGTCCGCATCAGGAAATCCCCTTACTTTTCTTTTTTGGCTAAATTTAGCAGTTCCTCCGCATGAGCAATGGACAGGTCGGTAATTTCTGTACCTGCCAACATACGGGCAATCTCCGCGGTTCGTTTTGTGCCTGTAATCTTCTCAACGTGCGTATACGTTCTTTCTTCAATAACTGCTTTTTCAATAAAGAAGTGTTGATCGCTGATTGCAGCAACTTGCGCCAAGTGCGTAATACACAATACTTGTGAGTGTTCAGATACCACATGTATTTTATTGGCAATTGCTTGCGCAACCCTGCCACTGACTCCGGTATCCACTTCATCAAAGATGATACTGGTAATCCCTTGTGTCTGAGTAAAGATTGTCTTCATTGCCAACATCATCCGTGAGAGTTCTCCCCCACTGGCTATCTTGGCAAGTGGTTTTGGCGGTTCCCCTACGTTCGGTGCGATGTAAAATTCAACGTCATGCAGCCCATTGGAACGAATCGCTTCTTGCTCTTTAAAAACGACTTGGAATGTTGCCTTGTCCATATACAGCTCTTTCAATTGATTTTGCACCTCGATTTCGAGTTTCCGACCCATTTCACGGCGCTTCTTAGTCAAGTCTGCTCCCACTTGTATTAAAATAACGTAGGCTTTGTCATAGCGTTTTTGTAATTGATTCAAATAGCTCTCTTTATTCGAAATCATGTCCAGTTCAACCACAATTGCTTCGTAATAAGCCTTTATTTCTTTAATAGTAGAACCATATTTCCGCTTTAATTGTTTTAATGTTTCTAAACGTAACTCAATCTCATTCAAGCGGCCTTCATCGTAGCTCATTTCATCCATTTCATTTCGGATTGTGGCAGCTGCATCTTGCAACTGATAGAATGATTCTGAAATATTGGTAGCTAAATCTTGATAATTCTTACCAAAGGATTCAATGCGTTGAATAGCTTCCAAACCAATACCGACTTGATCAATTACATTGCCTTCATCACCTTGTAGCACAGCATATAAAGTTGTCAGACCTTGTAAAATACGTTGATAGTTAGCTAATAGATTACGCTCTTCTATCAATGCAGCTTCTTCGTTATCATCAGTCAAATTGGCCTGTTCAATTTCATTAATTTGGAACGTAAGCAAATCAATTCGCTGAATATTTTGCTGTTCATCCAACATCAAGTTAGAACGTTCTGTTTGAATTTGTTGATACTCCGCATAGCTTTCTTCATATGCATGCAATAAAGCAGCTAATGATTCATCACCAAACTGATCCAGTAAATACAAATGTTTCTGTGGATTCATAAGTTCTTGGTGTTCGTTTTGACCATGGATATCGATTAAATGACTTGCTATCTCACGTAGAACAGCAACTGTTACAAGTGTCCCGTTTACGCGGGTAACATTTTTTCCGTTGTTACTCAGTTCTCTTTGAAGAACCACTTGATCACGATCGGGAGTAATACCGTAGTCATTCATCAAGTCAAATAAATACGGGGTATCCGGCATCTCAAATAGCCCTTGAACGACCGTCTTATTTTCACCGTGTCGAATCAAGTCTGAACTTGCTCTTCCACCTGCCAATAAGCCAACAGCATCAATAATAATGGATTTACCGGCACCCGTTTCTCCTGTCAGAACAGTCATACCGCCATCAAAGCTAATAGTCAAAGCGTCAATGATCGCGAAATTTTTAATTGCTAATTCTTGTAACATGGCAATTCTCCTTATGTATCAATGAAGGGTAATCGTTTTATTTTTTAGCTGTTCATTTGCTTCTTGAATCACGGAGCGAATAGCAATATCTTCTGCTGTTACGCCTAAAGCACCTGCCTCGGTTGAAACGAGGTGAGCCAAGAATTCAATATTTCCCGTTCCGCCTGTAATGGGTGAAAAGTCTAAGTGACATACATCAAATCCGTTCTGATTCGCAAAATGGAGAATATCATCTAATACGTCCTCATGAACCTGTGGATCCGATACAATTCCTTTTTTACCTACTTTATCTTTGCCAGCTTCGAACTGTGGCTTAATTAATGAGACAGCAGAACCGCCCTCTTTAAGTATGTTCTTTAAGGCAGGTAAGATTAACTTCAATGAAATAAACGAAACATCCATACAAGCAAATGTTGGCTGACCCATCTTGAAGTCTTCGAGTTTCGTGTATCTAAAGTTGGTTTGTTCCATTGTCGTAACTTTATCGTTATTTCTGATTTTCCAATCCAGTTGGTTCGTTCCAACGTCTAATGCATAACAGTGCGCAGCACCGTTTTGTAAGGCAACGTCAGTAAATCCACCCGTAGAGGAGCCGATGTCTAAAACATTTTCTCCCTCTACCGAAATGTTAAACACTTTTAACGCTTTTTCTAATTTTAATCCACCGCGACTGACATATTTTAGTGTTTCACCTTTAATATGGAGTTGCGTTTCAATTGAAATTTTTTCTCCCGGTTTGTCATAACGCAAGTTATTCTGGTCATATACCTGACCTGCCATAACCATGCGTTTTGCTTTTTCTCGAGAATCAGTCAGTCCTTGTTGGACAACAAGTAAATCAATTCGTTCCTTTTCCATTGTTTAAGCTCCCGTTTCTATTCGCACGTAGTCAAGTAATTCTTTTAATATTTCTAAGCTCGACATATCAAAAGCACTTGATTCCACAAAAACTGATAGTTCATTGATTTCAGCTTCAGCTGCTTTAATGACATCTTCGAGTTGTTGAATAGCTTTGTTTAATCCTAATATTGAAGGATATGTATTTTTTTCAAGTTCGGCATCTTTCCCGGCTGCTTTACCTGATTGGTCAGAATCATATACAACGTCTTTTAAGTCGTTATGAATTTGATAAGCTAAACCGAGATGCTTCGCATAATTCATTAAAGAAGTTGAAGCATTAACCGGAATATCCGCAATCAGACTACCTGCTGATACAGCATACTCAATTAAAGCTCCAGTCTTTTGCTGATGAATACGTTGCAATTCCAAAAGGGTTAATTCTTTACTTTCCCCTTCAATATCAGCCATCTGTCCGGAAACCATCCCTTTAGGTCCAGCTGCAAAAGATAAGTTTTTTGCCAGTTGTACACGTTTATTAATAGGAAGATTTTCATCATCCAGGATAAGTCCAAATGCTGTTGTCAGCATGCTGTCCCCCGCTAAAATGGCAATTGCTTCATTAAACTGTTTATGAGTAGTCGGTTTACCACGTCTAAAATTATCATCGTCCATGGCTGGTAAGTCATCATGGATCAAAGAATACGTATGAATCCATTCAAGCGCTGCGGCTGAAGAAAATGCCTGAGCCATTTCGCCTTTACCGAATTGCACCACTGCCATTAATAATAGCGGACGGAATCTCTTTCCACCTGTTGATAGAGAATAAGCAATCGCTTCTTTTAAAGTTGCAGAATCATCAGCGTAACGATCCACGCATGTTTCCATATATGTTTCAAAATCTTGCATATAATCGTTTAATATTTTTTCCATACTCACACCTACTATCCGTTATTTGGTTTCTTCAAAATCTTGGACTGTGCCATCAGGAGAAATCATCTTCGTCAGTGTACGTTCTGCATTATTTAAGGTATCTTGGCAATATTTACTTAGAAGCATTCCTTCTTGGAAGTTTGTTAAGGCGCTCTCCAACGGTACATCTCCGGATTCAAGCTTTGTTACGATTGTTTCTAATTTAGCCATTGCTTCTTCAAAAGATAAATTTTCTAATTCTTTGTCAGTCATTTTTATTCTCCTTGATATCCGTGATAGTAGCATCTACTTGTCCATCCAATAAATGGATTGTGACTGTTTCGTCTACTTTAACTTCATTGATTGATTTTATTATACCCGCGTCAGTCCGCACATACGCATACCCTCGACTCATAATCTTGAGAGGACTCAACATATCTAATGAGAGCATGTTTTGTGTCAACGTTTGCTTCTTATGCTCCATGTAGCGTGTCATTGCATCGTGTAAGTCATCATCATGCGTTTTCCACATCTTACTTAATAGTTGCACTTCAGATAGAGGATTCACATTTTGCAGTTGGAGATTTAAGCGTTGGTGCTGACTTTTTTGTTTTTCCATCATTTTTGTCATGACACTCTGTAGATTCGTATTTAAATGATCGATACGCACTAAATGTGCCTCGTATAAGCGTTGCGGTTGTCTAAATACGTAAGAGTGCATGAGACGGTTCAATTTCTCATTTTTTACAATCACTTTATTACGAGTCGCCTGGTATAGACGTTGTTGTTCTTTTTGAATGGTTAAAAGAACTTCTGTCATAACTGGAACCGAAAGTTCTGCTGCTGCGGTTGGGGTAGCAGCACGAACATCCGCTACAAGATCTGATAGCGTCGTATCTGTTTCGTGGCCTACCGAAGAGATAACTGGAATCGTCATTGCGACCAATTGGCGAATGACTGCTTCTTCATTGAATGACCACAAGTCTTCAATGGAGCCACCACCCCGACCAATAATAACTAAATCATAGTCTTCTTCCTTGTTGATACGCTTTAGATTGGTAACAATACTCCTAACCGAGTCTTTTCCTTGTACGACAGTTGGGTACAGTACTAACTGCACAATCGGATAACGTCTTTTTACAGTGGTAATGATGTCTTTAATGACTGCACCACTCGGGCTTGTGACAATCGCGATTTTTTTAGGATAGGCTGGCAATGCTTTTTTCGGCAGACTAAAGAGTCCTTCTTTGGCTAATCGCTCTTTAAGTTCCGTATAGGCTTGATACAAAGCACCTACGCCATCTGGTTCCATATGTTCGACGACGATATTATAGCTCCCACTTGGTTCGTATACATTCACACGTCCAACAATCAGTACTTTCATACCTTCTTCTAGATTGAACTTAAGGCGATTAAACTCCCCACGGTACATAACAGCTGAAATGACCGAATTGTCATCTTTCAAGCTGAAATATTGATGGTTCGGTCTTTTGCGATAGTTCGATATTTCACCGGTTAAGAAAACACGTTCCAAATAAGGATCGGCATCAAATTTACGTTTAATATACTTTGTTAAAGCTGTTACTGTTAAATATTGTTGGGTGCTCACTTAACCACCTCACTCTGCTTCTACTTTTTTAATTGTTTGGTCTAATAACATGGTAATCGTCATCGGACCTACACCGCCTGGTACAGGCGTTACATAACTTGCAATCCCCATCACTGACGCAGTATCTACATCACCAATAAGTTTCCCTGCTTCATCACGGTTCATTCCGACATCAATCACAACAGCACCAGGCTTAATAAATTCGCCGGTAATCATATGGCCTCTGCCGATGGCTGCAACAAGAACATCCGCTTGTTGTGCCAACTCTTTAAGATTTTTAGTTTTAGAATGGGCAATCGTTATCGTCGCATTCTTTTCCATCAACATGAGTGCCATTGGTTTCCCAACAATATTACTTCGACCAATGACTAAGGCATTTTTACCTTCTAGAGAGATATCATAGGCTTTCAATAATTCCATAATGCCGTAAGGAGTGCATGGTAAAGCACTCGCATTTCCCAACAAAAAATTTCCCATGTTCATAGGATGGAACCCATCTACGTCTTTGGAATAATCAATTTTCCTTAAAACTTCCTGTTCATTAATATGTTTAGGAAGTGGTAATTGTACTAAAATACCATGTACGGATGCATCTTCATTTAGCTGTTCGACCTGCTCTATCAATGCCGCTTCGCTAATCGTTTCTGGTAAACGGATGATTTCAGATTTTATACCGACTTTAGTAGCTTGTCTTTCTTTATTGCGCACATATACCTGACTTGCTTTATCTTCTCCAACTAAAAGAACGGTTAACCCAGGAATCTTTCCTTTTTCAAGCAAAGAATTAACGCGCACTTTCATTTCTGATTGCATTTTTTCAGCTAATTTTTTTCCTTCTAATAATTGTGTCTCCATATTCGTCTCACTTCCTGAGTTTTTCTTTATTCTATCATAATGTCAGACACTACCAAAGTAGCATAGACCAAAAGAAAAACCCTAATGATTAACTCATTAAGGGTTTTGAATTTCTTTAAGTAGATTCGAAAGAACCGCATTGATGAATTTACGCGAACTATCGTCGCAGTAAGCTTTAGCTAATTCAATTGCTTCATTCAGTGCTACTGTTTGCGGCACATCTGATTTTTCTGAAAAAGCTATTTCATAAGTTGCGATTTGAAGAATAATGACATCTGCTTTTGCTAAACGGTTCATTGTCCATTTTTTTAAGAATGGTTGAATTCTTTCGTTAATGGCAACTTCATTATCTAACACTCCGTCTACCAATTGTTCTAGGTAAG
This sequence comes from Jeotgalibaca porci, assembly GCF_011299095.1. Taxonomy (NCBI): domain Bacteria; kingdom Bacillati; phylum Bacillota; class Bacilli; order Lactobacillales; family Carnobacteriaceae; genus Jeotgalibaca; species Jeotgalibaca porci. The sequence continues at coordinate 2,284,354 of NZ_CP049889.1, read as the reverse complement.
GGTATGTTGGAATTGAACCAGCGTCAACATCTTCTTCTATATCACTCAGCAATGCCATAGCGATTGCCTCATCACGTTCTAGTTCTTGATTTGATCGGATTTGGAAAATAGCTTGCAATGCCTTTTCTCTAATTTGATGCCTATTTAATAAAGGAAAGGTCACGCTTGGTCCTCCATTCCTTTAGCTAGAGAAGCTCTATGTTTTTCAACTTCCCTAGGAGTAACAAGGCCTACAACATGTACATTAATATGATTGATTTCTAAATCACTCATAAAAAGAATTTGCTCTTTGATTTTTGTTTGCATTTCAAGTGCTACTTTCGGTACAGAAGCACCATATTTAAGGTAGCAATAGACATCTATAGATAAGCCGTTGTCCGTACTGTTTAAGTAAATGCCTTTGTTGTGAGAAGAACGTCCCAATAGTTCGTTCACTCCACTTTTGAATGAGCCTTGCATCCCATAGACACCGTCGATTTCATTCACTGTAATACCTGAGATGATTTCCAATACTTCTGGAGCAATCTCAATAGCACCTTGGCCTACATGTTTGTCTTCCAAAGGAATATTTACTTCTTCCACATTATTCAACTCCTCTTCAATCATTATTGACCACGTGATACGTATGAACCATCTTCTGTATTAATAACTAGTTTATCACCTGCATTAACGAAGAACGGTACGTTAACCATCAATCCTGTTTCCATCTTAGCTGGCTTAGAGCCACCTGAAGCAGTATCTCCTTTGATACCTGGTTCTGTTTCTTCTACAAGTAATGTTACTGTATTTGGTAGTGAAACACCTAATGTTTCATCTCCGTACATAATCAAATGAACTTCCATATTTTCCAATAGGTAGTTTAGTTCGTCTTCGATTTGGACTGCTTGCAACTCAACTTGTTCATAGTTATCTGTATCCATGAATACATAAGAATCAGGTGTTGCATATAGGTATTGCATTTTACGGTTCTCAATGTGCGCACGGCCAACTTTTTCACCGGCACGGAATGTTTTTTCCTGTACGGCACCAGAACGTAGATTTTTTAGTTTAGAGCGTACAAAAGCTGCTCCTTTACCTGGCTTAACATGTTGGAAGTCGATAACTTTCCATAAGCCACCATCTAATTCGATTGTAAGACCTGTTTTAAAATCGTTTACTGAAATCATAATAAATCCTCCTGAGACATCATTTTGCTTAATTTTAACACATTTCAAGGCTATCTAGCTATGAATTATAGAATTATTAGTTCTTTTGGTGAAAAGGTTAATATTTCGTTTCCATTTTCAGTGATTAATAAGTCATCCTCGATACGAACGCCGCCAAGACCTTCGATATAAATACCGGGCTCATTTGTAATCACATTGTTAGGAACCAACGTTTTAGGTGCTTTCTGTGACGTATTTGGTCCTTCATGAATTTCAAGACCAATACCATGTCCATTAGAATGTCCAAAGTTTTCGCCATAACCTTTTTCAGTGATGTAGTCACGAGCAACGCTATCGACTTCAATCCCAGTCATACCTGCTTTCACTGCGGCATTTACCCGCAATTGCGCTTCCAGAACAATCGCATATATTTCTTTCAACTTAGGATCCGGTTCACCCACTGAAACAGTACGTGTCATATCGCTGACATAACCTTTATAGTAGCAACCAAAATCAAGTGTTACAAAATCGCCTTGTTCAATCACTTTTTCACTTGCTACGCCGTGTGGCATTGCGGAACGGTAACCACTCGCAACAATAGTCTCAAAAGAAACACCTGTTGCTCCTTTTTCACGCATAAAGAAGTCCAGCTTATTTGCAATATCGATTTCTTTTACGCCTGGTTTAATATGATCCAAGATATACGTGAATGCTGCGTCAGAAATCGCACATGCGGCCTTAATCGTAGCTATTTCCTCTGCATCTTTTACTTCACGTAATTCTTCAATGATTCCTGATGCTGGAACTAAATCACTTGCTACCAATGCTTCTAATTCATCATAGCTTCTGAAAGATACATAAGCATCTTCAAAGCCCAATGTTGTAATCTTAAGTTCGTCTACCAATCTTGCAACTTCTTTGAAGATTGGTCCCACATGACGAAGCACTTCAAATCCTTTTGCTTGATCTGCTGCCTGCTTCGTATAACGGAAATCAGTGATAAAAAATGCTTTTTCTTGCGTAACCAAAGCCAAACCAGCTGTTCCAGTGAAATTAGAAACATAGCGAAGGTTATAGGGACTTGTTACAAGGATTGCATCCAATTCTTCTTCAATTAATACGGCTTGTAGTTTTGATAATCTGTTCAAAGTAGTAACTTCCTTTCGTCTTTCAGAAATCATTCCTATCTATTATAGCAAAAAAAATGACATTGAGGAAAAAAACCACGTCACTCCAACAAAAAATCTTTAAACTAGCCTTTTAGAGACAAAAAAAGACGAAAACAAGAGATTAGTTTTCATCTTTTTCTTCTATATAATAGTCGACTACTTGTGTTTCACTATAACCATTTTCCAACTGACTTGTAATTTGGTAGTTTTTTTCTCCCAAGCGCTGAATTTTTACTTCTCCAATATTAAACGTAATCTTCGAAAGACTGGCATCCTCATTTAATTGCCTTTCCGTTAGCCCGAGTAATGCCTGAGATTGGTAGTGATTCTTCAAAAGGATATAGGTTTGCATTTGATTCTCGTAAATGGTTAAAAAACTAAAAAATAAAAGCTGGGTCACTAGCATGGTCAGTAAAACGAATGGTAAGACTGCTCCACGTTCATTATTTAGCAAGTGGAATCAATCCTTTCAAATTCTGCTCATTTGTAAAGGTGACATCTATTAATAATCCGGTCGGTTGATTCTGAAACTTTACTTGCTTCACCCGATTTAAAACAGGCACATATCCGGCTCTATTGCGTTGCCATCTTATCTTTGAGCCATGCTGCGCATAGGTAATCGTATCCAGACTTCCTGCTTCTTCGAGTATAATTTCGTAGGGATATACGTTCTTTAACTTTTTATTTAAGACATCATGTTCGGTCTGGTTCAAAAAAATATGCCATTCGATATTGTTTTTACTTTTACCGAGGTATTCTTCTGTTTTCAGTAACACTCGGAACGTTGCTCCTACGAGCATTAAGACAGACGTGCTTATAAACAGCGCTAATAAACTCTCAACTAAGGTGAACCCCTCTTGATTACATATTCTAGTAAAACATTTCAATAGAAAGTACCTCGCTTCCATTGGCACTCTCAATCTTAACGCTTTGCAGAGCACCAGACTTCTGCCACACCATCAGATTCCCGTCACTCGTTCTATTTATAACGGTTTCTCCCTGATTGAGGACATGGACGGAATCTTGAAAGTATCGCCACCCTTCTACTTCACTTTTCATGTTACTGATTGCTTGAAACATTTGGGTAAAAGAAGTCACCATAATAATGATAATCATGCTCATAATACTTAAACTCACTAAACTCTCAACTAAGAGTGAGCCACGATTATTTCTTTGTTTCTTCAAGTTCAAACCTCCCCCACCCAAACTGAAAGGACAGCCGCATGCGGATATTCTCATTATAAAATATGAGCGTATCCGGCTGTATATAACCACTGTAACCTTTAATCCAGAAGCTATTGATTAAAGGTCCGGTAACCGATGCAGGCTGTTGAACAACTGACGGTGGCTTCCCCTCCTGTGTGAAAGAATAACTGATACGTTGGTCTTTAATTTTTCGCTCTACTACAAAACTTTTACCTGTAATAACAGCAGTATTTTGTGCCTGTTCAATTTCACTTGTTAGTTCTTTCATGAAATAACGCAATTCGTAATTCGCTGTTTGAACCGTTTGAACCTGTGTTGAGACAAGCATAATAATCGAAGTAATAAGTAAAACAACTATACTTTCAAATAATGTGAAGCCCGCTTGTTTCATGGCACAGAAATTTCCCACTTTGTCGCCTTATCTACCTGTTCTTTGGTTAAGTAACCGTCAACTTGTAGCGATTCATAAGTTGCGTTCACACCTTTTTCAAATCTGTAGAGACTGGCCTGTGTTTTAACAACCTGGGTCAAAGCATATTCTGCCTCTTTATTGACCGTTTTTGTTGTCTCACCAACATTAGGAATTATCAATAAACTAAGTACCGATACAATAACCAGGACAATAAGCATTTCAACGAGTGTAAAACCGTGTGTATTTTTAAGTAATTTCATAATTAATTCACTCCTGTCATCAGATTTATCATGGGTAACATTAAGGTTAAATAAATAAGCACAACGAGCAAACCCACCCATAAGAACATAATTGGCTGAATAAGCGCAATCATTCTTTCCAAGCGCGTTATTAAATTCTTGAAACATGATTCAGCATAAAAATTCAATTTGACTGACAATTGGCTAGTTAATTCACCTTGATGCATCATCCAGACTAATTCAGTGGTAAAGATGGGGATACCTGAGATAAAAACCGGCAGAGAATACCCCGCGAAAAAGCTCGCTTCCATTTGTCGGGCTAATTCAGCTAGTAGCTCATCATATTCTTGTTTTTTTAGTTCTTCAATCATATGCGTCAGGGATAAGCCATTTTCTAAAAAATTAGCTAATTCCTTGCAAAAATAAAATGTATAGTAGAGACGTACAAACCTTCCGATAACAGGGAGTTTCGCTATGAAAACCGCCTTACTCAGAGCATCATTTCTTCTCCAATACCACTTAAAAGCACCACCAATTAAAAGCATGCCAATAGCTGCTACTAAAAATAATTGCGGTAAATAACGCAAATACCATAAAATAAGTTTAGTTAGTGTATTAGAAGTCTCTCCCAAAGATTCTAGTGTCGGCAGCATGAACCTCCTGACAATAAAGAGCATGCTTATGGCCATAAAGACTAAAAATAGCGGGTAAATCATTACTTTGATAAACGTACGTCTCTGCTTCTCAATTTTCTTAATATACGCAGCACAGTAATCTAAAGTTTGAATAAAATCACCATGTTGAATGGCTAAATGTAATTGCGTTAACGTCCGTTGTTCAAAACCATAGGCTGTAATCGCTTGGACAAAGTATGAGCCTGCTTCTAAATTGTCTTTAATTGTTTCAAAATCCGTTCGTTGATGGGGCATCGTCATTTCTAGAAAATGGATGGCATCATATAAAGGAAATCCCTCATTCAAAAGTTCCGATAGTTGTAGAAGAAAGTCAGATTGTATTTTGGTCGACCATTTTTTAGGGGATTTGATGGTTTTTGAGATCTTTTTCGGTAATATAGCCACACCCATATGCTTTACGTAACTTTGTATTCATCTGCGCAAAGTCACGATTCTCCTCCTTATTAGATAATGTCGTCTGTAACTTCTGAGATACTAATGATTCAAATAGAATTGCCTTTTTCTCATGCATGTGATTGTGACTGCAGTAGAGTGAACATGCACCCCTACATAAGGGACAGTATTTGTTGATTAATCGTTGGGATAAAATACCAATCAAAGACTGGCGCATTTGCTCGAGCGTTACACCCAGCTCCAAAAGACGCTCGATGACACCCACACAGGACTTCGCATGAATGGTAGCCAAGACTAAATGCCCGGTTAACGCACTGCGGATAACCATCTTAGCTGTTTCTGCATCTCGAATTTCACCGATAACTAGTATATCGGGACGATGCCGAAGTGATTGCTTGATTAAGACTTCATAGGAAAGTCCAGCTTTTTCGTTAACTTCAGCCTGCAAAAATTTCGGTTCTTTAATCTCAACGGGATCTTCCATGGTCATGATATTGAGTGGTTCTTGGGAGTATTTTTCACGAAGTAAATGATAAATAGTCGTCGTTTTCCCCGAACCAACGGGACCAGAAAAAAGTATCAACCCGCTTTTGTACTCTAGCAGCCGTTCAAGTTCATAATAATCGGACGGAAAAAACAGCTGAATGTGCACATTTGAAACGTGTTGATGGTCATAAAGAATTCTCAATACCATAGACTCTTGATACAAATAATTTGAAATCGTTGAGATTCGAAACTCATATTGTTGGTTCGCGATTATAATATTGCAGGAACCTGACTGAGGGCGACGTCTTTCACCAATATCCATACTGGCCAAAAATTTAAAGTGTGATAAAAAGCGTAATCCTTCTTCATGAGTTAAGCGGGAAATTTGCTGTAGGCCTGATGGAACACGGAAATAGATTTCGTATTCGGTTAGTGTCGGTTGGATGTGAATATCTGAAACACGGTTCTTAGTTGCCAGATGCAGTAAGCTCTGTAATTTATTTTCCAATTTGTTTCCTCCTCTCATATATATATAAGCAAAAAATGTCGAAAAGCTTTTTTTAATTAAATTAAATTTTTCTCATTTAGTGTTAGTTTTCAGAAAACTAACGAAAACAGGTTATAATGGGATTATTCTATCGATAAGGAGGTTTACATAAGTGAAAAGAAGCGTCTTATATTCTCTATTCTGGTGTACAGTAGGAGCATTTATATTTTCAATTGCTATTAATACATTTTCAATTCCAAACAATTTAGGAGAAGGTGGCGTTACAGGAATCGGCCTGATGATTTTCTATCTAACAGACCTGCCCGTAGCTATTTCGACCTTTGCTCTAAATACAGTTATTCTAGCAATCGGTTACCGATTCTTAAATAAGAGCACCATGCGCTATACTATTTTTTCAATGTTCATGACCTCCCTATTTCTGCAAATTACAAGCGGATGGGCGTATCAAATGGATGCGGTAATTTTAGCACCGCTTTGTTCCGGTGCTTTAGTCGGAGCTGCTGTAGGAATTATCATGCAGGCGGGCGGTTCAACCGCTGGAACAGACATTATTGCGTTGATTATGAATAAGTACTTGGGGTGGAGTACGGGTATCGCGTTAGTAGTTTTAGATATACTGATTGTGACTCCGTCTGTCTTCATAATTGGCTTGGAGAATGTTCTGTTTACGATTGTGCATTTGTATGTCCAAACCAAAGTGTTGAACTTTATCCTTGAAGGGTTTAACCCTAAAAAATCAGTGTTTGTTGTCAGTGACAAATACGAAGAAATTGCCCGGGAAATTGAACAGGTCATTGGACGGAGCATGACTTTATTCGATGCACGCGGCTATTATCGCCAAGATGAGAAAAAAGTCATCATGGTTGTAATTAACCGTCAGCAATTAATGCCATTGACGAAGGTCATAACCCGAATTGATGACAAAGCATTTGTTGTCATAAGTGAGGTTCAAAACGTCGTAGGTGAAGGCTTCTCTTATGTGGTATCGGACGAAGAATACCAAGCGAAGATTACAGAATACGTCGATAATAAAGAATACGAAAGCTAAAAAAATAAGCTGGTAGATTGCGTTCATAATGAACGGTCTACCAGCTTATTTTTTTTGTTCTTTTCTTAGTCATCTAAATTAGCGTTGTGATAAACTTCTTGCACATCGTCGTCTTCTTCTAGCTTCTCCAACATCATACGGAACTTCGCTTCATTTTCCGGATCAATATCCACCATTGTTTGTGGGAACATCGTCGATTCTGCTTGCTCCAATGTGTAGCCTTCAGCTTCCAAGGCATCACGGACTTCTTTCCAATCTGAAGGATTTGTATAGATTTCAAATACTTCATCACTTGTTACGAGCTCTTCCCCGCCTGCTTCTAAGACGCTCATTAGCATCGTATCCTCATCCACGTCCAAACCTTCACGTTCGATTACGATATAGCCTTTACGATCAAACATATAGGCAACAGAACCGGACTCACCCAAAGCACCACCGTTTTTGTTGAAAGCTACACGGATATTTGTAGCTGAACGGTTACGGTTGTTCGTTAAGGCTTCAACCAATACTGCGACACCATTAGGTCCGTATCCTTCATAGTAAATTTCTTCGTAGTTTTCACCCTCACCATTTGATGATGCTTTTTGAATGGCGCGGTTAATATTATCGTTAGGCATGTTTGCTGCTTTTGCTTTTTCAATTTTTAATCGTAAAGCCGGATTAGATGAGGGATCTGGGCCGCCTTCTTTCGCTGCAAGGTAAATGTCTTTAGAAAACTTTTGAAAAACTTTCCCTCTCGCTTGATCCGCTGCACCTTTAGAATTCTTAATCTTACTCCATTTTGAATGTCCTGCCATTCAAATCCCTCTTCTCTCAAATGTATAGTTACTAATATATTTTATCAGTCAATAGCCAGACATGCAATTCCTTTTGCGTTTTGCAAGATAATAGATTAAAGTAATTAATAACACTTGTTTGAAGGGAGAAATGATATGAAATATTCATTAACATGGGATTTAGAAAGTATTTTCCCAGGCGGTAGCCATTCAGAGGCATTAAAGGATAAATTGAATCAAATTGAACAGTTATTAGAGGAATACCATACATTAGCTGAAAGTTGGAACCCTGAAAAGGATAAACCAGCTTATGATGTTTTCTCAACATTGATTGAAAAAAGTGAAACATTGGTCAGCGCTTTAGGGCAAGCAGGCAGCTTTATCAACGCTGTTCAATCGGCTGACGTAACCGACTCACATGCTGGAACAGTTATTTTTGAAGTATCTAAATTACGCGGTGGTTACACGGTCATTCAAAATGCAGTGATTAAAAAAATTGCAACCATTTCAGATGCTGATTTCGATTCTTTAATTACGCACGAGGATTTTAAACATCTAGCTTTCGCCCTCTCAGAAACGCGCGATGAAGGTGTCCGTTTGCTATCTGAAGCAGAAGAAAATGTTATTTCTAAATTAAGTCAAGATGGTTTCCATGCTTGGAGCAATCATTATGATACATTGGTTTCTCTTATTAAAATACCTGTAGCAGATAAGGATGGGAACATTCAAGAACTTTCTGCGGGACAAGCTATGAACCGGATGTATTCGGATTCGGACCCTGCAGTCCGTAAACAAATATTTACAGAGTGGGAAAGAGCATGGGGACACTATGCCCCGCTATTTGCAGATACATTAAATCATCTACAAGGCTTCCGTTTGGAGAATTATAAACTGCATGGAGAAGAAGATTTCATGGTGGAACCACTACGCTATAATCGCATTCAAAAAGAAACCTTGGACGCGATGTGGAATGCAATTAGCAAAAATAAGCAGCCTTTCTTTAAGTTTATGGAACGTAAAGCCGCTTTGATGGGTAAAGATAAGTTAGCTTGGTACGACGTGGATGCTCCTGTTTCAGTTGGTGATTTTAAGGCACGTACGTTCACTTATGATGAAGCAGTTGATTTTATTAATGACAACTTTGCTAAGTTTGGTCCGAAATTAGCTTCCTTCTCACAAGATATCATCGAAAAAGGTTGGGTTGAGGCTGAGGATAGAACTGGAAAACGTCCGGGCGGTTATTGTACAAGTTTGCCGGAATCAAAAGAGTCCCGCATTTTCATGACTTTCACCGGTTCAGCAAGCGATATGAGTACATTGGCACATGAAATCGGCCATGCCTTCCATAGTTACACAATGTGGGATTTACCACGGATGAACACGCGTTATGCGATGAACGTAGCGGAAACAGCTTCAACCTTTGCAGAAACACTCGTGGCCAGTGCTACTGTTGAAGCAGCAAATTCAAACGAAGAAAAAATTTCTTTATTAAATACAAAATTAGAAAATGCTACTGCAATGTTTATGAACATTCATGCGCGTTTCCTATTTGAACAATCTTTCTATTCAGAAAGACAAAAAGGTCTCGTTACGGCTGATCGTCTCTCTGAATTGATGGTCACTGCTCAAAAAGAAGCCTTTAATGACAACCTGAGTGAATATCATCCACACTTCTGGGCATCTAAGTTACACTTCTTTATTGATGGGATTTCTTTCTACAACTTCCCATACACATTCGGATTCCTCTTCAGCCTAAGTATCTTCGCTGAATACAAAAAGAATCCGGACGGATTTGAAGATAAGTACATTGCCCTTTTAAGAGATACAGCTGTTATGTCAACAGAGGATCTTGTTCAAAAGCATCTTGGAAAAGATATCACGGTTGAATCATTCTGGGAGCAAGGCATTGCGATTATGGTAGAAGATGCGAATGCGTTCTTGGAATTGACAGAAAAATACGTCTAGTAAAGTACTATGAAAAACGGTCTGGATTTTTCTCCCAGACCGTTTTTTTATTGAGAACTATAAACAGGCAGTATCTTCGGGATGACCTGTATATGCAATTCTCTCCCTTGCTCTTTTTCGCCATCGACATTCAGGCTATAGGGCTTTGAAAGTATGAGGCTCACTTCTTTAGTCGAATAAATCGCAACTTCCTTATTTTCTTGAATTTTACCGGCTAAAATTCGCGCAACATAATAACCAGCCTTCAAGAATTTAAAGGTAGGAAATACCATAATGCGAAACCTACCATCGTCCGGTCGGGCATCTTGAAAAAAACGCCCCATCCCTGCTACTGAATTCAGTAAAGAGAGAACCACGAGTGATGATTCCCCACTCATACTGTGATTATCACTTTTCATTTCATAGGTAAACGGTTGTTGCTTCATCGCGTACTTGGCGCCGTTGAAAAAATAAGCTGCTCTCCCCCATTTAGTTTTAGACTCTGATTGCACATCATGAATGGCTTGAGGGATACCACCAATAGCGACCAAGGAAATAAAATACGTTTCATTTAACTTGCCGACATCAATATACTTTACTGTATCCTTTTTAAGAACTGCGATTGCTTTAAATGGATCTAGCGGTATATTTAATGCTCTAGCCAAATCATTGACGGTTCCCGCTGGAATGATACCCAATTTGGGAATGTATTTTTGTTGCATCAAGCCATTCACGACTTCTCGAATAGTGCCGTCGCCGCCCACTACTATAACAGTATCAGCATTTATCGTACGGCCATAATGAATTCCGTCACCTTTTTTCTCGGTATAAACAAACTCTATTTCATTAAATTTATGTGTGAGGACTTTAGTCAATTCCGGTAAGTATTCTTTATAACGGATTTTTCCTGAAGAAGGATTAATAATAACCAAACACTTTAGCATCTTATGACCTCCTTATTTCAAAATTGTAACATTTGAGCTTAGGGGTAGCCACAATAAAGCTTTAGGACTATAATAAAGAGTAAAAGTAAAAATTATTGGAGGAATTAAATATGGCAGGAGATTTTCGTGTCCTACTATTTTATAAATATGTAGAAATTAGCAATGCTGAGGCATTTGCACAAGAACATTTAGAATTTTGTAAGAGTTTAGGTCTAAAAGGACGTACCCTTGTTTCTGAAGAAGGTATTAATGGAACGGTTTCTGGTACGATTGAACAAACGGATGCCTACATCGCGCACATGAATAAGGACGAACGTTTTAACGACATTATGTGGAAAATCGATGAGGCAGATGGACATGCATTTAAGAAAATGCACGTTCGCTACCGCCCTGAGATTGTTTCATTACAATTGGGTGAAGAAGATTTGAACCCGAATCAAGTAACAGGCCAATACTTATCACCACAGGAATTTAAAGAAGCAATCTTGGATGAAGATACCGTCGTCATTGATGCACGTAATGACTATGAATTCGATCTAGGTCATTTCCGTGGCGCAGTTCGCCCCGATATTCGTAATTTCCGTGAGCTTCCTGAATGGATTCGTGAAAACAAAGAGAAATTCATGGATAAACGCGTTGTTACTTACTGTACTGGTGGTATCCGCTGTGAAAAATTCTCAGGTTGGTTAGTAAAAGAAGGCTTTAAAGATGTGGGTCAGCTACATGGCGGAATCGCAACTTACGGTAAAGACCCTGAAGTTCAAGGCGAATTATGGGATGGTAAGATGTATGTCTTCGATGAACGTATCGCTGTGGATATCAACCAAAAAGAACACGTAATTGTTGGGAAAGATTGGTTTGATGGAACACCATGCGAACGCTACGTGAACTGTGGTAACCCTGATTGTAACCGTCAAATCATAGCATCGGAAGAAAACGAACATAAATACCTACGTGGTTGTACACACGCATGCCGTGTGTCCCCTCGTAATCGCTATGTGAGCCAAAATAATCTAACAACTGCAGAGGTCGTAGAACGCTTGAGCCTAATCGGCGAAACGCTTGAGACAGCAACTGTATAGAATAACGGCATTAAGAAACCAGATATATTACAATCTGGTTTCTTTTTTATATCTATCGGGCCACAAAATAGATACCCGTGCCTATTTTTGATATAATAGCGAAGACTATGCAATCAGAGAGAGGGATAAAATGAATAAATCAGATGGAAACCAGTTTGATGATTTTCTTAAACACGTTTCTTCATTCTCAAAAAAGACGTATTCGAATGTAACGCATTCTTTCAAACGTCTATCTGGGCAACTTAAATCGAATGATACGCTTTATACCATTGCTTCTAAAAGTGCATTTGGTTTCAACGTTACGTACGGCGTAGTGAAAACGATTATGATATCAGTTTTAATGATTGTTTCCTTACTTGGCTTTTTAGGTCTTGGTCTTGGCTTAGGCTTATTCGCCTCCCTAGTAGATGATGACCTGCCGCCCGATCGTACTGTGATGGCCCAAGCAATTGGAAATGTCGAGCTTGTATCCAGTCTTCATTATAGTAGTGGTGATTTGATTTCCGAGGTTCGGACGGACTTACAACGTTCTGTGATTCAATACGATCAGATTTCACCATTCATCATCAATGGCTTAATCTCCACAGAAGATGAGTACTTCCACGAACATAATGGTATTGTTCCAAAGGCTGTCTTTAGAGCCGTAATAACGGAGGTTTCTGGACTTGGTGAGACAACCGGAGGATCAACCATCACACAGCAGCTTGTAAAACAACAACTCTTATCCAGTGAAGTAACGTTCTCCAGAAAAGTGAATGAAATGCTTTTGGCAATGCGCTTGGAAAACTATTTCGAAAAGGATGAAATTCTTACTGCCTATTTAAATGTATCACCATTTGGTAGAAACAGTGCGGGCTCAAACATTGCCGGAATCGAAGAAGCTGCACTTGGAATCTTCGGAGTTCATGCAAATGAAGTGAACTTGCCGCAAGCAGCTTTCTTAGTTGGTCTGCCACAGAATCCTTATATTTACACACCTTATACAAATTCGGGAGAAATCTATGAAGATAACTCTGCGGGTGTCAATCGTATGAAGACTGTGTTAACCCGTATGTTCGAGGAACAGACGATAACTAAAGAAGAATACGATGCAGCAATGACTTACGATATTGAAGCAGACTTCATTCTTGAAAAAGACGGCAATCTTAATAACCATAATTATCTGTACCAACAAGTCGAAAAACAAGCAATTGAAACATTAATGGCTGTTGAAGCTGAGAAAAATGGTTTGACTTTCGAGGAAGTTGATGCGAACGTCGAGATGTACAATGAGTACTATTTCAGAAATCAGAATTATCTCGAAACAGCTGGAATCAAAGTCTATTCCACAATTGATAAGAACATTTATAACGCAATGCAAGAAGCCGCAACGGAATTTGCTCCAAACCTTGGAGAAACTTATGTAGACACCTATGTAGATGAAGCAACAGGTGAAACGAAGGAATATACAGAACTGGCGCAATCAGGCAGTATTTTATTAGAAAATGCGACCGGTCGTGTTCTAGGATTTATCGGTGGCGTTGATTTTTCAACGGATCAAGTGGACCATGCATTTGATGCACCCCGCTCCCCTGCTTCGACAATCAAACCATTAGCCGTATATGCACCAGCAATTGAGATGAACCTTATCTCCCCTGCTTCAATGTTGCCAGATACGCCAATGGGTGAAGAAGCGAGACAAGCAGACGGTTCTATTTGGGAAGTGTCAAATATTGGAAATGTTATATCCAATAAACTGGTTCCAGCTAGAAAAGCATTATATGATTCTATGAACAACCCGACTGCCAAACTTTATCTCGAAATGTTGAGCAAAGGTATGGAGCCTTACAAATACATGGATATGATGGATTATGAATTAATCGATGATAATAAACAGTTTGGAGCTTTTTCACTGGGAACAACAGACGTAACTGTTGCTGAACAAACGAATGCTTTTGCAACATTTGCGAACCACGGCGATTTCATTCCCCACTACCTGATTGAAAAAATTGAAGATGTAGATGGTAACATTATCTACGAACATGAGCACGAAGCCAGAGAAGTCTTCTCCGATCAAACAGCTTATCTCACTTTGGATATCCTGCGGGATGTTGTTGATCTAGGGTTCTCAAACCGAATTACAAACTACCTAAACTTCAACCCTGATTTAGCAGCCAAAACTGGTACATCAGACAAGAATACAGACTACTGGTTTATTGGCAGTACTCCTACCGTTACCTTAAGTTCATGGGTTGGTTACAATAATAAATATGAAACGCATGCGTTCTATGATCCATACTTTACAGGGTGGCCCTCACTTAACAACATGCAATATTGGTCACTGATCGCAAATAAAGTTCATGCCGTGAATCCTGAAACTTTCGGTATTGATCAAATCCATCAGCGTCCGGGTGGTTTAGTTGAAAAATCTGTGGTCGCTTCCACGGGAACACTTGCTGGTAAAGTAACCATTCCGGGTTCTAATCGTTCGGTAAATATAGATGGAACTAAAACGACAGATTTATTCAAAGAAACAAATCTTCCGAAAGCACCTACTTACAACTTCTCTCCAGGAGCGACAGATGCTGATATCAAGTTAGCATTTTGGAATGCTGAGGAAAAGAAATTGAAAGATGCTGAAGCTAAGAAAAAAGCTGAGGCAGAAGCTAAGAAAAAAGCGGAAGAAGAAGCTAAGAAAAAAGCGGAAGAGGAAGCCAAGAAAAAGGCGGAAGAAGAAGCCAAGAAAAAGGCGGAAGAAGAAGCTAAAAAGAAAGCTGAAGAAGCTGCAAAAGAATCTGAGGGTAGTTAAAGTAACGAATAAAAAAACAGAGGATCGGGAATTATCTCCCCGCTCCTCTGTTTTTTATTTGAATCATTAACATTTCTATTCTTCTTCTAGCGTTGTTGTGCCACGGTAAACAATTTTGTATGGCAACGTGATTGTTTTTTCATCGATTTCTTCTTTGTTCATAATTTTAGTTAGAAGACGCATTGCTACTGCACCGATATCATAAAGCGGAAGCATAATCGAACTTAGTTTTGGACGAGCCATTTCAGTAATTTTAGAGTTGTTACTTGAAATAATCTCAAAGTCTTCTGGTACATTAACGCCAGCGTTAATAATACCGTTTAGCAAACCGATTGCTAACTCATCGTCCGTAACATAGGCACTATCAATTCCTTTTTCAAGTAACTGTGCTGCCATGCTCTCGCCTGCGTCAACCGATCCATCACTTTCGAAAACAAAGGATTCATCATAAGTAATACCTGCAGATAGAAGCGCATTTTTGTATCCTTTCAAGCGGTATTGACCGTTGATAGGATTAGCGATTTGAGAAGAAATAAATCCAATATTTTTTCTGTCGCTTTCAATTAATTTTGCAATTACTTTTTCTGTCGCGTCGATATAGTCAATGTTTACACTACCAACTTCTTGGTCAGGATCAACAGTCCCTGCAAGTACAACAGGTGTTTTAGAACGTGCAAATTCTGCACGTAGTTCGTCTGTAATCTTGTTACCCATATAAATGATTCCGTCCACTTGTTTAGCTAACAAAGTGTTTAGAACTTGGATTTCTTTATTTTCATTTTGGTCAGAGTTTGCTAGGATAATGTTATACTTGTACATAGTAGCAATATCGTCAATACCACGAGCTAGTGATGCAAAGAACACATTCGTAACGTCTGGGATAAGAACACCAACAGTCGTTGTTTTCTTACTGGCAAGTCCACGGGCAACAGCGTTAGGACGGTAGTCTAAGCGATCAATTACCTCCAATACTTTCTTACGTGTAGATGGTTTTACGTTTGGGTTTCCGTTTACAACACGTGAAACAGTAGCCATAGAGACGTTGGCCTCGCGGGCAACATCATAAATTGTAATTGTTTGTTTCTCCATTACTTATTTCTCCTTTATATTCAGATGTTTTTTATTTTTTTATCTCTACTAAAAGATAGCATTTTATTCTCTATGAAAACTTATCATTATTTTCATGAAATTGCAAGCGTTTTAGTTGTTTTTTCATGAAAAAAGCAACTATTTTTTCACAATTTTGATTATGTGTTATAATATACCACAAAAAGGAGGAAAATAAATTGAATAATAATATAAAAAGTATTATGAGTGATATGAAAAAAAATAATATCGACGTTGCATTTTTTAGCGACCCCAGTACAATCCATTTAATGACGGGTTATTTGAGCGAGCCACATGAACGCATTTTAGCATTCATGATTTTTAAGGATGCGACTCCAATTCTCTTCACCCCTGCTTTAGAAATTGAAGATGCCAAAGCAACCGTTTCCAACATCCAGGTGGAAAGTTACCTTGATACCCAAAACCCTTGGGAAATCATCCAAACTCTGATAATTAGTAAAGGAATATTGCACTCTAATTGGGCGATAGAAAAACAACATTTAACTGTTCAAAAACTGGAGGCACTACAAGAATTTTTCCCTAGAGGCTGTTTTACTTTCGACTACTCTCCTTTTATGGCAAACTTGCGTATCAGCAAATCAGCCGATGAAATTGAAAAAATGAAAAAAGCTGGATACTGGGCTGATGAAGCTATCAAAATCGGAGCACTTGCCCTTCATGCTGGAGTAAGTGAACTTGAAATCGTTGCAGAAATCGAATACCAATTAAAAAAGCGCGGAATTAGTCAGATGAGTTTTGACACGATGGTACTCTTTGGTGACAATGCTGCAAACCCACATGGGACTCCCGGAGAAAGAAAGCTCAAAACAAATGAGTTTGTGTTATTTGATCTAGGTGTTGTCTATGAAGGATATACTAGCGACGTTACGCGGACATTATTCTTCGGTGACGCTCCTTCCGAACAACAAGAAAAAGTTTATAACCTTGTTTTGAACGCACATGATGCGGCTATGGCAAAAGCTACATTAGATATGTCTGCTTCTAACTTAGATGGTATCGCACGCAACATTATTGCGGATCAAGGGTATGGCACTTACTTTAACCATCGTCTCGGTCACGGGTTAGGACAAAGTGTCCATGAGTTCCCTTCAATTATGGAAGGAAATGAAATGCCGCTTGTAAAAAATATGTGTTTCTCAATTGAACCCGGTATTTATATCCCCAATGAAGTAGGTGTCAGAATTGAAGACTGTGGTTACTTAGATGAACATGGCTTCCATTCTTTCACATTTTTCCCGACACATCTAACCGCATATACAGATTTTATGAAAAGCTAACAAAAAGAGACTGGCATGCCAGTCTCTTTTTGCTATTAAAGATTCATATCTGTTTCTTTTTTAGCTTCTGTTTTTGCTTCTTCAACAACCTCAGTTGCAACATCTTTTCCAACTGAAGCAGCTTCTTTAACGTCAGCCATTGTTTTATCAACTTCTGTTTTTGCTTTTTGGAAATCTTCTGTTACTTTACCTTTAGTTTCATTATATTGTGATTTCAAGTGGCTTGAAGTATCTTTCAAGCTAACTTTGATATCATCTGTTGTTTCTTTTGCTACTTCTACCAACTCGCTGCCTTTTTCAACTGCGATGTCTTTGTAGTCGTACATTGTATCCATAAAATCATCAAATTCATTTGAGATATCTTCACGAAGTTCTTTACCAGACTTTGGCGCGTACAGTAGTGCTGTAATAGCTGCTGCTGCTCCCCCGATAATTGCTCCTAGTACAAATCCGCCTTGTTTTTTACCCATTTTAATTTCTCTCCTTCGTAATTAAGATAATTTTTTAGTAAATATTAATATTGGTGTCTTGGGCAGCTTTTTTCTCTTTGCGACGACGGTTTAATGTGGTTGCAGTTCTTCCGAGCTTGCTGACAGAAGACTCTTTCTTCAATTTGTTCGTTTTACCGGTAATTGAGGTTGCCAGGTTTCGTGTTGACTGATTCACATCAGAAACAGTGACTCCCAGATCCCCAATCGCTGTAAATAATGGGTCGGTCTTACTTATTTTTCCGTTTAAATCATCGACCAATGTATTCGTCTTATTTAACAATCCTTCAACCTCAATGGAAAGATGGTCAACATCTTTAGTAATTACTGCAATACTCTTGTTTGCTTCCTCAGCAATTTTTGATACCTCATCGAGAATAACCGTTGCTTTTCGGATTGCTAGGATTAAAAAGACTGCTAAAGCTGCAAATGCGATTGCCGCAATCAGCCCCGCTATTTCACCCCAACTCATATGCATTCACGCTCCTCTACTACTTATTGTGTTGCAATATAGCACTAGTATTTTTTCTTATTTGCAACAACTAGCTTACTGAAATAATATCACAAGAAAACAAGTAATGCTATTGAAAGCACTTCAAATATTCTGTTTCCTCCTCTTTGACCAGTAATAGAAAAAATGCTACTCTTTAATCATCAAAGATATATAAAGGATGTAAGGCTATGAAATTTTTGGCAACTACCCCCGGAGACAATCCGATTGACGAAACAATTGATACAGTAGTAAAATCTTCTAATTATTTTGTAAGATGGTGGAACTCTATTAATTGGACAGAAATAATTTCTCTCATCATGACAAAAGCAATCTTCTTATTACTGACACTTTTGTTATTCTTTCTTATCAAGAAAATCATTACGTTCTTAATGAAGCGAACTTTCGAACGCAAAAGAAACAAGATGGATTTTTCCAGCAGTCGAAGAAGTACTATTTATAAGATGTTGGAAAATGCCTTCTCCTATACACTCGCGTTCTTCTTTATTTACACTGTCTTATCTATTTTGGGTATTCCAATTTCAACCCTCATAGCCAGTGCCGGAATTGCAGGTTTGGCTATTGGTTTAGGTGCGCAAACATTTATTAATGATATCGTAAACGGTTTTTTTATTTTATTGGAAGATCAATTTGATGTAGGTGATTCCGTTACAATCGGTGATTTCTCCGGTAAAGTTGTTTCAATTGGACTCCGCTCTACACAATTGCAAGGTTTCGATGGAACCCATCACTTTTTACCAAATCATACAATCGATGTCATCAGCAACAACTCACGTAATAATATGCGTGCGATGATTGAGATTCATTTGCCGGCTGATACAGACTTTGATCAAGTACGCCAGATTCTGGAAAAAGTTAATAAGCAGTTAGTACCAAATTTCCCGGAAATCGTCAGCGGTCCAAGTTACATTGGTCCCCACAATGCTCCTAACGGTCTGTTAACCATGAAAGTTGTCTTCTATACGTTGAATGGACAACAGTTTAATGTACACGACCATTTTCTAGCTAAGTATTTAGATGTATTAGGCGAAAATGGGATTACTCTGCCTAAACAAAGTATTGTAGGTTAAGATGAAAAGTGGTTGCGTTTTGAGTACATAAAATTATCAGAAATAAAGAAAGGTGTTGGGAAAAACTCCCAACACCTTTCTTTATTTCGCATTTGATGTTTCTTTTACTAATAACGTGTATTGATTATGAATTTCGTGGACGAGATGGTTCACCCGACTTAAAATTTCCTTACGAGTGACGATTCCTTTAAACACACCCTGCTCATCAGCCAAACATAAGAAGCTGTGATCGATTAAATTTCTTAAGACATCTTCTAATTCGTCCGATTCATCTACTATCGGAACATTTGTATCCATGACATCTTTCACTTTTAGTGTTTCAAGTGCTTCAAAACGAATGGCATCCAATCCCATAATGGCATTCATAATCATCGACATTGAAATTAAACCACGAATATGTGATTCATTGTCAAGCACGGGTATCGCATTGTAGCCTATTTTAGATAGGACGAGTACCGCATGGTTCAAGTTATTATTTAAATTTAAGTTGGCCACATTTTCGCTTGAAACGAATATTTGACCGTCATCATCTTGAAGGAGCATTTTTCTAACTTCTTCACTAATCATACAAACCCTCCTTGATACTATTCATTAAGATTAGTATACGATGAATACGCTATCAGTGTACTTAAAATTTGATTAATTTATCACTGTGATAAGACATCTTTACTAGCTGTACATGTTTATCGGTATAAACTTGGATATCAAGGTGCGAGCCCTCAGCTTTCAAGAGACAGTAAGTAGGCTCAGTTAGACGTCCTCTCGGAGACTGGATACTGCCAGGATTAATAAAAAAGATTCCGTCTTGATAATCAAATTTAAGTTCGTGGGAATGTCCATAAAAAACGAATGGAACATTTTCTTCTCTTGCGGTTGCTTTTAGTTGTTCCAGTGTCCTTTTTACATCATGGTGATGTCCGTGTGTAACGAGATATTCGTACTCAAGCTTACGACTCACAAAAACATCTTGATAGCCGCCATCAAAATCACAGTTACCACGAACAGTATCCATTATTCCCCATATCAAATCATCTGATGACAATTCAGAATCACCGCAGTGAACAAACGCATCCACTTTATCCGAATAACGTGATACGAGTTCATTAAGAATTCTTTTATTGCCGTGACTATCACTAACGATTAATAGTTGCATAATGCCCTCCTGCTGTCTAGTTGAACCAATCATCGATTAAATTATCCAACTGCTTTAATGCTTCTGACCGGTGACTAAAAGTGTTCTTTTCTTGGTCAGTTAATTCGCCAAATGTTTTGTTCAACTCTGGGTAGAAAAAGAGCGGATCATAGCCAAAACCGTTATCTCCTTTTGGAAATTGTGCGATTTCACCGGTTACTTTCCCTTCCACTACCAAGCTCTCTTTGTCTGGATGAGCAAGGACCAACGTACAGTGGAAATGTGCTTGGCGACTGCCGCCTTCCAGCTCACCGAGCATTGCTAAAACTTTGGCGTTGTTAGCCGCATCACTCTTTGGTTCTCCGGCAAAGCGCGCTGAAAAAACGCCCGGTTGACCATCAAGTGCATCAATCATGATGCCTGAATCATCTGCAAGAACTGGTGCTTTTAATAGCGCACTAATTGTTTCTGCTTTAAGACGTGCATTTTCTTCAAATGTGTAGCCTGTTTCTTCAACTTCAGGAATTTCTGGGTAATCCAATAACGTTTTTATTTCGAAACCTTTTGGCTCTAATAGTAGTTTAAAATCATTGGCTTTCCCTGCATTTTTTGTCGCTATAATTAATGTGCTCACTTATTTGCTCTCCTTTAAACCGTTACTTGTGTAATATCAATTTGTTCCATTTCCAACCATTCTGTGGCAATTTCAGAGAATAGCCTTTCAGAACCTGTTGTAAAGAATTTATAGACACGGGATTTTCGATTTGCATAATCTGCTGAAATATTATAGTAATCCAATAAGGTACTCACTTCAGAAACAGCTTCTGCTCCAGAATCAACTAGCGTCACCTGTGGACCCATAACATTCTGGATTTGGTGCTTTAATAAAGGATAATGTGTACATCCGAGTATCAATGTATCCAGTCCCATCTTAGCTAGAGGTTCCAATGTCTCATAAACAACCTTCTTAGCGATGGAAGTATTAATTTGATTACTTTCTACTAAAGGGACAAACTTTGGACAGCTCAGACTTTCCACCTTGATAGTGGGATCTTTATCAAGCAAGGTCTGCTCATAAACATTACTGGCGATTGTCCCTTTTGTTCCTATTACGCCGATACGATTGTTTGTTGAGTACTTAATAGCAGCACGGCTACCAGGCAATATAACACCAACGACCGGGATAGAGATTCTGCTTCTTATTTCATCAAGCGCGACGGCAGTAGCCGTATTACACGCTATTACAAGTAACTTTATTTCTTTCTCCAATAAAAATTGGACTAATTCCCAGGTGAATTCCACTATTTCTTCAGCAGGTCGTGGGCCATATGGACAACGGGCGTTGTCACCAATGTAGTAGATGGATTCATTAGGCAATTGCTTCATCGCTTGTTTAACAACTGTTAAACCGCCCACACCTGAGTCAAGAAAACCGATTGCTTTTTCATTCATATAAACGTCCCCATCCTTTTAGTTACAACAATTATTATAACAAATATTCGGCAGTTTAGCTTGGATATGATACAATTAAAGAAATATTAAACGGAGGTGGTTCTTTGAGTTATCAAGCAATTATCACGATTATGGATCGCGGTTTATGCAGTAAAGCGGTAGAAGCTGTGACCGAAACTGGCTCCCATTCGGGAACATTACTAAAAGGTAGAGGTTCAGGAATACACGAGAAAAAAACAATCTTAAACATGGCTCTAGAACCCGAAAAAGATATTTTACTACTGATTAGTAAAGAGGAAAATGTGGACGAAATCGTACAGAACATGGATAAGAATCTTAACTTAACAGAACCAGGTCAAGGCCTCTTAGTCAGCATGAAAGTGAAGCGGATGCACGGTATGCGATAAAGTATGTTCATAGACGAAAAAGGAGCTGGGAAATAAATCCCAGCCCCTTACTTTTTTGTGAATAAAAATTTCCTAAAAGCGCTCAAATTAATAGCGTTTTGACTCTTCTTTCCAGTCTTGAACATACTTAACAACTGGAAGGACAAGCAGAATGAGGCCTATCCATTTTCTAAATGTTCTCATGCTTACAACCACCTTTCAATTCCATAACTTATCTAAATTATGCATGAATTAACCAAAAAATGCTATTAATAACTACGAAAGAAGGAACGAAATGTCTCAAGATAAGAGAAGTGAACTTATTGATTCCCCACATTTCAACTACATCCTAATCAGAGATTTTCTTTTAACCAATATTTTAGGTGATGATACGGATGAAATTTTATACTGGAGCGGGAAAGAACTTGCCCGTCAGTTCCCACTGACAGAAAAAGATGCTGTTATTGATTCTTTCTCTCATTGTGGCTTTGGAGAGTTGATACTAATCAAAAGTGAAAAAGATCAAAACCAGTATCAGCTTACAGGTGATCTTGTCTCAACAAGACTTCTGAACCCAGACGTATCATTTCAACTAGAAGCTGGCTACCTTGCTGAACAAATAAATCATATTACCGGTTCTTCCTGCGAAGCACGTGTGACTATCACCGATAAAAAAGAAGTTCTACTAGTCGTTACAATCGAGTAAGATGGAATAAAAAAACGTTAGGCTATCCGAATTGGGAGCCTAACGTTTTTTGGTTTTGCTTATACGTATTGTTCTAATACTTCTTCTAGCTTTTCTTTAGCTGTGTAACCAACCAATTTTTCTACAACTTCGCCATCTTTTTTAATGAGCAATGTCGGGATACCCATAATACCAAATTGTTGTGGTGTTGCAGGGTTTGCATCTACATCCATCTTAGCGAAAGTCACTTGGTCACCCATCTCTGCATCTAATTCATCAATGATTGGTGACTGCATACGGCAAGGTCCACACCATGTTGCCCAAAAGTCTACAAGAACTACGCCTTCTTTTGTTTCTGTATCAAAGTTTGCATCTGTAATTTCTCTAACCATTATTTATTCCCCCTGTTATATTTTCGTGTATTTAGTATATCAAATATTATACACGAAACCCATTTATCTGCCTAACCTTTAAAAACCGCAATTGTAGCACCGTTACCACCCGAACTTTGTGGTGCAAAATCAAACGACTTTACTTGCGGATGCCGTTTCAATGCATCCGTCACGCCTTTTCTGATTGCACCGGTCCCTTTGCCATGGACAATAGTTACTTGCGGATACCCTGCTAGTAGCGAAGCATCTAAATAACTATCCAACTCCTGCAACGCTTCCTCATAGCGGAAGCCGCGTAAGTCTAATTGCGTTGACACATGACTGGCCGTATTCGAACGGACAGTAGCAATTTGACGCTTGGTTCGTCTTGTTTCTTTCTCAGGTTCCGGTTGAATTCTGCGTAAATCTGTCTCAGGTAATTTCATTTTCATGATTCCCAGTTGGACAACCCACTGATCTTGACCGGACTTCTCGACTAAAATACCACGTTGGCCATAAGACTCTGTAATAACTTCGTCCCCGACTTTTAATTTTTTCTTTTCTTTTTCGCGACGCAAGACTTTATTGCTTGGAACGGTATCTTCTTGCCTCAAATCATCGAACTGTTTACGTAAACCGATCAATTCATGTTCTTTGACCTGCGCATTCTTCGAAACGTTCATTTGCATTTCTCTGATTTCTTGCATCAGCAACTCTGCTTCTTCTTTGGTCTTGGAAAGAATGCTATTGGCTTCTTTCTTAGCCTTGTCTATTTCTTTCTGTTTCGCAAATTCTAAAGTCTCAGTTTCCCGCTTCAATTCTTCAAGTAAGCGATCTGACTCTTGAATTTGCTTTTCAAGACGGTGCGATTCCTGCTCTGCTTTTCTTCTTTTTTGTTCTAAATCTGCAATCATTTCATTCAGTGACTGATTGTCTTCTTGAATAAAACCTGTTGCTTGGTCAATAATTTGAGATGGAATTCCCAATCTGCGTGAAATGTCAAAAGCATTACTGCGGCCTGGGATACCAATCTGCAGACGATATGTAGGAGCCAATGATTCACTGTTAAATTCCATACTGGCATTGATTGTACCCGGGCGGTTGTAAGCATACACTTTTAATTCGGGATAATGCGTAGTAGCCATGACATAGCTCCCTTTAGCCCCGATATAATCCAGTATAGAAATGGCAAGAGAAGCACCTTCTTGCGGATCCGTCCCTGATCCCAACTCGTCAAACAATAGTAACGATTGGTCATTTGCTTTATCTAAGAATGAGACGATATTCGTCATATGAGAAGAGAAGGTACTCAA
Source organism: Jeotgalibaca porci (assembly GCF_011299095.1). NCBI lineage: Bacteria > Bacillati > Bacillota > Bacilli > Lactobacillales > Carnobacteriaceae > Jeotgalibaca > Jeotgalibaca porci. Next base: position 2,259,706 of record NZ_CP049889.1, on the reverse strand, counting down.
ACTTTGCTCAATAGATTGTTCATCACCGATATCAGCAAAAATTTCAGTAAAGATACCAATTTGACTGTCTTCAGCAGCTGGGATTTGTAAGCCCGCCTGTCCCATTAGTTGGATTAAACCAAGCGTCTTCAAGGCAATCGTTTTACCCCCAGTGTTTGGACCAGTGATGATGAGTGCTTGATATTCTTCACCAATCAACAAATCATTCGCAACAACATCTTCTTGGTCAATTAAGGGGTGACGTGCCGCCCAGATAGCAACATGATTCTCTTTGCTCAAATGCGGTTTCGTTCCATTGATGCTTTCTGAATAACGCGCTTTCGCATTAATCATATCTAAGATAGCCAAAATTTCATGATTATAGCGTAATTCTTGGATATGCAGCTCGAGTAAAGCTGATAATTCGTAAAGGATACGTTCTTCTTCACGCTTTTCGTCGGCTCTTAAGGTACGCAGTTTATTATTCAATTCAAGCACTGCTTGAGGTTCAATAAATAAAGTTTGTCCCGTCGCACTTTGATCGTGCATAATGCCCCCGAAGGCATTCCGATATTCTTGCTTCACAGGCAAAACAAAGCGATCATTTCTAATTGTCACCAATGTTTCACTCAAATAGCTAGCCTTGGTCCGGATTAAATCATCCAATTTCGTCCGGATAGCACCCTCGCCACTTTTGATAGCTTGACGAATACGGCGTAGCTCAACGCTTGCATCACTTAATATGTCGCCATCATCTGAAACAGATGATGTGATTCTTTTTCTTAAGTCGGGTAAATCGACCAAACCATCAATAATTTCATAGAGATGGAAAAACGCAATTTCATGCTCGCGGAACCAATCAAAAAAACTCATTACTTCTTTGGTCGTGCTAAGTACACGTCCAATTTGGGCAATCTCTTTTCCGTTTAAGTTTCCACCAATCTGTAATCTTTTCAATGGCAGTCCGATATTAGCTAATCGGGGTACCGGAATACCGCCTTTTAGACGCAACACTTTCCGGCCATCATCAGACTCATCTTGCTTTCTCTGTACGTCTTCGAATGTAGTAGACGGTTCTAAGGTAAGTAGTTGTTGTTTACCGATTTCAGTTGCAGCAAACTTTGCCAATTGCTGTCTTATCTTTTCAAATTCAAGTGTTTTAATTATTTTTGAATTCAACCCATTCACCTCTCCTGCGGTTGATTTTCAGTATCTATTACGCGGCAATAATGCCAACCCACCATTCGTAAACAGTAGATGATAAATAAGGCGTGTTTTGAATAATCCAATTTGCTAAACCACTTTCTGCCAATTGATTTTGAATAAAATCAAAAGGTATAAATGTAAAGAAGGATAATAGTAAAAATACGCCAAAGTATTGCATCAATAACCCAAGGATTGCTCCACCTAAATTATTGACTTGTTTCAATACCGGTAAATAAGCGAGTGAATTTAGCATGTAGCCAAGGATTCTCGTCACTAACCACCCAGCAGCAATAATAATTAAGAATGATAAAGCGTTATAAAAGGCTAGGTCTAAATTCAATTTTTCTAGGGTATCGTAATATACCATCTCATCTCCTATTCCTGGTTGGGAATACGGAATCAGCATTTCTAAGTGCTCAGCTAAAAGTAAATAATAATTTTTTGCAACAAAAAATGAAACGATATAACCCGCCGTATGAACGACCTGCAAAATCAGACCACGTCTCTGCCCTGCATAAACGCCGATAAAAAGGATAATTAATATAATTAACGTTAACATGTTATCACCTTTTTTCCATTTCAGTTGATCGATTTAATAGTTTTTCCTTTGAAGCACGTGGCATTCCGGGTGCTTGCTTTGATTGTGAGCGTAAACGTTGTTTTGCTGTGGTTGTATTCTTTGGGCTCACAGGTTTTTTGTGCGCTTCCAGTACTTGCGCACTTTGTGTTGTTACTTTGGTACTCACTGTTTTACTTGCTAGTGGTTTACCTTGTTCCAACTCTGAAATACGTTCTTTCAAGGCATTAATTTCTGCTTGTTTACTGATTGCATCAGAGATTGCATTCACAGCAACCAAGACAGAACGTTGTTCAATATCTAACTCCGGCATTGCGCCTTTTATTTGCGTTATTTTATCATTAGCTATTTCTGATACTGTTTTAAGATGTTCTTCAGGTTTGTTAGCTAAAATCGTGTAAGGTCTTCCCGCAATGATGGTTTTAAAGCGTCTTTTATCTTCGCTCATTCTCGTTCCTCCTCTTACTACATCCTTGTTATTTTACCATGTTTTTATGATGTTTTCAGTAAATTACCCGTAAAAAGCCACCCAAACATTACTTTTTGCTTGGGCGGCTCTTCGTATTATCTAATTGTTGCGTTTAATTCGGAAATTAAAGCTTCTTTTACAGCTTCAACGGCTTTTGTTACTTCTTCATCTACTAACGTCGCAGACGGATTTAGGAACGATAACGAGTAAGCCATTGATTTCATACCATCTTCAATTCCTTTACCTTGATAAATATCAAACAACTGAACAGTCGTTAAATACTTGCCTGCTTTTGCTGTGATAATTGCTGTGATTTGTTCATGTGTCACAGTCTCAGCAACAAGAATTGCTAAGTCGCGACTTGTTCCTGGATATTTAGGAATAGGCTGTTGCGTTACAACTTTTTTATTTACAGCTAAAACTGAATCTAGGTTGAACTCGAAAACGTACGTCTCTTTCAAGTCATACTTAGCAGACACCCCTGGATTCAATTGTCCCACATAACCGATAACCGTATCATTCAAAATGATATCAGCTGTACGGCCCGGATGCATCCAGTTGATTGCGCTGTTTGCTTCAAAACGAATTGCGTTGGAAACACCGATTGCTTCAAAGTATGCTTCTAGAATACCTTTTACATGATAAAAGTCTACTTGGACAGCTTCTTGTTGCCAGTCTTTCTCAATAATATTTCCTGTTAGAATACCCGCTACTTGTTCAGACTCAGTTGGCAGAACCTCTCCCGCATTTGGTAAGAAAATCTTGCCAATTTCATAAAATTGAATATCGGAATTCTTTCTCGCAACGTTATATGTTGCGTTTTCTAACAAACTTGCCAGTAAGTTCATGCGCAACGTTGAACGGTCTTCGCTCATTGGCCATGACAGACGAACGGGTTGCCCTTCTTCACGGGTAAAGCCAGTCGCATTTTCCTCTGTTGTTAAAACATAACTAATATTTTGAGTCAATCCAGCCGCTTCTAAATAGTTACGGGATTGGCGTACGAGCTTTTGTTTCTTAGTCAGTTCACTTGGAGTGGCTGCTGTTACAGGTAAAGTTGATGGCAGACGATCGTAGCCGTATATACGTGCTACTTCTTCGATAATATCTGCTTCAATACGAATGTCCCATCTTCTTGGTGGAACAGAAACAGAAATAACATCATCGGATACAGTATGTCCAAAAGCTAGTTGGTCAAAGATAGATTCAACTTCTTCTAAGGAAATCTTTGTTCCTAAGAGACGGTTAATACGCTCTAGCGTAATAGTAACTGTTACATTTTCTGGTTTAATAGTATTTACGGAAGCAGTTCCCGTTACAATCGTACCGCCAGCCAATTCGCTGATTAACTGTGCCGCTTTTTGACCCGCTTCTTGCAAGGTTGCAACGTTAATTCCTTTTTCAAATCGTGCGCTTGACTCACTGCGTAAGTTAAATTTCGAACCTGTTCTTCTGATTGAAAGAGCATCGAATAAGGCAGTTTCTAAAGCTACATTCACAGTCGTGTCGGTAATTTCAGAATCTAATCCACCCATTACGCCGGCGAGAGCAATTGGTTCCGTACCGTTTGTTACAACGATATTTGAAGCGTCTAAGATACGTTCTACGCCATCCAAAGTTGTAAATGGCTCGTCCTCTGTAGCACGACGAACAAGGATTTCTTTCGACCCAATCTTGTCATAGTCAAATGCATGCAAAGGTTGACCGTATTCGATTAAAATATAGTTGGTAATGTCAACGACGTTGTTAATCGGACGGATACCCGCGCTCATCAATTTTGTTTGTAACCAAAGCGGACTTTCTGCGATTGTCACATCTTTAATGACTTGGATATGGTACGCAGGTGCATCTGTAGTATCGGCAACTTCAACACGGATATAGTCCTTAATATCACCTGTCGTCTCTGATGCTTCTACGTTAGGGAAGTGCGCTTTTTTATTGTAAATTGCTGACACTTCGTGCGCAACCCCGCGCATGCTCAATGCATCTGCACGGTTTGGCGTAATATCTAATTCTAGGACTTGATCGTCCATATTTAATACAGAAACGACGTCATCTCCAATGGGTGTGTCCGCTGGAAGAACGTAAATACCATCTGCATATTTTTTAGGAACAACACTTTCAGAATAGCCCAATTCGTCTAATGAACAGATCATCCCATGGGAAGCTTCTCCACGAATTTTGCCTTTCTTGATCTTGTAGTTTCCAGCAATACGAGCACCATGTAAGGCAACAATCACTTTTTGATTTGCAGCAATGTTTGGAGCGCCACAGACAATTTGAATAGGCTCTTCTTCGCCTACATCAACCTGACAAATATGCAGGTGATCTGAATCAGGATGATCCACAACTTTTAAAGTGTGACCCACAACAATTTTAGACAGGCCTTCGCCTGGTTTCGCAACGCCGTCTACTTCAATACCTGTACGCGACATTTTCTCTGCTAGTTCATCAGCACGAATACCTGATAAATCAACATATTCTTGTAACCATTTATAAGATACTTTCATTGATTATTGCTCCTTCGCCTTGAATTGATCTAAGAACCGTTTATCATTTTGGTAGAAATGACGAATATCATCAATTGCATATTTCAACATCGCAACGCGTTCTGCTCCTACACCAAATGCAAATCCTGTATATTTAGAAGAATCAACGCCTGACATTTCCAGTACGTCTGGATGAACTTGGCCCGAACCTAAAATTTCAATCCAACCGCTGCCTTTACATACATTACAGCCGTCGCCACCACATTTGAAACAACTAACATCCACTTCAACAGATGGTTCGGTAAATGGAAAGTAACTTGGTCTTAGACGGATCTCACGGTCTGCACCGAATAATTTCTTAGCAAAGACATCCAACGTTCCTTTTAAATCACTTAATGTAACATTTTCAGCGATTACAAGACCTTCTACTTGTGTAAATTGATGCGAGTGAGTCGCATCATCGCTGTCACGACGGTATACTTTACCCGGGCTAATCATCTTCAATGGGCCTTTAGCAAAGTCATGTTTCTCCATCGTACGTGCTTGAACAGGTGATGTATGCGTACGCATCAATACTTCATCCGTAATATAGAACGTGTCTTGCATGTCACGCGCTGGATGGTCTTTTGGTAAGTTCATTTTCTCAAAGTTGTATGAGTCAAGTTCAACTTCTGGTCCATCAACTATTTGGTAGCCCATGCCCAAGAAGAAATCTTCAATCTCTTCCATAATTTGTGTCAGAACATGTTTTGTTCCAACCGAAATTTGTTTACCAGGTAGTGTTACATCAATCGTTTCGGAAGCAATTTGAGCTGCTAGCGCTTTTTCTTCCAAAACAACTTTGACATCTTCAATTGCTTGCGCGATATCGTCACGTACTACGTTCGCAATTCCCCCAATAACGGGTCTTTCTTCCGGTGATACATTCTTCATACCACGTAAAGCTTCCGTAATCGGCCCTTTTTTCCCTAAGTAAGCAACACGGTATGTGTTCAATTCATTCAAATCAGCAGCAGCTTGAATTTTTTCAATTGCTTCTAATCGAAGCAACTCTAATTGTTCTTTCAATCCCATTCGAATACCCTCACAATCTAATTTTTTGCATAAAAAAAATACCTCTCCCTAGAAGGGACGAGATATCGCGGTACCACCCTTGTTTTGCCCAAAAATAGGACAACACTTCCTTCGCTAACGACAAACATGCCGGGTCTTTATTCATTGCTATCGCAAATTCCAAAGCCTGCTCCGGGAGTGAAAAATCATGCCGTTATCGTCATTTGCTCTCAGTCTAGGCAAATTTCCCTGTAGTCTCTTTTAGGCAGATGGTTCCCATCTATGCATTTATATTATTTAATTAAATCTATCAGTAAATCAGTCAGCCGTCAAGCTAGATTGTAATCCATTGGTTTGACCAACGCTGGATTTCTATCATTGCGGGTTCTAAATTTTTACCTTTTTCAGTTAACCCATACAAAATACGAATCGGACCATCAGCTAATTCTTTACGAATAACGATGTCTTCATCTTCCAGTTCTTTCAAACGTTCAACTAAAACGCGGTCGCTGACGCCAGGTATCTCTTCAGCAATTTCTTTAAATCGGTGGTCGCCAGTCAGTAAAACTTCGATAATCAAACCGGACCATTTTTTACCTAAAATTGAAAAAGTTTTTTCAAATTTAGGACAGATGCAGGCATGCATCTCAACTCTATTTTCCATTTCGTGCACCTCTTCTCGTGGATGTTTCATTAAATATTACTTATCTAGAATGAGATTGGATTGGTAACAATTGCTTGTTTTACCGCCGTCCATTTTCCGATAAGTAAAAGCTTTGCTTTAGAAAATAATGGTGAGATTGCTTCGTCGCAAGCACAGTACTTATCGACCAATGTCACTACAAAACTTTCTTTATATTTTGGAAGAGCTACTGTTGCGCCCCACATATGTTTCAGGATAATATCTTTTTCTAAATCTGTTAATTCCGTCAATTTTTCAGCATTGGCACACGCAATCCTTGGATGTACGTAAGCATGAGAACCTTCATCAAATTTCGTTGTACGCCAATCATAATAAAATAAATCATGCAAGAGACCTGCACGTGCAATTGCACGGGTATCACAGTTGAATTTTTTTCCAATACAGAAACTCCGGTATGCGACAGAAATTGAGTGATCTAAGCGTGTGCTATGGTAATGTTGTGTAATATCTTTTAGCTGTTGGACCTCTTCGCACGCAAGCAAATCTTCTATGTGCGCTACAAATTCTTTGTCCAATTCCCATTTCTGCATTTTCATTCATCAAGCTCCCTTTTATTTGTTCGAGGTTTATTATACATCAAAAAGTGCCTTTGAAAAGATTTTTTACTTACTTTTAGTCAAATTGTAATATTCTTCACAATTAAACAAAGTAGTACATTAATATCCCACCAGCTATCGCCACGTTAAGTGATTCTGCTTTACCAATAATGGGAATGTATAAGTTATGGGTAGTCGCTTCTAAAACTTCAGAAGAGACACCATTTCCTTCGTTCCCAAGAATCACAGCGATATTATCTGTTTGAGGTACTTCGCGATAATCTTTCGCATTTTTATCCAGCGCTGTTCCGTAAATGTATTCAAATTCACCCATCATGTCACGAATATTCCCTCTATAGATAGGAATATGGAACTGGCTGCCTTGCATGGAGCGAACGACCTTATCATTATAAGGATCTACGCTACCCTCTCCAAAAATGACGCCGTCAAAGCCTGCAGCATCTGCCGTTCGAACAATCGTCCCAGCATTTCCTGGATCTTGAACGCCATCTAGAAGAACAAACTTGCCATTAAATGTTTTTGGCAAACGTTGCTCTGGTATTTCCAAAATACAGAAAATACCCTGCGATGTCTCTGTTTGCGAGAGTGTGTGCATCACATCATCTGTGACCAAAATGACTTGCTCAAGATGAGCAGGATTAACTTTACTTAAGAATTTCTCTGTCACAACTACGGTATCCAGTATCATGGCACTTTTAACTGCTTCTAAGTACAAGTGCTCCCCTTCAATCACGTATTGGTTGGTTTCTCTTCTACCTTTAGATGTCTGTAATTTTTTCCATTGTTTGATTTTTTGATTTTTCGCGGAGGTGATTTTCTCCATCGTCGGATCCCCCTTATTATTAGAAAAGGATCATTGTTTCTCCGAGAGAACAATGACCCTTCATATTATGCATTATAGTGAAAAATATTTCAATGGATTAATACGTGTTCCATTTTCGTAAACTTCGAGATGTAAGTGAACACCAGTTGATTCACCAGTTGTTCCCATAGTTCCAAGTTGTTGACCCGCGCTCACTGATTGCCCTGGTGCAACCGTTAAGCCCGGTGTCATGTGTGCATAAAGTGTTTTTACATTATTACCATCAATCGTGCCATGGTTAACAACGACATAGTAGCCCCAAGAAGGACTATATGTTGCCACTTCCACTGTCCCTTCACGTGCCGCAACGATTGGACCGCTGCCCGCGAAGTCAATACCATTATGTGAATGGTATGTTCCGGTGATTGGATGGAATCTCATTCCGTAAGGTGAAGAAATGTAGCCTGATGCGGGACGAATAAAGCCACCAACTGAACTGGATGAAACAGAGCTTGGTACCGATGATTCAGACGATGCAACCATATTGTTGGCCGCTTGTGCAGCGGCCGCTGCAGCTGCTTCTTCCTCAGCTTTTTCACGTGCAATTCTTTCAGCTTCAGCCTTCTCACGTGCGATACGTTCTTGTTCAATACGCGTTTCTTCTGCAGCGATTTCTGAACTAATTTCACTCGTCTGAGATGCTAAATCTGATTTCGTTGCTTGTAATTTACTTTTTTCTTTTTCAGTTAATTGCACATTTTCGAGCACCAATGTAATTTGATGATTCAACTCGTTTTGTTGTGCTACGACGTTGTTTTTACTGACAATAATTTGTTGTTTCAATTCTTCAGCTGCTACACGCTCGTCTTCGACAGCTGCTTTCGTATCTTCAACTTCTTGTTTATCATTTTCCTGTTGGATAACGATATCTTTGTTCGCTGTGATTAGACGGTTAACAGTAGATATTTTACCCACCATATCAGTCAATGATTCAGCGTTCATCACGATTGATACCATATCTGTCATACTAGCTTCAGTTTGAATAACACGTGCTTGATTATTTAATTTTTCAGTACGTTGCTCAATAATGATTTGTAAGGCTTCTATGCGTTCTTGCAAATCATTAATTTTTTGCTCAATTTTTTGCAGTTCTTCTTCTTGTTTGTCTAATTGTAATAATAGTTCATCTATACTTTCTTGAAGCTCCGCAACATGGCTCTCCAAGTTTGATTTTTCATCTTCCAGTTTTTGTAAAGAAGATTCTTTATCATTGATTTTATTTTGAACGTCTTCTGACTTTTGCTCTAATTGTTGTTTTTCACGGTTAAGTTCATCAAGTGTATCTGCTTGAACTTGCATACCGCCTACAAGCGGTGATAGCAAGACCATTGAAGATAGTAATGCAATATACTTCTTATTCAATGTTTCCTCTCCTTTTTCAAAATCTAACATTAAGAAGTATAACATTGTCATGTCGGTAATTCTGTAATAGGAGTATGACAGTTTGATTGCATCATTATCGAAATATCATCGCAGACACTCTGACTCTTATTTCTCAATATCATGATAGTAGCGTCATAATTTGGACATTTATTCACATATTAAGTCTCATACAAACTTAAAGATATGATTTAATTGCACTATTAAAATTTTAAAATTACATTATTCAAAAACTGTTCAAATTTAGATTGTAACATTTGTAACGCGTTTGTAACATACATGTGTGAACTAAACAAAAAAACGACCGGAGCCCTTACTCCGATCGTTGAAAATTATTTAATTAGCTCGTAGATAGCATCTGCATAGATTGCTGTTGCACGGAATAAATCATCCAATGCCAAGAATTCGTTTGCTTGATGCATCGTGTCGATACTGTCTGGGAATAAAGCGCCATAAGCAACGCCACGTTTTAATAAGCGGCCATACGTTCCGCCACCGATTGAACGTTCAGAGCCTTTTAAACCGGTGTGTTTTTCGTATACTGCCAATAATGTTTGAACCAATGGATCATCAGCTGGTACATAATGTGGTTCTTTGCCTAAACCGCCTTTTGCGATGGTAATACCGTATTGGCTCAATGCTGATTCCAGGTTAATTTCTAACCCTTCTGCAGACACGCCTGTCGGGTAACGGAAGTTCAAGGCAATTTGACCGCCCTCTTCAACAGTAAATGTGAAGACACCTGCGTTCATTGTTAATTCACCCATCACTTTATCCGTGTATGCCAAGCCTAATTTATCAGCGGTAAACTCTAAATGAATGAAGTCTGTAATCAAGCTGAAGAACTTCGCTGCATCGCCACCAAAGTTAAATTGGTTCAAGAATACTGCCAAGTAAGTCCCGGCATTGATTCCTGCTGCCGGATTCATTCCGTGTGCGGATTTACCAACCATTTCGATTGTAACAACATCGCCTTCAGTTGATAGTGTTGCTTTCACAGGATGGGTAGCTAAGAAAGCCTCCAAAGCCGTTTGAATTTTATCAGCTTCCAAACTTGTGAAAACAACTGTCGCATCTTGCGGGACCATATTCTCACGTAGGCCAGCATCAAAACTGATGAGTTGGTTTTTCCCACCCGCTAAATCATTTCTGAAACGCACGTATAGAGATTGATTTCCTTTTTCACCGTTGATGATTGGGAAATCTGCGTCTGGAGAGAAACCGAAGTCTGGTAACTCTTCGTGTTGCAGATAGTGATCCATACATTGCCAACCACTCTCTTCATCAGTACCAATAATCATACGGACACGCTTCGATACAGGTAACCCTAAATCACGAATGATTTTAATGGCATAGTAAGCTGCCATTGATGGTCCTTTATCATCACTTGAACCTCGGGCGTAGACACGATTGTCTTTGATGACCGGCTCAAAAGGATCCGTATCCCAACCTGTTCCAGTGGGTACCACGTCAACGTGACCAAAAACGCCCATTAACTCCTCGCCAGCACCGTATTCAATGTGACCTGCCAAGTTACCAACGTTCTTCGTGATAAAGCCGTCACGCTCTCCTATTTGCAAGAAAGCTTCCAAAGCTTCTTTCGGTCCTGGTCCAACAGGCATTTCTGGTGTTGCTTTCGCATCATCACGTACACTGTCAACTTTTAGTATTGTAAATAAATCTTCTAGAAGTGCTTCTTTACGCGCTTCCACTTCTTTAGTCCAATTAATTTCCATCCAGACACATCCTTTTTTTAACTGATACTTATAGTTTAACACTTTTAGCTGTTTTGGGGTAAAAATTCCTTTAATCCATTCAGTTCTTGATCTGTTAACGGACGGTATTCTCCTAGTTTTAGATTTTCGTCTAATTTTAAGCTACCCATCGTTAAACGTTTCAAGAACGAGACTTCTTTTCCGCAAGCCAAAACCATTCGTTTGACTTGATGGAACTTACCCTCTGAAATCGTAATATGCACGTCAGAGCTATCTTCCGCTGTACTCAAAATTTCCAAGTTAGCCGGAAGACATTCATACCCATCTTCCAGGATAACTCCTTCGTTAAATGCTTTCACGTCAGCCTCATCCATCACACCCACGACTTTTGCATAATACGTTTTATGCACCTGTTTTTTTGGAGATAACAGAAAATGCGCCAAATCTCCATCATTGGTCAGTAAGAGTAAACCTTCCGTATCTTTATCCAGCCTTCCCACAGGAAAGGGACTAAAGCGTTGCGAATCGGCGTCTAACAAATCGATGACTGTTTGTTGATGATTGTCTTCTGTTGCACTCAAATATCCGCCTGGTTTATTCAGCATTAGATAAACAAATTTTTGATAATGCACGACCTCATCATTTACCGTCACAGTATCTGTATCTAATTTCAGTATAGTGTCACCTTTTGTAATGATGGCTCCATTTACTAGAATACATTTTTTCTTTAATAATACTTTCACTTCTTTACGGGTTCCATAACCCGTATGAGCAAGAAACTTATCTAATCGCATGAATCATTCACCTCGCTAGCTGATTCTTAATTTTTCTCTTAAGGATTCAACACGTGAACCTAAAATCTTATCAGCCACTCTAAGCTTTAATAGTAAGTAGACATACACACCAGCGCCAACTCCAGCAATAATCAAAACAAATAGGAGCGCAGTAATTTTGCGGTCAGGTGCCATGAAAAGACCGAGCAAGCGACTGACAAAATAAGCCGCCGCCACCATGTACCCTGTTGACAAAGCAATTAGCCCCGTCATTCTACCTGTTTCTTTAACATTAAACGGCACCAATCGGTAAATTTTTATAAGTGACAGAATCATTGTAATCGTGAAGCCCAGGCCAGTCGCATATAAAGCACCCGCTGTTCCGAATAACATGATAAACGGATATTGCAGAACAAGCTTTGCAACGAGTCCAATAATTAAGTAAAGAATTGCTTCAAGGTGTTTTCCGAATGATTGTAAGATAGAAGAAACAATCGTGAAGGCACCAAGGATGACACTCATCACTGAAGAAATTGCCAACAGACGGACACCAACAGGACTCAACTCCGTTATCGGATAAAATACATTATAAATGGGTGCTGCAACAATCATCATCCCAAAAGCTGCCGGGAACATTGCAAAGGCAAAGAGTTCAAATATTTGTCTAATTTGATTTCCAAGTTGTTTTACATTGCCTTTGATATAGTTTTCTACTAATAGCGGGATAGACGTTGCTGCCATTCCCACAGCTAATGAGATAATAATCATTATCAACTTATCAGCGTTAAAGCTGAACAAACCGTACAAAGTACTGATTGTTTTGGCATCGAATTCTGTTGTTCTTTGCATAATCGGTTTAAAGGTGAACTGATCAATCAATTTAGAAAAAGTGATACCAGAACCAATAATAATAAACGGAATGGATTCTTTAATCATTTCTTTAATCGCTTGCGTTGTATTAAGCTTTTGTCCAGTAGAACTTCTTTCAATAACCGCGCCATACTTACGCATATGCTTTTGGTAATACCACATCAACATGATTAAGGATGCCACAGCACCAACAAAAGCTGCGAAAGTCGAATGTGCAACTGCGGTCGGAAATTGTCCCTGGAAAATATTCATGACTACAAAGGTTGCTAAAAGAATATAAACAACACGGATAACTTGCTCAACTACCTGTGTAATCGCTGACGGCACCATATTTTGGTAACCTTGGAAGTAACCACGAATAAGACTCATGATCGGTACAATCAACAAAGCTGGTGCCAATGATCGGATGACCAGGGTATTGGCTTCTACAGAAATACCCGGGCTATTGGCTCCGATTGCCGGAGCAAGCACATACATCAAACCAGCACTTAATATACCTGTAGCAACCATGAATAAAGAACTTTTCTTAAATAGCTCTTGTCCTTGATAATATTCACCTTTAGCGTTGTATTGCGCAATTTGTTTGGACATAGCGGACGGAAACCCGGCTATTCCGATTGATAGGAATAATTGATATGGGGTATATCCCACCGCAAAAAGTGCATTCCCCATTTCAGCGCTTGCACCCATCATAGCATTCCAAGGGATAATATATAACGCACCTAGTAACCTGGAAAAGATACTTCCAAATGTCATCCAAAACGTTCCTTGGATCATTTTATCTTCTTTTTCGACAGGAACACTTTTACTTATCTCCTGTTGATTATCTGTTTCGAGCGTTTGAATTTTATTGAGAATTTCTTCTTCTGCTCTTTTTCTTTCTTTTCTACTATTATAATTTGGCATTATTCAACCCTCAATTTAGTTACTTTTTTACATAATAACCATTTTACCAAACTGTACGGTGTTTTCAAATTACATTTTATAAGTTAAAGAGTTATTTAAAATTCATCAATCTTTTTATAGTCACATAACTCGATTGTGTTTATTATTTATCTTTTTACTGCTATAATAAGGGTAGAAGTAAACAATCCCATTTGGAACACAAACAAGAAAAGAGGGATTAAGATGTACGGCTCAAAACACTTTCTATTGCATCGACTCTTCCCTATTCTTTTTACTATCTCTACTCTCCTTCTTTTTTTCACTATGCCTGCTCAGGCAGCCACTTCGCAGTTTATCATGCAGGGGAACACCTCAGAGAAAGTCATCGCTTTGACCTTTGATGACGGTTCCGATGGTACTAACTTTTCAAAAATTCTAACGATACTCTCAAATCACCAAGTAAAAGCAACGTTCTTTCTGACCGGAAGCGGAACACGTTCACATCCCGCAATTGTCAAGACTGCCGTCCAAAATGGTCATGACATTGGTAATCATTCCTTTAATCACGCTGACTTCACGACATTAACTCCTTCGCAAATGGCGAATCAGCTAGCTCAAACGGAAACAATTGTTAAAAATACAACCGGAAAAACAACGAAACCTCTCTTTCGAGCTCCTTATGGTGCAACGAATCTGTCTGTTCTTTCGACAGTAGGAAATGCCGGCTACACATATACGGTGCATTGGACTGTCGACACGTTAGACTGGACCGGAAATTCCGCTACTACTATCAGCAATCGTGTTTTGAACGCACTCAAACCGGGAGCGATTGTTTTGATGCATACTGGTGACGGTGCTTCCGGAACACCAACCGCTCTCAACACGCTCATTCCGCGTTTGAAAAATATGGGTTATCGTTTTGTGACTCTTTCTCAATTACTTAACCTAACACCCCTCCCTTCTACAGGAGGAGCAACTTATACCGTTAAAGCAGGAGATACTCTCTCCCAAATTGCGCTGCGTCACAATGTGAATCTCGCACAACTCATTGCACTCAATAATATTAAAAATCCAAATCTGATAAGCATTGGTCAAATTCTACAAATCCCGGGAGCAAAACCGATTCCTTCAAACAGCTCCTACACCGTCAAGGCTGGCGATACGCTTTACAAAATCGCCAAAGCATATAATGTTTCTGTTTCCAGTTTAGCAACTGCAAACAAAATTTCGAACATTAACCTGATTCGAGTTGGACAAATCCTAACGATTCCTGGAGTAACTGTGAAGCCGGTGACTCAATACACAGTTAAACCGGGAGATAGCTTGTACGCGATAGCCAATCGTTTTAACACCACTGTCCATAACTTAGTCGTCGCCAATAATATATCGAACCCTAACTTAATTAGGGTAGGAGCCGTGTTAATTATTAAGTGATTCTTGGCAAATGTTCACAAACTTCTATACTAAAAAAAGGCTGGGAAACTCCCCCCTAAAGTAGTTTTACTTTTTCAAGCGTCTACTTTAGAGGGAGCATATCACAGCCTTTTTGCATTCTTCTTTTTATAAAGATGCAATAACGTTTTTAATTGCTCCCAGTGCTTCTTCCGGAAGTTGGTCTGGGTTTTCTTGGTTATATTTTTCCATAAAATCAAGACGCATTTGCATTCTTTCTTTCACCAACTGTAAATAGGATTCTGTAATTTCTGGATTGAACCCTGGCACATCTAAATAGCTCATTCCCGGTGCATCTCCCAATGGCTTAAAGGTATCAGCCTTCTCGACCATACTTTCAATGACTGAAATCGATATTTCTTTCGGTATCTTTTTACCCATAAAGGAGCCGGTATTAATGATATAGCAATTCATATCTTCCCGTTCCAATAATTCTTTGAAATCCTTGAAGTCTTCACTTAAAGGATAGACACGGAATGGATTCGCATAAGGTTCAATAACAAGCTTGTCCGTTGATTCCCCTTTTTTTATGTTCTCAGCTGTTGAACGCTTCGTTGCCAGAGTAGCACCAAAGGCGGAACCGAGCACCGGATCATCGATTTTAACGAGCGGCGGTAAAGCATCGTCTTTCATAATCCAGTAAACGGCATTAATTGGTTCAGAGAATTTATCAACGCGGTTAGGAGTTGAATAACGCGATTTAACCGTTCTTCCGTTCCCATTTCGAATATCTTCTGTGACAAGTACTTTCTTGCCTTCAGTGTCTAAAGTGACACCAACGTTTTGAACTGTCACAAAGTAATCTTGCTCGGGGTGATCGGCCGGATAATCCTGCGTTTTATCAAAATAAGAAGGCTCCAAAGCAATGGATGAGCCATCTGCCAGATTAATAATAAAAGCATCATCATGCAGAACTTTTACGTTGTATTTATTGCCATGTTTGTCGTGTGTCAGTGTCGATTTTCCTGATCCCGATAATCCAAAGAAAGAAGCTACGTATGAATTGCCACCCTCTAAATAGAACGCTTTTTGGCCACCATGGCAAGCAACATATTTATTACGATGCGCTGTCCCCCACGCAAGCGTCAAGGTACCTTTTTTGAACTCGCCAAAATACTGCATTCCAAGAATACAGGCAACATTTTTTTCAGGTTCAAAATAGGCTAATCCAAGTGGATAGTCCGGATGACGCCAATCTGGATCTGTATAGATAAAAATATCTCCTTCGTTGTACTTTTGAGATTTTTTGTACATATCATTATAAGTATCTGTAGCCGGTTGAAAATTTAATAACCATGAATAAAGATTGTTTTCCTGGCCTTCCGGGAACGCAATATGCGCTTTAATCATAAAATCTTCATCCAAACCGACATAACCGCTTGTCTTGTAATAAAGACTATCTCGGTTGTTGTAAATCGCGTCACGAACGATACCTTCAACTTTTTCATCAACTTCTTTATCATCACCACGAATGACTCTGGCACGGGCAGTACGACCGACAACTTTACCTCCATTTTCAATCAAAATCTTGGCATCATCCGGTAATCCCAACTCTTTCGTGTGTTTAACCGGAAGATCAGTGACAATGGTGCTGGCGGAATCTTTTGCGAGTAGGTAAGCTTCTGCGAGATTGGTAACTTCAACCATATTATTACCATAAAACGCTGTTTCCACAGTTGTACGAAAACGGGACAATAAGTTGTTGTGTTTCTTTAAATCTGACCTTTCGTATCTTCCTACAGTTGCCATGTACTACCACTCCTTTTGTGTTGTTAATTCTATTATAGACTTATTCCACTTAAATGTAACCCCTTTCAAATTGAATGATTGTATAAAAAACGAGGAGGAGATACACTCTCACCCTCGTTTTTTTGTCGGTAATTATTAACCTTTTTTGAATGCATCACGCATTTTATCAAAGAATCCACTTGAATCTTCTGATAGATGATCTCCGGAAACTTCTGCAAATGTACGTAAAGCATCTTTTTGCTCGTCTGTCAGGTTCTTAGGTGTCACAATCGTCACTTTGACGTGTTGATCACCGTTTGTTGTTCCTCTTAGACGCGGTGCACCTTTTCCTTTTAGACGGAAAGTTGTACCTGTTTGTGTTCCTGCAGGAATTTTCAGTTTAACATTGCCGTGTACAGTAGGCACTTCTACCTCTGTACCCAACGCTGCATGGACGAAAGGAATAGGTAGAACATAGAAAATTTCAGCGCCATCTCGGTCAAATATATCACTTTCTTCAACTGCGAAGACGACATATAAGTCACCATAAGGACCACCATTTCTACCTACTTCACCTTGACCTGCCAAACGAAGTTGTTGGCCGTCTTCTACTCCAGCTGGAATGGTAACATTAACAGAATGTGTACTTTCAACATGGCCAGAACCATGACAGTCATTACATTTGCTAATAATTTCTTTACCCGTTCCATTACACACATCACAGGCTGCTTGTGTCATAACGCGACCGAATGGTGTGTTACGTTCAACTTGAACCGCACCCGCACCGTGACATTTTGAACACGTTCTCGGTTCTGTCCCCGGTTTGGCTCCTGAACCATGACACGTCACACATTCTTCTTCACGTGAATAACGAATCGTTTCTTTCTTACCAAAAATAGCTTCCTCAAACTTTAAATGAACACGGTATTGTAAATCGGCACCTTGACGCGGCGCATTTGCATTACGCGATCTTCCGCCTCCACCAAAGAAAGTATCAAAGATGTCATCGAATCCGCCGGTAAATCCACCAAAACCACCGCCACCGAAGCCACCACCGGCTCCAAAGTTTGGATCCGTGCTTGCATGACCATATTGATCATATGCTGCTCGTTTTTGGGAATCGCTTAATACTTCGTAAGCTTCAGTTACTTCCTTGAACTTTTGATCTGCATCATCCGCTTTATTAATATCCGGATGAAACTTTTTAGAAAGCTTACGATAAGCTTTTTTTATTTCGTCCTCCGAAGCACTTTTAGAAACACCCAGTACTTCATAATAATCTCTTTTCGCCATTTGATTTCCTCCATTTGATCACTATGACACGGATCTTTTCCGCTCATGATGCTGAAAAGGATTGTTTTTATCCATCCGCATGCAATAGTTGCTCAAGAGTTTGGCAACCGTTCAGGAAAACACGTACAGTTCATCTAGCGCCCTGTACGTGTTTTCCATTATTCACAGTTGATTTGCTTAGTCTACTTCTTCGAAATCTGCGTCAACAACGCCGTCATCAGAACCTGCCTCAGCATCTTGTCCTTGTTGTTGTGCAGCTGCTTGTTCGTAAAGTTTAACAGTTAAGTTTTGAACGATTTCGTTAAGTGCGTCACGTTTAGTCTTCATTGCTTCTAAATCGTCTGCTTCAATAGCAGCTTTCAGCTCGTCACGTGCTTCTTCAGCTTTCTTAACTTCATCTGCATCTACTTTTCCTTCTAAATCTTTCAATGTTTTGTCAGTTTGGAAGATTAGTTGGTCAACTTCGTTGCGTAATTCTACTTCTTCTTTACGTGCTTTATCTGCTTCTGCGTTTGCTTCAGCATCTTTAACCATTTTCTCGATTTCTTCATCAGTTAGACCAGATGAAGATTTAATCGTAATTTGTTGTTCTTTTTGCGTTCCTAAGTCTTTTGCACTTACGTTAACAATACCGTTTTTATCAATGTCAAATGTAACTTCAATTTGTGGAACACCACGTGGTGCTGCAGGAATATCAGTCAATTGGAAGCGACCAAGTGTTTTGTTGTCAGCTGCCATTGGACGCTCACCTTGCAATACGTGTACATCTACTGCTGGTTGGTTATCAGCTGCTGTAGAGAATACTTGTGATTTGCTTGTTGGAATTGTTGTGTTACGATCGATCAATTTCGTGAACACGCCACCCATTGTTTCGATACCTAGTGAAAGTGGTGTAACGTCTAGAAGAACGATATCTTTAACGTCTCCAGAGATAACGCCACCTTGAATTGCTGCACCCATTGCTACTACTTCGTCCGGGTTAACAGATTTGTTAGGTTCTTTACCTGATTCACGACGTACTGCTTCGATAACTGCAGGGATACGTGTTGATCCACCAACCAAGATTACTTGGTCAATTTCAGATTGTTTGATTCCAGCGTCAGCGATTGCGCGACGTACAGGAATTTTCGTACGTTCAACTAAATCATGTGTTAATTCATCGAATTTAGCACGTGTTAAAGTCATTTCCAAGTGCAACGGACCAGCTGCTCCAGCAGTGATAAATGGCAAGCTGATTTGTGTTGAAGTAACACCAGAAAGATCTTTCTTAGCTTTTTCAGCTGCATCTTTCAAACGTTGTTTAGCCATTTTATCGTTAGCTAGGTCAATTCCGTTTTCTTTCTTGAATTCAGAAACCATGTAGTCGATGATCTTATCGTCGAAGTCATCTCCACCTAGTTCGTTGTCACCAGCTGTACTCAAAACGTCGAATACGCCGTCACCTAGTTCAAGGATTGATACGTCAAACGTACCACCACCAAGGTCAAATACTAATACTTTTTCGTCTGTATCTGTCTTGTCCAAACCGTATGCCAATGCTGCTGCAGTCGGCTCGTTAACAATACGTTCAACTTCTAGTCCAGCGATACGACCAGCATCTTTTGTTGCTTGACGTTGTGCATCATTAAAGTAAGCTGGAACAGTAATAACTGCTTTGTCTACAGTTTCTCCAAGATATGCTTCAGCATAGCCCTTCAAGTATTGTAGAACCATTGCAGAAATTTCTTGTGGCGTGTATGTTTTTCCTTCTGCTTCTACTGTGTAACCTGGTTGACCCATGTAACGTTTAATAGATGCAATTGTATGTGGGTTTGTGATTGCTTGACGCTTTGCAACTTCCCCTACTTGAATTTCTCCATTTTTAAAGGAAACAACTGAAGGTGTTGTACGGTTACCTTCTGGGTTTGGAATAATTTTCGCTTCTCCACCCTCTAATACAGCAACAGCTGAGTTTGTTGTACCTAAGTCAATACCGATAATTTTACTCATAATCAAAATCCCTTCCTGTCTATCTTTTTTTAGAATCATTCAATTAACTGGATAACCTATTATTGTGCGACAATTACCATTGCTGGGCGCAAAATACGGTCTTCTAACTTGTAACCTTTTTGCACGACATTGATAACTGTATCTGGTTCTTGTCCTTCTTCAGCATCTTGCACTTGGATGGACATATGGAAATTCGGGTCGAATACTTCATTGATAGGATTGATTGCTTCAATTTTTTCATTTTTCAAAGCTTCAATCATCAAATTATAAACCATTTCGACTCCTTTTTTAAAGTTAACAGCTTTTTCATCTTCAACTTCGATTTCCAAAGCACGTTCGATATTGTCAATAACTGGCAATAATTCCGTTGCTAAGTTTTGCGAACGATATTTCGCTGCGTCCTGTCTTTCTTTAAGGTTACGCTTTTGGATATTTGCAAGTTCTGCTTGAACACGCAAATACCGATCTTGTAACTCATCTAATTGCTTTTCTAATTGCTCTACTTCCGTAGGCTCAACTGCTTCTGTGTTTTCATTTGGTGCATTATTTTCTTCAGCCATGTCAATTCCCCTTTACTCTTCTTGATAAAAATCATGCATGCTATCTGATAACTCTTCTCGTGTAATACGCATAATATTAATAATTTGCTCATAGGGCATATTTGTAGGACCGAGTAATGCGATTAAACCTTGTGCATCAGGTCCGACATTATACGTCGCCGTGATGAGACTAAAATTGGACAATAAATCATTTTTCATTTCAGTTCCAATTTGAATACTGAAATCATCCTGTCCAGTTTTTAGCAAACCAAGAAGGTCTTTTGATTCATGGATTAGACCAAGAACAGCTTTCATTTGCTCTCTTTCGTGAACACGTTCGAGATTAAAATGATTGAGCAGGTTCATTTCTCCACCTACATAGATGCGTTCATTATTCATTTTTAGTACCACTTCATTGAAGATGGCCTGCAAATTCAATTCCTTACCGATATATCTGCGGATAATATCTGGAATTTCATTTTGGAGTTTCTTATGAACCTCCGTTAACTTCAATCCGACCAGCTCTTCATTAAAGATATTGACCATCGTTTGAATTTTCGCGACATCCACATCTTTGGAAACTGTGAACATTTTATTCTCGATAAATCCTTTATCCGTAACCAATATTGCCATATATTGCCCCGTAGTAATAGGAACAATTTGAAAATTGGATAAACGGCTATCTAATTTTTCGGGTCCAATGCTTAGAGCTGTATAATTTGTCATGTATGACAACATTTCAGCCGATGTTTCCAATATTTCTTCTGCCTCTTTATAAGGGGCGCGGATAGATTCTTGCACTTTCCTACGCAAACCATCTTGTGAACGCTTCTTCTTATCTTGTAAGAGAAGATCAACATAATGACGGTAACCGAGAATGGAAGGAATCCTACCTGAAGATGAATGCATTTTTTCTAAAAATCCTAATTCTTCAATATGCAGCATTTCATTACGAATTGTTGCAGGTGAAACGGATAAATTCGTTTCGTGCAATAATGTCTTTGAACCCATTGGCTCCCCGTATTGAATATAATGCTTAATGATTGAATTTAAGATTAAAAGTTGCCTTTCCGTTAACATCTTTTCACCTCGCTTTAGCACTTGGCTTTCGTGAGTGCTAACCCATGAAATAACTTATCACGATGAATATTTTTTGTCAACAGTAATTGCTCGAATTTAATTAAATAGGAATTTTTGGAATACTTCATTGCCCAGATATTTACCTTTTTGAGTTAACCGTAAGAAATCATCTTCCACCATTAACAACTCGCGTTTGATTAGACTTTCAATTTCATCTGCATAATATTTCTCGACAGGTTCGTTAAATTTTTGTTGAAAATGTGAACGGTTCACACCTTTCATCGTTCTTAAACCAAGCATCAACTCTTCTTCGATGACATTCAGAGGTGTGAGTTCTTTTTGATAGAGAATCGGTGATTCTTTCTTTCGTAAAGGTTCCAGATAATGCTGAATCGGACCGTTGTTGCTATAGCGCTTGCCCTCAATGTAGCCATGTGCGCCTGCACCAAATCCAAAATAGTTTTCATTACGCCAGTAAGCGAGATTATGTTGTGATTGATAACCGGGTTTAGCGTAGTTAGAAATCTCGTAATGCTCTCTACCCGCCTTGGCCATCCGCTCCATTACCAATGCATACATATCTGCTTCCTCATCTTCTGACGGAAGTGGCAGTTTTCCTTGTCGCATTAAATTATAGAAAATCGTTTTATTCTCCAGGATGAGAGAATAAACGGAATAATGAGGCAAATCCAATTCCAACGCACGATCCAAGGTCTCCGAGAAGTCAGCCAATGTTTGCGTTGGCAAACGAAAAATTAAATCGATGCTCATATTATCAAAACCAGCTTTTTGAGCCATTTTTACACACTCGTACACTTGATCAGAAGTGTGAATGCGCCCAATTTTCTTTAAAATGGCGTCATTAAATGATTGGACTCCCATACTGATACGGTTAACACCGTATTCTTTCAAGACCTTAAACTTATCGAAACTGATACTCTCTGGATTCGCTTCTACTGTAAATTCTGAACCTTTTTCCATGGGGAAATACGTTTGAATTCCAATGAGGAGTTTTTCCATTTGTGATGCAGTCAGCGTGGTGGGCGTACCGCCGCCAATATAAAATGTTTCAACTTTTTCATTTGGATGACGCTCTTTCATGATTGCCATTTCCTGAATAACCATGTCAACGTATTCATCAACCGGTTGTCCTTCTAGAAAAACTTTATTAAAGTCACAATAGAAACAAATATGATCGCAAAAAGGAATATGCAAATATGCTGCAGTCATAATTATCGCTCCAATTCTGTTGTCTCTAAAGCAGCGGGGTTTTCTCTAAAGTATGTTTCAGTATCCACTTGGTCTTGCTTTAATTGTTCAATCAAAGCTTCAATACCGTTGAACTTCACTTCATCACGAATGAAATGGTGCCAACGTACTTCAACTTCCTCACCGTAAATCATCTTGTTGAAATTCAATATATTCACTTCGATTGTTTTGTCACGGTCTTTTTCAAAGGTAATATTGTAGCCGATGGAAGCCATCCCTTGATACCACTCGCCTTGCACGCGAATACTAACTACGTATACTCCCGTTTTAGGCAGGCGCACATTTTTTTGCACTTTTATATTAGCAGTAGGAAATCCTAATTCGCGTCCACGTGCATCTCCATGCATAACATGACCGCCGAATTGATAGGTATAGCCTAACATACTATTCGCTTTGGCTAGATCACCCGTAGCCAGTGCTTCCCGAATACGTGTTGAACTGATTTTTTCTTTGTTCTCAGAAACCTGTGGGGACACTTCAACAATAGCAAAACGATTTTTTGCATATTGCGGCAAATGTGCCATGTCTGCGATTGTTTTCGGTCCATAAGTATAATCAAAACCGGCCACTACTGCTTTTGCATGTAGACCGACAATATATTGATCAACAAATTCTTGCGGTTTAAGCGTTCCGAAATCATACGTAAATTCGATGACATAGAAGTAGTCTACCCCCAGATTCTCCATAAGTTCGATTTTGCGATCCATAATTGATAAGTAACGCATCGTTTCTGCATCCAACTTTTGGAAAACAATACTTGGATGATGGTTGAAAGACATAACTGCCAATTTGGCATTGTGCTTTTCTGCTTGGCGTTTTGCTTCAAGAATAACTTGTTGATGTCCTTTATGAACACCGTCAAAAAAACCGAGCGCTAATACAATCGGTTCATTCGGAATTTGTTCCTGTTTATACGGATGATGAATATTTATAATTTCCATTTATATATCAACACTCTTTCATATTAACCAATGTTTGAAAGAAACATTTTTCTTGGCTTCTTAAAATCCGTTTTACGCGCATGTGTCTCATATAAGGCTACCAAATAACCTTCATAATAAACAGCGATTAAAGGTGCATCTTCAAGTCCTACAAAAGTCTGAGCTTCTAAAACTGCACCATTCTTGATTTGCTCCCAAACGTTAGCATCCGCATCAAAGCGTGGAAATTCAGAAAAAATCGACTCGATTGGAAGAAAGACAGAATCTATTTCGCCTTGATCCATTTTTTCTTGTACTTCTGCTAACGTTAGACAATTTTCTTTTTTGAAAGGGCCGCTTGCTGTCCGCGTCAAACGTGACATATGTGCCGGATACCCTAATGCCTTACCTAAATCAACTGCCAACGTACGAATATAGGTGCCTTTTCCACACTCTACGGAAAAATCCCAAGACACTGTTTGTTCTCCTTCATTGTAACGAAGTTCACTTGTACGCGTAAAAGAATAGATTACAGCTTCACGCTTCGGACGTTCGACCGTTTCACCTTTACGTGCGTATTCATATAATCGGCGGCCATTTACTTTGACCGCTGAGTACATAGGTGGCACTTGAATAATCGTTCCTTCCAGTGTCTGCATCATGGCATCAACAACAGATGCATCTGGTAATTCCGTAATTGGCAGACGCTCTACGATTTCACCGTGTGCATCTTCTGTTTCAGTTGAATAACCCAGAGTTATTTCACCTTCATACGCTTTCCCCATATCGGTCATGAATTCAGCTGCTTTAGTCGCTGCACCCACACAAATAGGTAAAACGCCATCCACTTCAGGATCTAACGTTCCTGTATGACCAATTTTTCTTGTTTTTAATATTCTTCTTAAATGAAAGATGCAATCATGACTCGTCATGCCGCGTTCTTTCCATAGTGGCAAGATACCATTCATCGCCTCTATCCCCCTTTTTTCAACTCGCTTATTATAGCATATATATCGTAAAGAAGGCTGCTTCTATACCTAAAAGCAGCCCACCTCTTATCGTATTACACGCGTCATTATCCATACCCATAGACTCATTCCCAGAATATAAACCAGGTAAAAATAAGTGTGTTTCGTTTTATGTCTAAATAGATGCATCCCCAAAATACCACCCAAGCTGCCTCCCAAAATACCTAGTATGAGTAAGTATTTTTCGGGTATCCGGTACTTCCGTTTGCGTGCCTTTTGTTTATCGCTATACATGAAATAGAATAAAAGAATATTTGTGATGCCTAACCAGACAAATAAATAATTAGTCGTCATTGCCTTAAGCTTCAAGTCCGCTTTGACGGATAATTTCTACAATAACTGCTGTTGCTTTCTCCATTGCTTCAATCGAAACAAATTCGTAGCGACCGTGGAAGTTTTCGCCACCAGCAAAAATATTCGGTGTCGGCAAGCCCATATAAGTTAATTTCGAACCGTCTGTTCCACCACGAATTGGCTCAATAACAGGTTTAATATCAAGAGCAAGCATAGCTTTTTCTGCTAAGTTAACTGAACGCATATCATCTTTAAGAATCTCACCCATGTTGTAGTAAGAATCACTTAACACAACGGAAATACGCGGTTCGTCGAACTTCTCATTCATTTTGGCTGCTATTGCCAGCATTTTTTCTTTTTTATCTTCAAATAGTTTGCGGTCATGATCACGAATGATATAAACCATTTTACTTTCTTCGACTGTTCCTTCGATGCCGGATAAATGATAGAAGCCTTCTCTATTTTCAGTCTGTTCCGGAACTTCATTCGCTGGTAAGTAGCTGTCATATTCAAGGGCTAATTTCATCGCATTTACCATTGTATCTTTAGCGGTACCCGGATGAACATTCTTCCCTTGAATCGTAACGATTGCTTGCGCCGCATTAAAACTTTCGAATTGCAACTCGCCAACAGGTCCGCCGTCCATTGTATAGGCAAAATCAGCTGCAAAAGATGCTACGTCAAATAAATCAGCACCTCTTCCAATCTCTTCGTCCGGTCCAAACGCTACTTTAATGGTGCCGTGTTTAATGGTGTCATCATTTTTAATGATTTCAATGGCACTCATAATTTCCGCAATACCGGCTTTATCATCTGCACCCAATAACGTTAAGCCGTCTGTTGTGATGACTGTCTGACCGATATAGTTACGTAAATTCGGGAAATCTTTTGGTGAAAGAACGATATTTTTCTCTTTATTTAATACAATTGCTTCCCCATCATAATTTTCATGGATTTGTGGGTTCACGTTCTCTGATTCAAAATCAGCCGTATCCATATGAGCGATGAAGCCAATTGTAGGAATCCCTTCTGCGTTAGCTGGTAGTGCTGCAGTTACGAAACCATTTTTTGGATTATAGGTAATATCAGAAAGTCCGATTTCTTCTAAATGCGGCATAATAATTTCTTTTGCGAACGCTACTTGCGAGGGCGTTGATGGGATAGTTTCACTCTGCTCATCTGAGCGTGTATCATATTTTACATAGGTTAAAAAACGTGACAATAATTTTTCAGTCATTCGTTGGACATCCTCTCAAATTAAATCTCGTGGTCAAAAATAAACGGGTGTGTATTTGTTTGTGATTCGATAATGTCTATTTGCCATAACTCTTCTCGTTTCCACTCTGCTAGCAGCGTTGCTAATTTTGGAATACAGATTTTTTCGATAATATGGCCCGGATCAACAACCATCAAACCGTCTGCCTGCATATCATGAGCTGTGTGATAGTACACATCTCCCGTAATATAAACATCCGCTTTCTGCTTAATCGCATCCGGATAATATTTACCGGCATCTCCACCACATAGAGCCACACGTTTAATTAATATGTTTTCTTTCGATGGTGGAACAACGATCCGTACACCTTTGACATCAAAGGATTCTTTAACATGCGGGATAAACTCAGCGAGTGTCATTTCTTTCGCTAGTTCTCCCACACGTCCCAAACCAAACTTTTCACTTTGCAGTTGGTCAATTGAATACATTTCATAAACGGGTTCTTCGTACGGATGGGAAGCTAATAAAGCCTCCATGACCGCTTCTACGTTTTCTTCTTCTAGGATGACTTCGATGCGTTCTTCTTGAACCATTTCTTGCTTGTTCAATTCACCAATAGAAGGTTGGGCATTTCCAACCGGTGTAAAACGACCGACTCCTTTTACCGAGTAAGAACAATCTTCGTAATCCGCGGAAATTTGGCCCGCTCCTGCGCCGGTAATTGCGCTGCGAACAGCATCAGCATCTTCTTCCGGAACATAAACATTCAGCCGTTTCAATTGCTTCGTACGGGATGGCGCCATGATTTCAACATCATTCAATTGCAGGGCTTCCGCAAGCCAATCATTCATACCGCCGTTCGCATTATCCAAGTTCGTATGTGCGGCATACACGGTAATATCATGCTTAATTAGATCGGCGTACATACGTGTCTGTGGATTTGACAAATCAAACCGCGCTAATGGTTTATAAATCGGCGGATGATGCGCCAAAATAAAATCAACGCCCTTTTCAATCGCTTCTTGAACAACTTCCGGACGAACATCCAGGGTCACCATTATCTTATTGACTGGCCGACTAAGGTCACCAACGTGCAAACCAACCGGATCACCTTTTTCCGCCAACCACAAAGGGACTTTCGTTTCAAAGTATGCTACAAAATCATAACCAGAAAGTTGGGTCATTTTATTTCCTCCTCTATGATTTCAATCATACGTAAGACTTCTGCTTTCTTTTCAGCGATGTCACGGTGTGATTGTTCTAAACTTCGCAGAATATATTCATATTTCTGAATTTCAGACTCCCATTTACGGACAAAGATAGCATTTTTTTCTGACCGTAAGAATTTACCAAATAGATAATCTTCAGACGATAATTTTGAAACCTCTGTTGCGGGTTCAGCAATAATGATTTCATAAATTTTACTATTTTCTTCCAGAATTGTTTCTGTCATAATTTCAAAATTGTTATCTGTCAACCAATGGCGCAGTTTCATTTCAGCGTTATTCGGTTGCAGAATCAGGCGCTTCACATTATCAAGCTTTCCTTCTTCAAAGCCAGCATCCAGGATTCGGGCAATTAAATCGCCCCCCATCCCACAAATTGTGATTGTATCGATACGATCATTTGACTCTATAACCTCTAAACCATTTCCTAATCTTGCTTCTACTGTTCCTTCCAGTCGAGAGGCAGCGATTTGTTTTTTTGCAGAAGAAAAAGGCCCAAGAACCACTTCTCCGGCAATTCCAAATTCGATTAATCCTTTTTGCGCTAGGTTACAAGGTAAATAAGCGTGATCAGATCCGATATCTGCTAATCGCGCTCCTTTTTCGACATAGGATGCAGCAGTTTCTAAACGTTTGGATAATTGATTTTCATTCATTTCTGCTCCTCCTTTCACGTTTGTTTTAACCTATTAATCTTATCAGTTTCTGGCTAAAAAGTGAACTATTGCAACGATTCTTATAAAAAAAGAATGGGATTTTTTTAAAGTTGATTAAAATCCTAGTCTACAAAAAAGTCTGCACAAGTTTTTGATTCTAGCTCATCTTGTGCAGACTTATCATTTTTTCACCACGAACTTATTAACTTATGCAATCTAAAAAAGGCCCGGGAATATCACTCCGGGCCTTCCTGCTTTTACTTTTTTACTCTAAGAAGTCTTTCAATTGTTTTGAGCGGCTTGGGTGACGTAATTTGCGGAGTGCTTTCGCTTCGATTTGACGAATACGCTCACGTGTAACCCCGAATACTTTCCCTACTTGTTCAAGTGTACGGACATTACCATCATCCAGACCGAAACGTAGACGTAATACGTTTTCTTCACGGTCCGTTAATGTATCCAATACTTCTTCTAATTGTTCTTTCAATAATGTTTGAGCAGTATGCTCAGCAGGACTCGTTACATCTTGGTCTTCGATAAAATCTCCTAGATGTGAATCGTCTTCCTCACCAATAGGCGTTTCTAGAGAAACAGGCTCTTGTGCGATTTTCAGGATTTCACGAACTTTTTCAGTCGGCAAGTCCATTTCGGCACCGATTTCTTCTGGTGTTGGTTCGCGTCCTAAATCTTGTAAAAGTTGTCTTTGGATACGAACAAGTTTATTGATCGTTTCAACCATATGTACAGGGATACGGATAGTACGTGCTTGGTCAGCAATCGCACGTGTGATTGCTTGACGAATCCACCATGTCGCATAAGTAGAGAATTTGAACCCTTTTTCGTGGTCAAATTTCTCAACAGCTTTCATCAATCCCATATTTCCTTCTTGGATAAGATCCAAGAACTGCATACCGCGGCCCACATAACGCTTCGCAATAGAAACAACCAGACGTAAGTTTGCTTCAGCAAGCTCTTGTTTCGCTTCTGGTTCTCCTTGTTGAATACGGATAGCCAATTCTTTTTCTTCATCAGCGCTAAGAAGTGATACACGTCCGATTTCTTTCAAATACATTCTTACCGGGTCATTAATTTTAACCCCTGGTGGAGCTGCTGTATCGTCTTCAATCGGTTCTTCTTTTTTAGTCTTCTTAGCCACTTCGTTGGTCTTTAATTGACGGGCAGTTGGACCACCATCAGCATCAACAACGCTGACCCCGCTATCTTCCATTTTTTGGATTAGTTTATCCATTTCATCGGCATCAAGCTGGAATGGTGTTGCGATTTTATCAGTCAAATCGTCATAAAAGATAGATCCAAGAAGTTTTTGTTCCTTGATCACCTTATTCGTAACTTGCTCGATTGTTTTACCTTGTTCATTTTTTTCTATTGCCATAAAATGATTCCTCCATCCCAGTATGGATTATTTTCTTGCCGTCCGCAATTGTCTGTTCAAGTTGATTATATCAGCTAAAAGGGTTTTTGCCCTCTCTTTGTCATTATTTCGACTCGCTGATTTCATTTCTTGATTCTTCAGACTTAATTCTTTCTGCAAAGATTCGTATCTCAAACTGATAATAATATCACTAATTTCTTGCCTTGAAACCTCAGCTTCAAGCTCATTCATATTTATTTCTGATACAATTTCAGTTAGTTTTTGGTCACGCAGACGATCCAAGAAATGATCGACATGACCCACGGACTGTATCTCGTCGCGGAAAGCACTGTATAAAAAGTAAATCGTTTGATGCTGTTCATTTAAGAAGTGAAAATCTGGGGCTACTTCGTTTAAGTAGTGCCAGGCTTCTTCATGATGAAACAGGCGATTGAGTATCTGCCGTTCAATCGTGTCCATCTTGGTTAGTTCTTGCCGTGTCGGCAATGTGATGGTTGCAACCGATTCACTCGGATTTTGATACTGCGGTTCTTGCCGTTTCGATTGCATATGGACTTGCTGATATTCTTGCAGTTGTTTTTTCAACACTGCTAAATCAATATCGAAATCTTCTGCAAGCTCGTTCAAATAGAGTTCTCTTTCGATAATCGAATCAACCTGAACTAATTCTTTCAACATGCGCTCCAGATATTCTACTCGGTTCTTTTCAGAATCCAAGTCTATCTGTGTTTTTAAGAAACGCGATTGAAACTGGAAAATTGATTCTTTATGATTTTGGATCCCCTCACGAAAAGCCTGCGGACCCTTTTCTTGTATATAATCATCCGGATCCATACCCGGCTGCATCGGAAAAATAGAAATATCAAACCGTTGATTGGTACTCAACAAATCAATGGCTTTCCTTGTCGCTTCCATCCCCGCTCTATCACCATCGTAACAAAGCACTACCGAATCAACTGTTTTGTTCAATATTCGCATCTGTTCGTCCGTCAACGCCGTCCCCATGGAGGCAACACCATTCTTTTGGTCCGCATTCCATGCAGAGATAACATCCATGTATCCTTCAAATAAGACAACTTCCGATGTCTTTCGCATATTCACACGGGCTTTATCAAGGTTGAAAAGAAAGTTACGTTTGGAGAATAGAATCGTTTCAGGACTATTCAAATACTTCGCTTCGTGATAGTCAGACTTTTCTGCATTATCCGTTGGAAGAATTCTTCCTGAAAAAGCTACGGTCGCACCCTTTTCATTGCGAAGCGGGAACATAATACGCCCTGCAAATCGGTCTAATAATTCTGAAGAATCCGATCTGTCGGAAAAAATCCCCGTTTCTTTTAAGAGTGACGCTGCGAAATTTTGGTTTTCTAATATCTTTTGGGTAGCGGTCTTGTCCGGAGGTGAAAAGCCGATTTGAAATTCCTGCAGTAATTCAGTTGTAAATCCTCTTTCCTTTAAATAGGCGAGAGCAGGTTCACCGGTTACGGTATTCATCAATACTTGGTGATAAAATGCCGCAGTAGCATTATGGATGGCAATCAATTTATTTTTTTTATCCTGTAATTCGCTTTGAGGTTTATTCGTATCTAAATCGATATCCAGATGAATATCATTCATTTCAGCGGCTTTCTTTACAGATTCAGCAAAATTGATGCCTTCTACTTCCATCAAAAATGTAAATAGATTCCCACCTCTACCGCAACTGAAACAATGGAAAATCTGTTTCTCATCTGTTACAGAAAAAGATGGTGTTCGTTCATCGTGAAACGGACAAAAACCGAAATAGTTTTTTCCTCTTTTTTTTAACTGCACATATTGACTGACAACATCGACAATATTTGTTTCTAACCTTATTTTGTTAATTGTTTCCTCTGGAATTCTGGTTGCCAAAAAACCACCTCTTTACTACGCTTCCTACTCAAAAATGTGCATAAAAATACATAGTAATTATACCAAATTTTGCGCGAATAAGCAATGTTCCTGTTTAGATAACGTGTGAAGCTCCGCGACAGCCTTAGCTGAAACGGAGCTTAAAAATTATACTTCATGTACTTCGGGAATTTTGACGCGTACTAATAGCACCCCACCGACAACGAATAACACAATTAAAGCAAACACACCATCTAATGAGTTGCCCGTTATTTGTGCGATAATTCCTACTAAAAAGGGTCCCACCACCGCTGCAAATTTACCGAAGATATTGTAAAAACCAAAAAATTCGTTAGAACGACCTTCCGGAATGAGTTGTCCGAACAAAGACCGGCTAAGCGATTGAATACCGCCCTGTGCTGTACCTACCAATAATGCCAAAATGATAAAAGTTTGCAAGCTTTCGAGCTGCAACGCATAAACACAAATAATAATATATGTTGTAATTCCAACGAAAATCATGTTTTTCGCACCCAAACGTTTTGCCAGCATACCATAAAGAATAGAGAACGGAAATGCTACAAACTGAACGACCAACATGACGACTATTAAATCATTCGACGAGAGACCAATGTCACTCCCAATCGCCGTTGCCATCTTAAAGATTGTTCCTACTCCGTCAATGTAAAAGAAATAGGCCAATAGAAATAAAAAAGCCTGCTTATGTTGCCGAATATCTCTAATCGTATGGAACAAACGCTTGAAGCTACTGCGAACAATTTCCGGTTCCCGTTCAATGTAGGATTTTTGTTGTACATTTTTCCAATACGGAATCGTAAAAATGAACCACCAGACGGCCGTCATCACGAACCCTAGCTTAATCAGCATGACTTGGGAGATTGGTAATATGCCGGTTAGTTGTAAAATAATGAAAAGAACAAACGGTATAGAACTACCAATATAACCCCAACCAAATCCTGCGGCTGAAACACGGTGCATGCGCGTTAACGTGGTTACATCTACCAACGAACCATCATAGAAAATATTGGCACCCGAGAATCCAATTGCAGAAAGAACATAAAATAAAAACAAATACTGCCAGTTGCCCTCAGGAGCAAAAGCGAAGCCCACTGTTGCTAAAATACCGCTTAACGTAAACCACGTAAACAACGGCATACGTTGATTCTTGTAATCTGCTAAAGCTCCCAGTACAGGGGCTAAGAGTGAAATAACCAACGTTGCGATTGAATTGGCATAACCCCAGTAAGCTGTTGAAGTGGCGCTGTCCAGCCCACCCGATTCAGCAACTGCTTTAAAGAATAAAGGAAAAACAGCAGTTGTAATCATGATTGAGTATGCTGAGTTTGCCCAGTCTTGCATAATCCAACTGCGTTCTTCCTTGGTATATTTAAATCGTTCTTTCTGTATGCGCACCATTAAAAAACCTCCTTATTATCAATCGATAACTGAAGCTTAACGAACGTTTTCTTGAAGGAACCTCTTTCAGTTTAGAACGAATTACTCATTTAAATAGCGACTGATCAATCCCCATGCTTTGTCTTTTCCTTCTCCTGTCTCTGAAGAAAAAACAATAAGGGATTCCATACTTGGTAAGTTCATAGCTTTCTTAATGACAGAAGCATGTTGATTCCATTTACCACGCGGAATTTTATCACATTTTGTCGCAACGACTGTATAAGGTAGACCGTAATACTCTATAAAATCTTTCATTTGAATATCATCAGCAGTCGGTGGGTGACGGAAATCAACCATCAATAAGACGTGGCACAATGTCTCACGTTGCGTGAAATAAGTTTCCAGCATTTGTCCCCATTTGGCACGCTCTGTTTTAGATACTTTCGCATATCCATAACCCGGTACATCGACGAAATAAAAAGCTTTATTAATTAAATAATAATTCAATGTTTGCGTCTTTCCTGGCTTACTTGATGTCCGTGCTAACGCTTTTCTATTGATTACTTTGTTAATAAAAGACGATTTCCCTACGTTCGATCTTCCAGCTAGTGCGAATTCTGGTAATCCTGTGCTGGGATATTGTTTAGGATCAACTGCACTTATAATAATTTCAGCATCTTGTACATGCATCGGTATCACTTCCTCTAAATATTTTCTATATTATACATGAAAAAACCAATGTTTGGGAATTTGTCCAAACATTGGTTTCATCGAAAAGATTAACTAATCAAGCGTTCGTCTTCGTCGTACAACAACGGCAGACCATTACCCTCGATAATATCTTTTGTGATTACAACTTTTGAAATTTCGTCGCGACTTGGGATTTCGTACATAATGTCCAACATAACGTTTTCGATAATTGAACGAAGACCACGTGCTCCGGTATTACGTGCAATCGCATGTTTAGCAATCGCGTTCAATGCTTCTTCATCAAACTCCAACTCAACGTTGTCCAGCTCAAGTAGTTTTTGGTACTGCTTAACTAGTGCGTTTTTAGGCTCCGTCAAGATTTTAACTAGATCCGCTTCTGTTAATTTCTCTAGAGCTGCCATAATTGGTAAACGTCCGATGAATTCTGGAATTAAACCGAATTTTAATAAGTCTTCCGGAATAATTTGTTGCATCAGGCTCTTTTCAGCCTCTTCTTTTGTTTGCGCTGTTTGACCAAATCCAATGACTTTCTCACCCAAACGCTCTTTTACAATGGTTTCGATACCATCGAAGGCACCACCAACAATGAAAAGAATGTTTGTTGTATCAAACTGGATAAGCTCTTGTTGCGGATGTTTACGTCCTCCTTGTGGTGGAACGTTCGCTACAGTTCCTTCAAGGATTTTTAGAAGTGCTTGTTGAACACCTTCTCCGCTGACATCACGTGTAATGGAAACATTTTCGCCTTTTCGTGCAATCTTGTCAATCTCATCCACATAAATAATCCCGCGTTGTGCACGCTCAAGATCATAATCCGCTGCTTGAAGAAGTTTCAAGAGAATATTCTCCACATCTTCACCAACATAACCCGCTTCTGTCAAACTTGTCGCATCTGCGATTGCAAATGGAACGTCTAAAATACGCGCTAAGGTTTGACCTAGGAATGTCTTACCGGAACCAGTTGGACCAATTAAACAAATATTACTCTTTTGTAATTCAATACCATCAGCTGATTGTGCATCCATTTGGCTGATACGTTTATAGTGATTGTAAACAGCAACAGAAAGAGTTTTCTTAGCTCTATCTTGGCCAATAACGTAATCACTTAATATTTTACGAATTTCTTGTGGTTTTGGAACCTCACCAAATTCAACTGCTTCACCACTGTAAATCTCTTCATCAATTATTTCTTTACACAAATCGATACACTCATTACAAATATACACATCTGGTCCAGCAATAATTTTCTTTACTTGCTCGGAAGATTTCCCACAAAAGGAACAGTGAATGCTTGTGCCATCATCTCGGAACATATGCATTTTCCTTTCTCTCTATGTCTTTGAAAACTCTATAACCCTGAGTTTTCCTCTTTAATAACGCATTTAATCTTAACATATTTTGACCAAATCACAACTCTTACGCTTACATTGAAATAAAAGGGGCTACTGCTGAATGCAATGCCCCTTTTATCGTGTTATTTATGAATTAAGCTTCAACAACAGTATCAGTAACTAATGCCATTGCTTTCTTCATTTTAATATCGTTTGTAACCATGTCTTCGCTTACTAGGCCACGTACACGTTCAACGTCCATGTTATATTGACCAGCAAGTGTTGTAATTTCTTCGTTGATTTCGTCTTCAGTAACTTCAATGTTCTCAGCTTTAATGATTTCTTCAAGAACAAGTGTTGTTTTCGTACGAACATCAGCATCTGTTTCCATTTGCTTGTGCAAGTCTTGCTCAGTTGTACCAGTAATTTGGTAGTAAAGCTCTGGTGAGATCCCTTGACGTTGCATATCGTTCAAGAATAGATCCATTTGACGGTGAACTTCGTCATGAACCATTACGTATGGTAAGTCAACAACTTCTGCATTTTCAACAGCTTGACGGATAGCAGCATCTTGAACAAATTCATCAGCTGCAGCGTTTTTGCTGTCTTCTAATTCTTTGCGGATTTTAGCTTTCAATTCGTCTAAAGTTTCTACTTCTTCTTCTAAATCTTTAGCAAATTCGTCATCTAGAGTTGGTAGTTCTTTACCTTTAACTTCGTGAACAACAACTTTGAAAGTTGCTTCTTTGCCTGCTAAGTCAGCTGCGTGGTATTCTTCTGGGAATGTCACAACAACATCTTTCGCGTCGCCAGCTTTAGCGCCAACAAGTTGCTCTTCGAAGCCAGGGATGAAAGAGTTAGAACCTAATTCCAATGAATGGTTTTGGTCTTTTCCACCTTCAAAAGCTTCTTCTCCTACGAATCCTTCGTAGTCAATAACAACTGTATCGCCTTCAACAGCTGCATCTTCTTTAATAACTAATTCAGCTTGTTTCGCTTGGCGTTGTTTCAATGCTTCTTCAACATCAGCATCTGTAACTTCGCGGTCTTGTTTTTCAACAGTCAAGTTTTTGTATTCACCTAATTTAACTTCAGGTTTAACCGTTACATCTGCAGTAAGTACCCATGGTTGGCCTTTTTCCATGCTCTTGATGTCGATTTTTGGTTGTGCTACAGGATCGATTCCTGCTTCCTTAACAGCTGCATCGTATGCTGCTGGTAGAGCTTGGTTCAATGCGTCTTCAAATAATGAAGCTTCGCCATATTGTTTGTTGAAGATATGACGCGGAACTTTTCCTTTTCTGAATCCAGGTACAGTAATATTTTTTCTTACACGTTTAAATACTGTATCCATTTCTGCTTGCATTGTTGCTTCAGGTATTTCAAATGTTAAGACACCTTCGTTAGTGCCTGTTTTTTCCCAATTTACAGTCATGATCTTTCCTCCAAAAATGTATCATTCTCGCAATTAATGTACCATTGCATACTCATTTAGTTTACACTAGAAGTACCTTAAAGTAAACATAAAACGGTTAGAGAACCATTAACCTGTTTGAAATAAGAATGAATGATGATAAAATCAACCCTGTCAGAATGATGATTTTATATAAACTTAAAACTAAAGCACTGTTTTTTTTAGGTAAAATTGCTAAAATCTAACAGAGGGAGCGAGGTTTGCATGACAATTAATTATCCAAATGGTAAAATTTACCGATCACCAATTAAGGAAATTACCAAGGTAAAAAAGACGGCTTCTGCCAGCCACGCTAAACGTGGAATGAAATTGGAAGACCAGCTATCTGAATCGAATGCCTACTACCTTCAAAAAGGAATAGCTGTCATCCATAAAAAACCGACTCCTATTCAAGTCGTTAAAGTAGACTATCCGAAAAGAAGCGCCGCAGTTATTAAAGAAGCGTATTATCGACACTCATCAACAACGGACTTTAATGGCATTTATCGCGGGAAGTATATTGATTTTGAAGCTAAAGAAACGCAGAATAAATTATCTTTTCCTTTAAAGAATTTCCATGAACACCAAATCACCCATATGAAGCAATGCTATGAAATGGGCGGAATTACGTTCGTCATCATCCGCTTCTCTACATTAAACAGAGTTTTTTTGTTGGAAAGCCAACACCTCTCGCTATACTGGGAGAAGCAACATTCAACTGATCAGCGGAAATCAATCCCCCTGACCTATATAGAAGAACACGGATACGAAATTGAGTATGGCTTTCGTCCTGCTCTTGACTACTTAAAAGCTCTCGATACTATTATCGGCAACGAAAACAAATAAGAGGTGAAGAATATGCCGAAGCAGACGCAAACAAGGCAACAAAGAAAACAAAGCACGACCAAGAAAGGAAATGGCAAAAAAAGGACAAATAAGAAAAAAACGAATAAGAAAAAACAAACCGGTCTTTTGAAAAAAATTATTTTAGGGATTATTGCACTAGGCTTTATCGCCCTTCTGGCCGGCGCCGGACTTTTCGCTTATTATGCTGCCAACGCTCCCGAAGTGAATCGTGAAGCATTAGAAGATACGGAGCCATCAAAATTACTCGCTCTCGATGGCTCGATAGCGACCGAAGTCGGAGCTGGCGCTCAGAACCGGGAACTAGCAGCCTTGGATGAAATTCCTGAACTGCTTC
This sequence comes from Jeotgalibaca porci, assembly GCF_011299095.1. NCBI lineage: Bacteria > Bacillati > Bacillota > Bacilli > Lactobacillales > Carnobacteriaceae > Jeotgalibaca > Jeotgalibaca porci. The sequence goes on along the minus strand of NZ_CP049889.1, from coordinate 2,222,124 downwards.
AAAATGCTGTTGTATCAATTGAAGATCAACGTTTTTACGACCATTTAGGTGTCGATCCGATTCGTATTTTAGGAGCTGCACTTGCGAACGTTCGTGGTGGTGGTATTTCCCAAGGTGGGAGTACAATTACGCAGCAATTGATTAAACTTTCCTTCTTCTCTACTTCCGAAGAAGATCAAACCTTAGAAAGAAAAGCACAAGAAGCATGGATGGCTTTACAATTGGAGCGTGAAATTTCAAAAAATGAAATTTTAGCACTTTATATTAACAAAGTTTACATGGGTAACAACGTGTACGGAATGGCGACTGCTGCTGAGTACTATTATGGCAAAGACCTTGCAGATTTAACGCTGCCAGAAGCCGCAACCCTAGCAGGTATGCCCCAAGCTCCTTCCTACTATGACCCTTACGTTAATCCAGCTGAAACAGAGGAACGTCGAAATATCGTTTTAATGATGATGGTTGATAAAGGTGTCATCACTGAACAAGAGCGTTCTGAAGCAACACTTGTTCCTGTGACAGAAAATTTAGTGGATCATTCTAATGACGTTGATAACTCTTTGGTCGTTGATTCCTACATCCAATTGGTTATGGATGAAGTGTATGAAAAGACTGGACTTGAAGTTGAAATGGGCGGTTTGACAATTCAGACCAACCTGGACATGGATGCCCAACAACGTTTGTTTGATATCGTCAATTCCGAAGAGTATATTCTATTTCCTGATGACGAAGTACAAACGGCTGTCACTTTAGTTGATGTTCACACCGGCGCACTAAATGCTGTAGTCGGTAACCGTAAAAAATCTAATTTACTAGCTGTAAACTATGCGAACCAAAACAACCGAAGTGTGGCATCTACAATCAAACCGATTATCGACTACGCACCCGCGATTGAGTACAATAACTATTCAACCGGAACGCTTATCGTAGATGAGGAATGGACATATCCCGATGGCTCAGTATTGAGAAACTACGACGGTAATTATCGCGGTTCACTCACTATTCGGGAAGCGTTGGTTGACTCCCGAAACGTTCCTGCGGCTAAATTGTTAAACGAAGTGGTTGGTATTGATAACGCAGATGAATTCTTAAGTAGATTGGGTATCGAAAGCATCCAAAAAAATGGAAGCAATGATATTTATCCTTCAAGTGCCATCCAAGGAGATATCACCAATATCCAAATGGCAGCAGCTTATGCGGCATTCTCAAATGGTGGAACCTATTATAATCCTTACACGGTTCAATCCGTCATTGACTCTGATGGGAATGTTTACGAGTTTGCTCCAGATGGAACAGTTGCAATGAAAGATTCTACTGCTTATATGATGACAGATATGATGAAAGACGTTGTGACAGATTCAGCTCCAAATGCACTCGTTCCTGGCGTTCCCATTGCTGGTAAAACCGGTACAGAAGAATTTAGTGATGAAGAAATTGCGCTTGTGGGTGCAACACATGATATGAACGTGGCGAAAGATTCTTGGTTTGTAGGTTACTCACCAAATTATTCTATTGCCGTTTGGATGGGGTATGAGGAAGTAACGCTAGAAGGTAACTACCTGCCCTTCCAAACAAGAGAAATTACGCGTCACATTTTCAACGAATTAATGAATTACGTCTCTACTGATAAAGACAATTCAGATTGGATTAAACCGGACTCCGTCGTAGAAGCAACAATGGAGAAATATAGTAACCCCGTTGCAAAACCAGGTCCGAACACACCGAACGAGATGCGGATTACCGAATTATTTGTCAAAGGGACAGAACCAACTACCGTTTCTAAAAAGTACGGTGAAGAGCTGAAAGCACCTACTGGTCTAAAAGCAACCTACGACAAAGATACAGACAAGTTAACCGTTACTTGGGATGCATACAAGCTCGCTGAAGCTGATAAACGCACCCCTCAGTTTGATGTTACTGTCGGTGCAGCAACAAGACCTACAACGGATACAACTATCGTTATTGATAATCCGCCTAAAGGTAATGTGAGCATCACCGTCCGTGCTAAAGTTGGCACAACGACATCACCAAATGCAACAATTCAAATTAAAATTGAAGAACCTAAAAAGCCTGAAGAAGAGGAAGAAAGCAAGGAATCAGAAAGTAGCTCTTCCAGTGAATCAGAACAAAGTTCAGAAAGCAGCGAATCCGTTCAAGAAAGTGAATCCAGTAGCGTTCCTCCTGAGAGCCAACCAAGCGAATCAGTCGCCCCACCGGAATCCTCAAACACGCCGCCTGCTGAATAGTAAAAATAAAGGACCCGCACCCCGGAATATACGGGGTGCGGGTCCTTTTATTGGGTTCGTTATTCTTCTGATTCAAGCCAGTTAAACAAAGGAATGCGTTCGGATGATTCCTGCGGTTGCGTCACTGGTGGCCGTTCTTGATAATTTGAAAAGCGCTTTGTCTCTTCTTTTGCCTGAACGGAAGTCCGAATATTTTTCTTCTCCCAAGACATAAGGATACGGTCAATGTAACGCAAGCTGTATTTCTGATTCAGAACCGCTTCTTTTAATGCTTCAAGGATTAGTTCTGTTTGATAGCGATCTTTATCCATCCACTCACCTATCGTCTGCATTTCAATAGGTGTTAGTAGCCGTCCGAATTCTTGTTGGAAAATCTCTAAGAGATTGATATCCTTTTCTACTTCGCTCGTTTGCAGTGTTGATTTTTCCAAAACATGAGCTAATTTCCGATAGAGGGGTGTTAAGGAATAACGATCAAAGTCTTTGCCGGTGTTATCTTTTTCTGTATTTATTGCCACTAAATTCCGTTGAATTAAGTCGTGTAAAATCGCAAATACTTTTGATTCTTTAACACCCATTCTGTCACCAATTTCCGACATACTCGGGAAGTACTGCTTCTGATCGAGATAACTTTTTAATTGAATGACAAATATGAGTTCCTCACTATCTAATCCTAAAATCCGGTAATGAGTCAAAAGCCCATTTTCAATGATTGTTTGCCCCTGCTCCCACCATTTATCCAGTAAATCACTCATTTAATCACTCTCCTATTCAAAAGAGGCTGGGACAAATGTCTCGGCCTCTTTTTATATCTAATTATTTATGTCGCTATATCCTATATTATGGGTATAGACGGTTCAACAAACGTGGGAAGGCTGTTGATTCACGGATATGTTCTGTCCCGGAAATCCATGTTACTGTTCTTTCTAATCCCAATCCGAAGCCAGAATGTGGAACTGAACCGTATCTACGTAAGTCCAAGTACCATTCATAGTCTTCTAGTGACAAACCAAAGTTTTCGATTTGTTGACTTAATTTATCGTAGTTTACCTCACGTTCGCTTCCCCCGATAATTTCTCCGTATCCTTCTGGAGCAATCAAGTCTGCACATAATACAACATCATCGCGATCCGGATGTTCTTTCATGTAGAACGGTTTAATTGCTTTTGGATAGTTCAAAATAAATACTGGGCGGTCCGATTGCTCGGCAATAAATGTCTCATGCGGTGAACCAAAGTCGTCTCCCCATGTGATATCAGTAAAGTCATTTTTGTGTAGCAATTCAATCGCATCATCGTATGAAATACGGTCGTACGGTAATTGCGTGTATTTTTTCAAGACTTCTTTATCACGTTCTAAAACATCCAAGTAATAATCGCAGTTATCTAAAACGGATTGAATCAGGTACGCAACATATTGCTCTTGAACTTCTAAACTTTCATCTTGATGCATGAATGCCATCTCAGGTTCCATCATCCAGAATTCAATTAAGTGACGACGTGTTTTTGATTTCTCAGCACGGAACGTTGGTCCAAAGGAGAACACTTTACCGAAAGCCATTGCTGCAGCTTCCATATAAAGTTGACCTGATTGTGACAGGTATGCTTCTTGATCAAAGTATTCTGTGTGGAATAGTTCTGTTGTTCCTTCAGGAGCACTACCCGTTAGAATAGGTGGATCTACTTTCATAAAGCCTTCTTTATTAAAAAATTCATAAGTCGCACGAATAATTTCGTTACGAATTTTTAAGATTGCATGTTGTTTTGATGAACGCAACCATAAGTGACGATGATCCATCAAGAACTCAGTTCCATGTTCTTTCGGTGTAATCGGGTAGTCATGGCTTTCACCTAAAACTTCAATGTCTTTAACTAATAACTCATAACCTAATTTAGAGCGTGTATCTTCTTGAACAACACCTGTTAACATAATTGAGGTTTCTTGCGTCAAACCTTTTGCTGTTTCGAAAACTTCCGGTTCAACCTCATTCTTCAATACGATACCTTGGAAATAATAGTCGCCATCACGTAATTGTAAAAATGCGATTTTCCCACTACTGCGCTTGTTTGTTACCCATGCGCCGATTTTAATTTCTTTTCCTAAAAACTCTTGAGCCTTACTCATCGTAATTCTTTCCAACATCACTAACCCCTTTAATTAATCTTTTGCTTTTTTAGCAATAAAATCCTCTATTCTTGTTGCTGCTTCCGTTAATGTTTCTTCGTTTAGCGTATAGCTTATTCTAACATAGTCCGGGAAGCCAAAACCATCCCCACTGATAACAGCGACTTTTGCTTCTTCAATCAGGGCCAATGAGAACTCTGTAACAGAACTGTACCCCGTCATTTCAGCAGCCTCTTTAGCATTCACAAAGATATAAAATGCGCCTCTCGGTCTCACTAGCTTAAAGCCAGGAATCTTTTCAAGTAAGGGATAAAAGTGATTCAATCGTTTTTCGAAGATTTGTTGCATCTCTTCGCTGACAGACTGTGGGCCTTTTAATGCAGCAAGAGCGGCATATTGACTGACTGCAGCCGGATTCGCTGAGTGACCTGCAAATTCCGTCATCTTACTAATAATTTCTTTGTTCCCCATGGCATAGCCAATTCTCCAACCTGTCATCGCATACGATTTGGAAACACCATTAATGACAATGGTTTGGTTCTTTATTTCCTCAGAAATGGAAGCAACAGAGACCGCTTCATTCCCGTTGTAGCACAAATTATAATAAATCTCATCAGAAACGATAAGGATATTATGTTCCACCGCCCAATTCCCAATTGCTTCCAATTCATCTTGGGAGTATATCGTTCCAGTTGGATTGTTCGGTGAATTTAAGATAATCGCGGTTGTTTTTCCAGTTCGTTTTGCCTCTAAATCAGCAACGGACACCTTAAATTCATTCTCTGATTTAGAATCAACAATAACAGCGATACCACCCGCCAATTTGACTTGTTCCGTATAACTTACCCAGTACGGAGCCGGAATAATAACTTCATCTTCTGGATTGAGAATTGTTTGAAACAAGCCGTATAACGCATCCTTGGCTCCAGTCGTTACAATGACTTCGTTTGTCTCATAGGTAATACCATCGTGCGTTTCATGATAAGCAACAATCGCTTCCCTTAATGGCAAAATACCAGGAGTCGCCACATAATGATTCACTTTATTGTCTTGTATCGCTTTTATTGCGGCATCACGAATGTGTTGCGGTGTTTGAAAATCTGGCTCACCAACAGTCAAGCTGATAATATCCATACCTTGCGCTTTAAGTTCTTTAACCTTATTGGATGTCCCAAGTGTCGGAGATTCTTCTACTTGGAGCATACGGTCTGAAATTTTCACCATACAACATCACCATCCCTAGATATTCTTAAATTCCTTTATCTTTTGACCTGTTTTTGCCGATAACTGATAATAGCCTAATTTGCCGTTTGCATCTTTATAAGCGACTTCCCAAAATGGTTCATCAGAATCAATTCCAATACGTGCCTCTAACATGCTCACAGGATTTTCAACTGCTTGAACGATTGCCTTTGCTTCATCTTCCGTAACAATCTCATTAGAATCAAATACCCAAGTTTGTCCACCGTCTTGTTTAATTACAACATAAACAAGTTTATCCGCGTCAGTATATCCGGAAACTGCAAAATATGTTGCATCCGTTCCATTATACCAAAAGAAATCTTCAACTTTTTGTACAGCTCCAACTTGCTCAGCAATCGCAGCCGCTTCACTTTCAGCTTGGACAATTGGTCTTTGGGATTGATAAAAGATCGAATATGAGCCAACAATTAATACAAACAATACACCAATTAGCCCCATTACAATATTTCTTTTCACACGTTTACCCTCTTCCTCTATCGTCAAGCCAATCCTATATTCTAATATCATACTCAAAAATCACTAAAAAAGAAATCACTATTTGCTTCTCTGTCAGTATTTCTAAGAAAATAATTCTTCAAAATTTGTTTCATGCACTTTTATTCCTGACGGCAAGTTAGCCGTGATTTGTTTGGCATAGGGACTATGCACCAAGCGTGTATCTAAACAATACACAATTCCTTTATCCGCAGGGTTTCTGGATATGCGCCCCATGCCTTGAATCAAACGCATAATCATTTTCGGGAGTGATTCATTTCTGAATGCGTTAGCTCCGCCAACTTCGCGGTAGTACGCTTCAATCGCACGATTTTCGGGCGTGTCAGGCGGATCGAATGGGAGACGTGTCATCACTAAAACCTCTACAGGTTGATCAGGAAAATCTACCCCTTCCCAATAAGAGCCGCTGCCTAGTAGAACAGCCTGCTCAGCTTCCAAAAAGCGTCGATGCACCCGGCGTTGACTTCCCGAGAACCCTTGTGCCAGAAATTCGATGGCTTTCTTCTCTTTGTCATTACGATTCCTCAGACGAATCAACACTTCTTCCAACACTTTGTTTGAATTGAATAGAACTAAAATTTTCTTTTCTGAATGACTAACCAATTCAAAAACAAATTTCGTCAACATATTCAGCCATTCATGGTGATCCATTTTGGTTACTGCACCAATGTCGGTTGGTATAAAGACATCTATTTTTTTGTCTTGATCCTCAAATTGGGACGTATACGTAATAGCATGGATGTTGTCCAAACCAATCTTACGAGAAAAATAATGAGAATGTTCCTCTAGCAGCAACGTGGCACTGATATACAAGGTCTGTTCGAAAGTCATTTTGATTTCTTTTTGTAATTTTTCGCCAATATCCCAATGGCTTTTCTCCAAATTAAACGTTTTACTGTCACCCTTATGATTGACTTTAAGGGAATAATAACTATAAAAGTCGTTTGATTGTATCGCGTGGAACTCACTCATTCGTGTTTCCATCGTTTCAAGGAATCCACTCAATCTGCGCGTAAAGGAATTCTCTTTGTCCGTAAACTCCAGTTCCATAAAACGTGCTTCCATTAACTTGAGTTCTTCGAAATGCAGTAATAACTTACGAGAAAAACGTCTGAACCAAGCACTATCGATAAACTCACCTTCCAGATAGTGTCCCTCTTTCACTGATTCTTGTGTCTCACGTACCTGTGCGGCAAGTTGCACTTCCAATTCTGCTAACGTATGAATGACCTGATCCATCGCAAATTCCAAGTTAATTAATTCATAGTGAGGAAATGCAATTTTAGCATTTTGCTCTAAGTGTTCCCGGTAATCTCTGACCACATTTGAAAATTTAAGTACTTTTCGTTTCACAGCTGATAAAGGGAAAGAAACTTTTTCTTTATCTTTGTAGATAGATGCTAATCGGTGCGCTTCATCAACAATCAATGTCAATGCGCCATCCGGTGAATAACACTTAATATCTTCGAAATGATGACTCAGATACGCATGATTTGTGATTAAAATACTGGCCTCTTTCGCTTTTTTTTGATGATGCGTAAAATAGTCCAAATGGCGCTCTTTATCGTGCGAATCATTTTCTTCAAAATCGTACGTTAACGTATCTAATAATGTCCCCATCCGATGACTTGCACTTAACTCCGATAAATTTCCTGTTTCAGTCTCAGTCAACCAAACGAACACACTCATCATTACCAATGCTTCTGTGCCACGCAGCTCTGCTATATCTGTTTTCTCTACTTTATCCAGGCTAATCAAATGCTTGCGGCTGCTTAACGTCGCAAACGCTACATGGAACGGTAAAGTTTTCTGCAAACCAATCATTACTGTTTCTAACTGTTCTTGAAGTAATAAAGTGGAAGTCGCTATAATTACTTTATTTTTTGGATCTGCTCGCAAGATAGCCGGGACAACATAGGCCAAAGTCTTGCCAAATCCAGCCGGTGCTTCAATCGCAAAGGCACTTTCGTCCTTATTATTTAAGAACATTTCAATTTGGGTCATCATATCTGACTGTCCTTCTCTGGATTGAAATGAACTATTTGAGATGATGTCTTGCCATAATTTTTCAGTGTTGTACATTTCCTTGGCACGATAATCTGTCTGCTCATTTAAGGAGGTGACTTTTCTAACAGCCAGGCTATTGGCTATATGAATATCTGAAGATAGTGGCGCCCGTTGTTCTCGGCTCATTTCTAAGCACATCGCGAAGAAGTCAGCGTTATTCCTTTGAGTTTGGTTACTTAATTGATTTAATTTCTCTAAGGTAACAAGTGGCAGCGAAACAGCCTTTTCTTGCAACTGTAAGAGTAATTCTGCCGTTGCTCTTGCGTCCCCGGCAGCATCATGAACATTTAGATGCGTTAATTCAAAATGGCGCGACAAGTCCGATAAACGATAACTGTCGAGCGTTGGATATAATATTTTAGTCAGTTCTACCGTATCCATACCAGGGATTGTCAACTCTTGTAAACCAGCATCACTGAAAGATTGGCTCAAAAAAAAGTAATCAAAACCGATATTATGCGCAACAAATACACACTCTTCAAGTAGATTAAAAACATACTCTGCTATATCTTCGAAATACGGTGAATCTTTAACATCTGCATTCGATATACCTGTCAGTTGTTCAATCATCAAAGGAATCTTTTTCCCGGGATTGACCTTGAAATCATATTCTTGCAAGATCGTATTGTGCTGAACAAATGTTATGCCAATCTGGATAATCCGATCGCCATTTTTATAGCTTGATCCTGTTGTTTCTAAATCGACAACAGCAAAAATTCTATCTTTAAATCCCATTTGGATAATACCCCGATTCTACACTACATTCCTGTCACTCTATATATTTTACTAGATAAAGACCTATATTAGTAGGGGTTCAAACAAGTTATTCCAGGAAAAGAGAATGCCTTTTACTCATACTTCGGCTGCAACACAAATAGTAAAGGGCTGAGACAAATGTCCCAGCCCTTTACTATTTAGATTATTATTTATCAGGATAAATATCGTCTACTGTATGGTTTGGATCTACTACAATATACAACTTATCTTTAACGACTTTAGATGATTGGTATTCATTGTCATTGCCATCTATGTCTAAAGCTTTATATGGGAAGTAAATACGGTCACTTTGAACGATTGTATCTGACTTCGGATGATCTTCATCATGATACATAATATCCATCATTTCGATATCTTGATATTTCGCAACACGGTCGAACATACCTGCTTCAATTCCACCTAGGTTGATGTCACTTGAATGCACGTGATCAGCTTCTTGCGAGAGCTCGATACGCAATGATTCACACGGGTGAATCTCTTGAAATTCGCTGTTGCCAATTCTACCATAGCTTGTCGTTACTTGCTTTATCCATAAATCTCCGATATGCTCCCGGTTAATTGTCCAGGTTTCACCATTTCGGAAAATAATTTTTAAATGCGCCATTACTTTTTTCATATTATCACTCCTATTTGATAGCTTGTGAATATTTTATCATACTTTGCATTGAAATGGAAACAAAAAGCAATAATAAATTAAAGATTCTTGTAGAATTAACGAACAGCTTACTATTTCACTTTGTAACATTTTTCATAAACCGTTCTGACTTTACAATGACACGTGTGTGTTCGCCTTGTGCAATTATTTCATCGGAATCTTTAGCAACTATTGAAAATGAATATTTACTGCCGCTTAGTTCCTTAATACGTGCCTCGATTACAATAACTGCTCCAACTTTAGATGGTGCACTGTGCTTCATCGTAACGAAGGTCCCGACAGAAGTTTCGCCTTCATTCAGCAAATCCTTCATCATTTCCTTGCAGCAGTTTTCCATATACGCAATTAAACTGGGCGAGGATAGAACCGCTAAATCACCCGATCCAACATGCTCAGCAGTTTCTTCTTCTGTGACAGTATAAGATTTCATCATTACTTCATCCAAGTAAATTAATCTCCTCTTATCAATAAATTCACTAATGACTGCTTTGTTATTTTCAAGTCTTTCAGTGAGAATACGTTGTTTAACATCTGCAAGAATCTCCCCTAAGTAAGGACCGCCGCGATGCGTATCCAAGAGAGCCATTACTTCTTTACCGTTAATAGCCATGTCTTGAATTCTGTGAATTGGCATTGTTTTATCGAGGGCCAGCAAACGATTACTATCATTTGTGAAACCAAAACCGGTGATTAGCTCTTCGATTTCAGTTGCAATTTCGATTCCTGTCTCAAATAATAATGGATAATCCCAAAATTTATCAAATCTTATGATTAGTGCACGATAAGCTTTTTGAATATTACTGATTTCATTATTAGACAGTTTCCAACCACGTAAGAAGCTATCTACATTTTCTTGTGGAACAGAGAAGAAATAAAGAAGAGTCGTCCACGCAGATAACGATGTCTTAAATTGCATTGGAAAAAGTGCTAAATCTATCAATTCCTCATGCTTATTTTGAAAGCCGGGACACATATGAAAGAGACGGGTTTCAACAAAAAACTTAAGGCCACCTTTGCGGTTGCGCCCCATCAGTAACTTTACAAATTCTTCGCGAACGCGTTCGATAGCAATTTTGGAAAGTAAGGGGTGATAATCAACAACTGCTTCTTTCGTCTCCGCTTCAATTTCAAATCCAAGTTGACTGACAAAACGAGCCGCGCGCATCATACGTAAGGCATCTTCTCTAAATCGTTCAACCGGATTTCCCACTGCACGAATCAACTTTGCTTTTATATCCTCTTGTCCATCAAAGGGATCCTTAATAACACCTGTCCGACTAAGCGCGATAGCGTTAATCGTAAAGTCACGTCGTTTCAAATCTTCTTGCAGACTTCGGACATAGTCCACTTTTTCTGGACGTCTAAATTTTTCATATTTCGATTCAGTTCTAAATGTGGTTATTTCGTATGTTTCTTTATCATTCAAAACCATAACCGTTCCATGTTTAATGCCAACATCAAAAGTTATTGGAAAAATACGCTGAATTTCATCAGGTGTCGCACTGCTGGCAATATCGACATCTGAAATTGATAGATTCAGGAGCGTATCTCTCACGCCACCTCCGACAAAGTAAGCTTCATATCCCGCGTCTTCAATGGTCTCTATCAGCGGAAGAGCTTTATTAAATTCTGGTATTTGCTTTACATTAATCATTTTAATCCATTCCATTACCCACTGCGGTAATTCAAATCATATTTTTTTCGTCGATTGCTTTTAATTCTTCAGTATACTTATTGAATTTTTCTTCGTCTTTATCAGTCAAGGATTGATCAATTAACGTGAGTAAGTGGCTCTTTCTTTGTTGCCAACCCAGTCTTACTAAAGATTCCTCTACTGATTTCTTTGTTTCTTTTGTAAAAGCTGTTTCTTCTGTTTCATTCGGATTCTTTTCGAGAATACCGTATGAACTCAAAGTTTGGTATGCACCATCAAAATAAAGTTCTAAGTAGAAGTCTTCCTTCCAATTAAGACGTAAATCATGAAATGCTTGTTCAGGATCATCAAAACGCTTGCCTTCTTTGTAATAAACAAATGGTTCTTGGTCGCTGTCAACACTGGAAAGTCCCATGCCACGATTAGTCAGAGCAATATTCTCAACAAAATGAACATTTTTAAGCAGGAGCTCATGGTTTAGCAAGTAGTTCAATATCCATAAAGATTCCCGTCTTTTAAGTTGATAATTCTGAATAAACCACGTCAGGAATTTTTTCTTTTCCTCAAGCGAAGGTCGAATCATGTCCCCACCCCCTTTTACAAGATGAACTAACTTAATCGATTGATCATAATATCCATAAAATACTGGTTGTTTGAATCTATTAACAGTGCTTGTTCCACTACTTCTTTAAGCATGTCAAGATTCCCTTCTTCTTGAAGAAATTCGCTGTAGTTTTCTAAGAAATCTAAATTATCAACGAAATAATGATACGCTTTTTTGTAATAGTCGTTGGCTTTCTCGAATTCTTCCAACTCATTATAAGCGCGTGCTAAACGCCATTGGTAATACGGTTGATTAACGTTGTCAGGGTTTGATTCCAAGTACGCTACAACTTCATCATAACGCTCTCCATCCATTGCCATGTCCACTTTCAGAAGTACCGCTTCAACGAACTCAGGTTCAAATTCAAGTGCACTGTCGAGTAACGCTTCAGCTGCTTCCGTTTGCTTCAACTTACGATACAATTGCGCAGCCGCCAGATAAAACTCAGCTTGGAAAGGATTTTCTTTTACGCCCAACAACATCTTTTCCAAAGCTTCCGGCAGGCGTTGATCAGCTTCCAAAGCTTGTGCCAGGTACAAGTAAACACTCAGATAATCAGGATCTTTTTCCAATAACTCTTCAAAAATTTGAATGGCCCGTCCGTAAGCTTGCGTTTGCAAATACGCAAAACCTAATTGGAACAAACTATCCGAACTGTGATCAGAGGTTTGTAACTGCTCCAAATAGTATATACCTTCTTCAAACTCACCAATACCGTGGTAGCATTCCGCTAACTGCATCACAATATTGTCTTCCCATGGCATTTCTTCCTCTATTTCAAATAATTCCTCATACAACGGTATCGCTTTCTTAAAGCTGCCGATTGTATAAAAAAGTTTCGCCAAAGCATACTTTAGAACTGGTTCATCCGGAAGTAAGGACATTGCTTCACGTATTTTTTGTTCACTTACTTCATAAAGACCTAAACTTTGATACGCATCAGCCAGAACCAAGAGAACATTTGGATACAATTCACTCTTCGAATCGAATTGAAGTAATAGATCAATCCCTTCTGAAATTTGATCATTATCAATTGCTATCTCGGCCATGTATAGATCCCATTCTTCATATTGGGGCGCCAATTGTTTTAACAACTGATAGGTTGTCGTTGCTTCACTTAGAAAACCCGCATGATGTAGGGCTTCCGCGAATTCAGATAGTCCCTCAAGGTCGCCTTCTTCCATAGCAAGCTCTAGTGACTCATTAAAAAATACTTGTGCAATTTCCAGCTCATTATCTCTAATAGCTTCGAACATCTTTTGTGCTTTACTATTCATTGTCTTCCACCTACTTATTATATCTGTTTCCATTTTAACATAATCTTCATAACCACGCTCTTTATATTCCTGAACTTAACAAAGAGCTACATTTCTGTTTTTGGAGATAATCCTTCAACTTATTAAAATCTATGCGATAAAGGGTGGGATAGTGTTTGACTCTTTATACCGGCGTTCGGTACTTTTTAACTTCCTGAAAGCCGGTGTTTTGTCCCTTTTACCGGCTTTCAGCTTTTCATTCCCTCCTGAAAGACGGTAGTTTCTCCCTTTTACCGGCTTTCAGCCCTTCGTCTTTTCCTGTATGCCGGTAGCTACCCCCACTTTTTAAAAATATGCGTAAAAAAAAGCCTCGGATACAAGATCCGCGGCCTCTAATTAATTAGTTCTTAACTGCATCTTTCAATGCTTTACCTGGTTTGAATGCAGGAACTTTGCTTGCTTCGATTTGGATTTCTTCACCTGTTTGTGGGTTACGTCCTTTACGAGCAGCGCGCTCACGAACTTCAAAGTTACCAAATCCGATAACTTGAACTTTTTCACCGCTTGCTAAAGTTTCTTGAATTACTTCAAACAATGCATCTACAGTAGCTGTAACTTCCTTTTTTGTAAGGTTTGTTTTTCCAGCAACTTTTTCGATCAATTCTGCTTTATTTGCCATATTGTCTTTTCACCTCCTGCCAAAAAAAGAAGATTCCATGTTCTTATTTTGTAACAACATGTTAACTACTTTTGAGTGGTCCAAAAATAGTGAAGTGAAATACCATTTTTTCAGGTGATTTCTTATAAAGAATATCATAGAAATCCTATCACTGCAACGATTATCGGCTGTTTCCCACTATTTTATCGTCTTTATTTTTTCTGACGTGCAATCACTCTGAACGGTGTTCCATCAAATTCGAAGTTTTTACGAATTTGATTTTCAATATACCGCTCATAAGAGAAATGTAAAAGTTCTGGTTCATTTACGAACAAAACAAATGTAGGTGGTTTGACTGCAACTTGGGTCGCATACGAAATCTTCAACCTTCTACCTTTATCTGTAGGTGTAGGGTTACGCGCAATCGCATCCATCAAGACATCATTTAATAATGATGAAGAAATACGACGCGTTTGCGAAGCATTAATATCTTTAATCTTGTCTGGAATATGAGAAAGGCGTTGTTTCGTAATTGCCGACACATATAGAATTGGCGCATAGGAAAGATATTGGAATTCATCTCTGATTTCAGTTTCGAATTCTTTCATCGTGTTATTATCTTTTTCAAGTTTATCCCATTTATTAACGATAATCAGGATACCTTTACCCGCTTCATGGGCATAACCGGCAACTTTCTTATCTTGTTCTTGAATACCTTCTTCAGCATTCAATACCATCAAGACTACATCAGAACGGTCAATCGCTCGCAATGAACGCATAACGCTGAACTTTTCAGTACTCTCGCTGACTTTCCCTTTTTTACGGATTCCGGCTGTATCAATCATACGGAATCGCGTGCCTTCGTCATCTTCAAATGATGTATCTACCGCGTCACGTGTTGTTCCAGCGATTTCAGATACTATTACACGTTCTTCACCTAAAATAGCGTTAACCAGAGATGATTTACCTACGTTTGGACGACCGATTAGACAGAATTTGATGATGTCTTCTTCTTCGGCCAACTCGTCACTCGATGGAAACTCTGCAATTACTGCATCCAACATATCACCTAGACCTAGTCCGTGACTTCCTGACAATGGATACGGTTGCCCTAAACCTAAACTATAAAAGTCGAATACATCCGCACGCATTTCTGGATTATCTGCCTTGTTAACTGCTAATATGACTGGCTTCCCTGAGCGATACAAGAGACGCGCAACGTGCTCATCAGCATCTGTTACGCCTTCTCTTACGCTTGTAATAAATAAAATAACATCAGCCTCTTCAATCGCAACTTGCGCTTGAAGTTTAATTTGTGACATAAATGGTTCATCTTGGATATCAATACCACCCGTGTCGATAATATCGAATGTTCTTCCCATCCATTCGCCCTGTGCGTAAATACGATCACGTGTCACTCCGGGAATATCTTCGACGATGGAAATCCGTTCTCCCGCCAATCGATTAAAAATGGTTGATTTTCCAACGTTTGGTCTTCCGACGATTGCTAAAACAGGATTTGGCATTTTCATCACTCCCTCAAAATTTCTATTTTATTTCACCCAAAAAGGACAGAGACAAAAGTCTCCGCCCCTTTTGTAATATTATATGGTTATTCGTTATCTTGCAATTCTTTTAATTTGTCACCTAAGACATCTCCAAGTGTAAACGATGAATCATCTTCATTGTCTGCTTGGTAAGAATCAGTATAATCTTCTTCTACTGGTACATCATTGCCTTTTTCTTGCAATGCTTTGATGCTTAGTGATAGACGGTGTTCTTCAGGCTTCACATCTAAAACTTTAACTTCAATCTCTTGTCCTTCTTGCAACATTTCATGTGGTGTCGCAATATGTTGGTGTGAGATTTGAGAAATGTGAACAAGTCCCTCTACACCTGGGAATACTTCAACAAATGCTCCGAAGCTTGTCAAACGCTTAACCGTTCCCTTATGAACAGAGTCAACCGGTGCTTTGTCTGCAATTGTTTCCCATGGTCCAGGCAGTGTATCTTTAATACTCAAGGAAACGCGTCCTTTTTCTTGATCTACTGAAAGGATTTTAACATTCACTTTTTCACCGATTGTTAAGACATCTCCCGGTGTTGCTACATGCTCGTGAGCGATTTGAGAAATATGTACCAAACCGTCTACGCCACCCAAGTCAACGAAAGCACCGAAGTTAGTTAAACGTGCAACAGTACCTTCTACTGTGTCACCCTCTACCAATGTTGCCATTCTTTCTTCGCTCATTGCAGCTTTATCAGCCATAGCAACCGCTTTGTGAGATAGAATCAAGCGGTTTTCGCTTGGTTCAAGTTCAATAATTTTAAATTTCATTGTTTTACCTTTGTAATCAGAGAAATCTTCTACAAAGTATTCTTCAACCATAGATGCTGGAACGAATCCACGAACACCTACATCAACGACTAATCCACCTTTAACGACGTCTTTAACCGGCGCTTCAATGTACTCGTTGTTTTCAAATTTTTCTTGGATATCTTTCCATACTACCTTAGCGTCGATACGACGTTTTGAAAGTAGGAAGCTACCGTTTTCTTTGTCTTTAATTTGTTTGATAACAACAACCTCTACGACGTCTCCGACGTTCAAGATTTCAGTTACTTCATCAAAAGGCTTAGCAGATAGCTCTTTGTAAGGGATAACTCCTTCAACTCCGCGTCCTTTAATACCTACGATAGCTTGGTTATCTTCAATCGCAAGAACTTCAGCTTGCACTGTATCGCCGACTTCCAATGGTGGATAAGCATTCAGCATATCGTCCATTGTCATTTCGCCGTTTTCTTGTGTTGAACCAACCTCTTCATTCAATTCTTGGTTTTCATTGTATTCTGACATTTGACATTTTCCTCCCCGGTATCTTTTCTTACTGGTAGCAGTTGGCAATAATGAGAATCACCTTAAAACTACCTCTTGTAAACGTATAACCATATAACACCATTTTAACATTTACTTTATATATCGTCCAGTAATGTTGATTTTCGAATGGTTCGGAATGAAGGTTTATTTTTTAATCAGATTAAGAACTGTCTCAACAACAGCGTCAATCGACAGATGCGTCGTGTCTAATTCAACGGCATCATCTGCTTTTCTCAGCGGTGAGGCTTCACGATTCATATCGTAATGGTCACGGGCCTTCATATCCTCGGTTAACTGCTCCAAGGAAACAGTCATGCCTTTAGCGACTGACTCGTGATATCTTCTTAATGCGCGCTCTTCCGCTGAAGCAACGAGATAGATTTTCAAATCTGCATTTGGTAGAACGACGGTACCGATATCGCGGCCATCCATGACAATGCCGCCTTTTTCTGCGAAGCGTTGTTGCCTTCTTACCATTTCCGCTCTCACTTTTTCATGAGAAGAAACAACACTGACATTTTTTGTTACATCTGTCGAACGAATCGTTTCTGTTACGTCCTCATCATTTAAGAAGACGGTTTGATGCCCTTCTACTTGTGTCAGATGAATCTCACTCTCATCCAAAACGGCAAGAATCGCTGGTTCACTTTCCAAATCAGCACCTTTTCTCAGTGCGGATAAAGTAAGTGCACGATACATTGCCCCCGTGTCCAGATACGTCGTGCCAAGACGCGCTGCTACTTTTTTGGCAATAGTACTTTTTCCGGCTGATGAAGGGCCATCGATTGCTATGTTATATTGTTCCAAGAACGAAACCTCCTGATAAATAGACCAAGGTCCGCGTAATCGCAGACCTTGATGCTCTGTTTCACTGATTATTATTCTTTAACTTTTAAGGCAGTTCCAACTTCGATACTATCAGTTGTGATGCCATTAATTTGCTTCAAAACTTCTAAATCCATACCATGATTTAATGCGATACGATATAAGTTATCTCCGGCTTTAACAACGTAAGTACCTGTATATTCTCCGTCTGTAGGTGTCGATTCTGGTTGTTCTTCACTTTCAACAGGTTGAGACTCAACAGGGGCTTCAACTGGTTTACTGGACTCTGATTCTTCAGATTCACTTGAAGAACGACTCGAACTTTCTGATGATTCAGCAGAACTTACTGCGGATTCAGAACTTTCTGTTTCGCTGCTTTCTGTTTCAGATTCACTGCTCTGTTTATTCATCAAGACTTGTTCTGGTGTTTGTGGGTCAGGCGTCGTGCGTGATCTCTCACTCCAGTAATAGGTCGCAAACGGAATGATGAGCAAGGCTAAAAAGAGAAACAAGAGCACTTTATAAAGGGGTGCTACTTCTTGCTTTTGTGTATTCCGGGCTGACCGAGAATATTTTCTATTGTTGAAGTTTTCATCTTCACCAAACCGGCGTGACCATGGCTCTTCGTTATTATTTTTCTTACTCATCTGTCTTATCCTCCTAAAGATTCATCGGACTTATTGTAGCACATTTCTCGTTCGAAAAAAGGTATTTTCACAAAAGAAAAAGACCTTTAATAATTTCTTTCCAATTGTCATTGCTTTTTCCCTCTTCTTTTGAATAATTATAACTATTCTTTATAGATAGTAACAGCTCTGCCGTATCTACTTGGCAGCTTGAACAGCACCAATCAGGTTTTTCGGTATCACCATACTTAAAATAGTCAGCCACCCCTTCACGTTTACAATCACGTCTTGTTATTAACTTACCTATTGCAGTGAAGTTATTTACACGTGTCTGAATACGCTTCTCAATAAGTTGCATTGCACTATGTGGCGACAATGCTTGGGCGGTTATAATCTGAAGCATCGCTAAATCCGAATCTGAAAAGGCCATAGCTTCCAATTCAACTTCAGAGTATTTATTAGCCACTAGTGTCTCGGTTAATCTGGTTTCCCGAATCATTTTATATTTAAAGACGGCATCTGATTGTGAATAGAGTAAAGTTGCGATACTTTGCTCACCATCGCGACCCGCTCGTCCGATTTCTTGCAAATATTCCTCAATAGCATTAGGCATGTGATAATGAATAACAAAGCGAATATCTTGTTTATTAATCCCCATCCCAAATGCTGAGGTTGCACAAATAACATCCAAGTTCCCGTTTAAGAATTGTCTTTGAATAGTTTGCCGGTCCTCAGAGGTACGATCTGCATGATAGGTATCAATCCGAAGTGTGGTTGCTTGCTTCAGCAACCAGCATACTTCCTCAGCACGCTTCTTACTGCTGAAATAAATAATGCCCGGCGGTGTATATGCAGCCATCATCTGAACTAATAATGAATCTTTCTCATGAGCATCCACTTCCAGAAACTGATAAAAGATGTTATCCCGGTTCGGGCTCGATAGATGAATGGCCGTCTCCCGATCATTCAAATGCAGAGCGTGGATAATTTCTTCTCGAACAAGTTGAGGAGCGGTTGCCGTTAAGGCTAATGTTAATGGGTTTCCCAGTTTTTCTCTGACTTCTCCCAATAACAAATACTCTGGCCTGAAGTCTAATCCCCACTGCGAAATACAATGTGCTTCGTCCACTACAAATAAGGCTATTTTCATGGTATTTAACTTTTGAAGCAACCAAGGAGATTGAAGCATTTCTGGTGACAAGAATAAAAATTTATAGTAATCAATTCGACTCTCTACCAATCGTCTTTCCTTTTTTGAAAGCATACTATTTAAAGCTGCCGCTCTTTTTTCACCGGATTGGTTCAACTGAAAAACTTGATTATCCATTAAAGACAGTAACGGTGACACCACCAAAACCAAGCCATCCAGACTATAACCGCAATATTGATAAATCAATGATTTACCTGTTCCGGTGGGCAGAACTGACAAGGTATGATTCCCTTCGAGAACACTCGTAATTGAGTCACGTTGTCCCGCTCTAAATGACTGATAACCAAACCACTTATTTAAATTTTCTAACAAGGTTTCATTTTCTATCATCATGCACTTCTCCTTTAACTTGCATCAGACGACTTTGGAAAAACGAAACATCTGGAAATGCTTGTTGGATCTCATTATAATCAACTGGTTTTCCTGCTAATATTTCGGCTTCTATGTAAGCCAATTGTTCTTCACTTAAAAATTCTTCATAAGGAAAGGTCTCATATAAAATTGCCATCTCCGTTAAATGATCATTAATGGTACTTTGTTTTAAGCGTCTCCTTTCGGCAACTTGCTCAAGCGATACGCCGTCCGCCCACATACGATAGGTTTCTTGCGTACTCTCAGAACAAAGACCGGCATTCCTTTTTAATTCAGCCAGTATAGTAGATAAGAGCGGATATTCTTGCGGTTTTTCGTTTACCGTTATTAGTAACTGAATCCACTCTCTCTGTAAGAGTACATAAACCTCTACTGGATCGCGATTATATTCATCACTCATTTGTTTGTTAGTCTGTTTGGATTTGTGGTATCCCTCAAACTGCGCGACAAATATTTCTGGATTTTGTATCTCCGGTTCAGCCAGTATTCGCAACCACTCTTCTCCAAGAATTTTACTTTTACTTACTGATGTCAAATCATGTTTCACTAAAAAATGCTTAAGCCAGCGTTGTTCAAATAAACGCGGTTGAATCGGATAATATTTTTTACTTTCATGTACGCGTTCAGATAAGACTTGCGTTAAAAAAAGGCAACGCATCTTAAATAGCGCTGAAATAGCTTGATATTTCAACTGTTCTTTCAAATCTGGTCTCGCATGGCTCATGAAATACTGATGTTTCCTCTGACTGCCTTCTGCTGTAAGTTGATATTCGGCATTCAAAAGCTCTAATTGCATCATGAGTTTTATTCTTTCTTCAAAAAATGACTGTTGCAACTTTGGAAAAAACGCATAATAAGCTTCTAAATCCATCCGCTTCGCCTGCATAAGTACAGAAACCGTGCGCTTTCCGGACAGAATATGAAAGAGAGAGTTTATTTTACGAGATTCTTTTGTTGAAAACAGATCCAAAAAAAGATAATCTAAATAAGTAAGTTCCACTTACAACACCTCAGTTAAATAATAATAGAAAGATGTGTTCTTATGCATTATACCAAAATAGAACGTGAATCATGCATTGCATGTGGTTTATGTCAGCTTATTGCCCCCAATCTTTATGAATATGACGAAAATGGTATAGCCTATACTGTTCAAGATAATAATGCTGGAATCACTCCTATCTCAGAAGATGAATTTGATTCTTTCAAAAAAGCCTACACGAGTTGCCCTACTGGTGCAATTAAACGTTCAACTACTCCGTTTGAGTAGACCTATTCATATATAAGCAAAAAAACGTGATTTCAATTTAAATAATTGGAAATATTTAAAAGAAGAGGAGCTGGAAATATTTTCCGGCTCCTCTTTCTGTCTGTTATGATGCTTTCTCACTCTTATTTATTTATATTGCATCATCCGATGATTCTTTTCCAACCACGGTCTAAGTTTCGGCATAACAACCATGACCGCTGCGCCCATAATAACTCCTTTAATAATATTAAAAGGTGCCACACCAGCAACGATATAGTCGCGTAAATTACCGACACTGAAATTCAATATATTTAAATACAAAGGTGTTATGATTAACCAGTTCGCTAGCGTCATAATAACAGTTAAAGTAATTGTTCCAGATACAAGCGCTATAACTAATGTTTTTTTAGTTTTTGATTTTCTACCAATAAAGTAGATAGGTAAACAGTATGAGAGAGTCGCCAGCAAGCTCGCGAAGTCGCCGATAGGATAACCCATATCGCCACCTGTTTGTATGTAGTGCAAAATAGATCTAACGAGAGCGGATAAACTGCCGCCAGCAGGTCCATACAAAATGTATGAAACAAGAATAGATAAATCGCTAAAGTCTATCTTCAAATACGGAAAGGCCGGCAATATTGGAAACGCAAAAAACATGAGTACAAATCCCAATGCCCCAAATAATGAAATACCAACAATGCGATGTGTCTTACTTTTTAACATATGAAATCCTCCTGTTGAAACTATCTCAGAGAAGAATCCAATGATATGAAAAAAAGAATCCATTACTCCTCTATCTTCAAAAAAAAGAAAATGGGAGAAATGGATTCTATGGCTTTTATACATACCAAAGAAACCTAATCTTCTTCCATCCAGACTTTACTGTCGGTACTGGAATTACACCAGCTCAGCCCATATTTCGAAAAATATGAGGTCGTGGACTTTACCACCGGTCGGGAATTACACCCTGCCCTGAAGACGTTTCGATATATTTATTTACAACTTCTACTATAGCGGATACTCGTTCAGTAGTCAACTATCTAATTCGAATTAAAGGTATTTAGTTTGAAATAGAAATTAAAGGGGCAATCGAATCACAAAAGAGGTTCCTTTATTTTGGGTGCTCTCTACCTCGATTTTGCCACCATGTTCTGTGATCACTGTATAAACAAGCGATAACCCAATACCGGATCCATTATTCTTAGGCATCGTTCGCGCCTTATTATCTTTAAAGAAACGTTCAAAAATAAAAGGAATGCTCTCTTTGCTGATACCTATCCCATTATCTGACACCGTTATTACTAAATCATCAACCAACTCATCCAAACCGACCTCTATATGAATGTAACGTTTATAACGTAAATCAGGATCGGCAGCATAATGAATCGCATTGTCGATTAAATTATAAATGGCATGATGCATTTTTTCCTCATCCATTTCATAATGAGAAGTGCCCGGTTTAACTACTAAATCACATTCTATCTTTTCAGAGTTTAATCGTTCGGTAAACCGATTGATTACTTTATGGAAGAATGCTGAAATAAGAACACTTTCCTTATTAAGTTCGGAAAATCCTGCTTTCGTTCGCGAGACCGTTAACAGACTCGTTATCATCTGACTCATTTGAGTGGCTTCATCGTGGATAATCCTTGCCATTTCATTTTTCTCATCAGTTGTTTCTGCAATATCATCTTTGATTGCTTCACTATATCCTTGAATTGTTGCCAGTGGCGTGCGCAAATCATGCGATACATTCGTTATCAAATCTTCTCTAATGGATACCAATTGTTTATCTGTCGTAATATCCTTCGTTATCAAGAGTACGCCCTGCGTTTTTAGTTTTTCATCGATTTCAACTGGAATAAAACGGACATCAAAGATTAATTGATTGTGCTGAATTTCCACCTGAATGGGTTCATTCGTTCGCCAAGCCTCAAAGATGAGTGATTCATAATATGAGTCGATTCCAAATCGGCCTTCATCATTTTTGATATAGGACGTAAAGAAGCGCTGTCCAATTGTATTTAAATCGGTTATTGTGAAATCCTCTTCAACATACAAGACGCCTGTATCCAATGAGTTATAAACATGCATTAAAAGCTTACGCTCTTGCGTGTTAATAAGACTGGTTGCTTCTAACGTTTTGCCCATTTTATTTAAGGCAATTCCTAAGTTATCGATTTGATCATTCGATTGCAGTTCGATACTATTTTCAAACTTGTTCTCAGAAAATTCATAGGCAAGTTCGGTCATTTGCGAAATGCGAGTAAAGACACGTTTGTTCAGGAAAAGCACTAACACAAAGAAAATCGTGATTAAAGACATAACCAGACCGAAGTCTAAGAGCTCTTTATTATGCAAGTAACCTTCAAAAGCAGTCGCATTTTTAGAAACAAGAATGAAACCTGCTTTCGTTCTTCTCTTCAACGAGAAAAAGGAATAGGTTTCGTTAAAATCATCTTGATATGAAAAATACACAGGCTCGGGAGCTCTGTTATCTAAAAACTCTTGCCCATCTTCCGAATGAATAAATACAGACTGTAAAAGTGTCGAAAGTCCTGCAGATGCCAATTCTTGATTCAATTCTTTCGTTGTACCTTCTTGAATAAGGATTACACTTACATCTGGCGCAACTTGCAAATCAGAAAAATTCATGTCTGGATGGTCATTAATAAACTTCTCGGCTTTATTCAAAGTAACAGTCACGGAGTCCATATATTCTTGTTGAATCGTACTTTGATAATTTTTCCGCTCCAACTGATTAAAAACAGTCACGATAACTAAGGTAGAAATGATTAGAATAAAAGCATTGCGTAGATTAAGATTTTTCCTTTTCATAGCTCACCTCAACTATACTCTGAGTTTTGGCTTTACTCGCCTCGTACAGGCGAGAATTTATAGCCTGTTCCCCAAACCGTTACAATCATTTTTGCAGCCAGATTGGATTGCTTCTGGAATTTTTCACGTAAGCGTTTTACGTGCGTATCGACTGTTCTCAAATCACCAAAGTGGTCGTAACGCCAAACTTCCTTTAAGAGCATCTCTCTGGTAAACACACGTTCTGGATTACGAACCATGTACAAAATCAAATCAAATTCTTTTGGGGTTAAAACAAGCGGTTCACCGGCTGCCAAAACGAGACGCGAATCGGGATGAATTTCTAACTCTGAAAATGTGATTATCTCTGGTTCGGAATGATAGACTTTCGTACGTTTCAATAGTGCATTGACGCGCAACATCACTTCTCTCGGACTAAACGGCTTCACAATATAATCATCTGCTCCGACTTGGAAGCCCTCGACACGATGAATTTCTTCACCACGTGCCGAAATCATAATGATTGGTGTTTCTTTGACTTTTCTGACTTCCTTAATGATTTCCATACCGTCTATCCCCGGTAACATTATATCCAGGAGCACTAAATCATAGTCTTTGGCTAGAATGAGCTTAAGGGCAATATCGCCGTTTGCGACCTCTTCTGTTTTGTAGCCCTCTTTTACCAAATATAGATTTAATAATTTCCTGATTCGTTCTTCATCATCAACGATAAGTATCTTAGCTGTTGTCTCCACTAAACCAATCACCCTCCTTGATAGAAATACAAGTTATTATTGTTGTTTTGCCATATTTTTCATTTTTTCGATTTCAAACGCTTTTAAAGGTCGGTACATCCCTGGTTGTAAGTTTCCTAACGTCAAGAAACCAAAACGCTCTCTTTTTAACTTTGTAACTGGACAGTCAATTGCTGCGAACATCTTCTTAACTTGATGATTCCAGCCTTCGTGAATTGTTAATTCTACAACTGCTGTTCTATTTTTAATGTTTTGTGAAATTAAGCGTGTTTTTGCTTTGGATGTTTTTTTGCCATCAATAACGACACCACGCTCTAAATTGAGTAATTGTTCCCGTGTCGGGATTCCGTTTACCTTGGCAACATACGTTTTTTCAACATGATGCTTTGGATGCGTCAAGAGATTTGCAAATTCACCATCATTTGTCATAAGGAGTAATCCAGTTGTATCGAAGTCTAAACGGCCAATCGGATAAATTCTTTCTTTACTACCTTTGAAATAATCATTTACTACAGTACGATCACGATCATCTGATACTGCTGACAAAGTATTTTTTGGTTTATAGAATAAGTAATAAACAGGCTCTTCGCGGTAAATCGGCAGGCCATTTACTTCAATTTTGTCGCGGTTTGAAACTTTAATTCCTAGTTCCACAACACGCTTACCATTAACCGTTACGCGACCCTCTGTAATCAACTCTTCTGCTTTTCTTCGTGATGCAACACCTGCGTGGGCAATCACTTTTTGTAGTCTTTCCATAATATCTCCTCTATTCTTCCTCATTCATTGGGAAGTCTTCTTGCTCGAATAAATCGAACATTTCATCATCTGTTATATCAAACAGTCCTTCAGCATTCGGTAAATCTTCCAAGTCTTTCAACCCAAAATAATTCATAAAATAATCTGACGTACCATAAATAATCGGTCTACCTGGCGTTTCGGCTCTACCTAGATCTTTAACCAATCCTCTTAAAACCAAACGCTGTAACATATTTGCAGACTGCACGCCTCTTATTTCATCAATTTCGATACGCGTAATCGGCTGTTTATAAGCAATGATTGCCAATGTTTCTAAGGCTGCTTGCGAAAGATGTGAAATGAATGGAGATACAGCATATTTCTTAATCAATTCGGAATAGCGGCGCTTTGTTGCCAATTGGTAACGACTCCGCGTTTCGATTACAGTTAACCCGGAACCTTCCTTTTCTTCATATGATTTTTGTAATGCTAATACCAAGTTATGAGCCTCCAATGGCGTCATCTCCAATAAAACCGCCATTTCTTCCAGCGTCATGCCTTCGTCTCCTGCAATAAATAAAAGGCTCTCTAAAGCACCCGTTCTCTCTTCCATCAATTACTCACTCTCCTGCAGCCTTTCCAGCAATATTTCGCCATATGTAAAATCTTGCTTAAACATAATTTTACGTTCTTTTACTAATTCCAACATTGCTAAAAATGTATTTACAATAGCTGTTTTGGAAGGAATTTCGAAAAATGAAGTGAAGGGAAGTTGCATACTTTTTTTATTCGTACATTCTTCAAAGCGGCCCAAAATATAAACCATCGTCCGTTCAACAGAAATTTCTTCATGATTCATCTTGGCGCGCAATGGTTTCTTCTTTTGCATCCGTTGATACATCTTCTGAAGGGCATGCATCAAATCGTCACGTGACACTTCTCCAGGTTCAAGAGGTATCGACTGGCGATAATGCTCTAAGTCAGCTGGAAGTTTTGTGAAGTATTCTCCCCGCTCTTCCTGCATCTCTTTCAAGAGTTTTGCTGCTTCTTGAATCCTTTTATACTCCAATAGCTGTTGAATTAATTCTTCGCGTGGATCAATTCCCTCTTCATAGAAATCTTCTTCGATTTCTATCATCTTCTTGGGTAAGAGCATCCTGCTTTTAATTTCAACTAACGTTGCAGCCATTAACAAATAATCTCCAGCAATATCAAGACGTAATTCTTGCATTGCATGAAGATATTGGAAATATTGTTCAGTTATTTCAGCCATTGGAATATCAAGGATATCCACTTTTAATTCTTTAATCAAATGCAACAAAAGATCTAAAGGTCCTTCGAAGCTTTCTAATTTTATCGTTAAAGACTCTTGTTCATTGGTCATGGTTGGTTCCCCGAATTATCTGTTTCATTCATTTTTTGAGCCCACTTTGCAATTAAAGGTGCTGTTTCCAGTGTTCCGTTAATCGCGTGATCTGGGAAGTGGCTTTGTAATTTATCTAACGTTTTGTAAACAATCCCCTCGTTACGAAACGATGGATTGATAGCTAAGTGACGAACTAATACGACGACATCATTGTATTCCAAACCAATAATGCCAACAATATTCTCTGTCTCTTTATCTTTCCACAAATATAACCGTTTATCTTCGGAATGAATATAACTTTCCATTTCATCTAGTAAACGATCGACTGCTTTAAAGTCTGCAATGTAGGAAAGAAGTCCCATGGCTATTTTTTCATAATTCTGGTTATAAGAAATTAGCACTTTATTCTCCTCACATCTATAGAAATGATTATTAAGCTTCCTAACCCTGAAAATCCAAAGGTTACTTTACCACACAGGGTCAGGAATCTCAAATAATCAGTCAAGCTGCTGACTAAATTTCTTTTAGGATATTTTTAAGTAGCTCTTTAAATGTGTGGTTCACACGTGTTGTTGTTTCAACTACTTCATCATGATTTAAGTTGGACTGCATACCCGCAGCTAAATTCGTAATACATGAAATACCGAAAATACGTAAGCCGGAATGACGGGCAACAATTGCTTCTGGAACAGTTGACATTCCTACTGCATCAGCGCCTAATGTACGCGACATAACGATTTCAGCTGGTGTTTCATAAGTAGGTCCACTGAAGCCCATATAGACTCCCTCTTTAATAGTTACATCCATCTTAGTTGCTACATCTTTAATAATTTCTTGGTACTCTTTATCGTATGTCGTACTCATATCTGGGAAACGTGGTCCCATTGCGTCATCATTTTTCCCAATTAGCGGATTTTGTCCTGTAAAGTTCAAGTGATCCGTAATTAGCATCAAATCGCCAGGTGTGAAATCAAAGTTAACCCCACCTGCTGCGTTCGTAACTCCGATTGAGTGAACACCCAACAGTTTCATGATACGGACTGGCATCGTTACTTCTTGAATGTGGTAGCCTTCATAGAAATGGAAGCGTCCTTGCATCGCAATAACTTTTTTACCAGATAATGTACCGTAAACCAACTGGCCTTTATGCCCCGCAACCGTTGAAGTTGGGAAGTTAGGAATTTCGTCATAAGGAACTGCAATCGGATCGCTAATCTCGTCAGCCAAGTCACCTAGGCCAGACCCTAAAATCAAACCAACTTCAGGCTCCAAGAATCCTTTTAATTTTAAATAAGCTGTCGTTTCTTCTAATTTTTCCATTGTAATATACATATTTTGCACTCCTATAGTTTTATATTTAGTTTAAGTCTGCTAAAAAGCTCTTTCCATTCTCTGTTTCTTTCACTTCAAAGTTGTCTACGACTGTTTGAGCGATATCAGAGAAATAGCCTTGCGGAAGCTTGCCTGCTTTTTTCATTGATTTGCTGTAAGCCAATAATGGTACATACTCACGTGTGTGGTCTGTTCCTGGAGCTGTCGGATCGTTTCCATGGTCAGCTGTGATAAGCAGTAAATCATTTTCTTCCAAAGCATTTAATATTTCTGGAATCCGCTTATCGAAGTCCTCTATTGCTTGTCCGTATCCTTCTGGGTTACGACGGTGTCCGTATACCGCATCAAAGTCAACTAAGTTCAAGAAACTGATTCCCGTGAAATCACGTTCCATAACTTTAAGCAATTGATCCACACCGTCCATGTTGCTAACAGTACGAACAGAATCAGTAATCCCTTTATCATTAAAAATATCGCTGATTTTTCCGATTGCAATGACATCCAAGTCAGCATTTTTCAAATGATCCAACGCTGTATCTTCAAATGGACTCAAAGCATAGTCGTGACGATTACTTGTACGAGCAAAGTTGCCTGGCTCGCCTAAGTAAGGACGTGCAATAATACGGCCAATCATGTATGGGTCTTCTAACGTGATTTCACGTGCATATTCACAAATTTTGTAAAGTTCTTCCAAAGGAATAACTTCTTCATGAGCAGCAATTTGCAATACCGAATCCGCTGAAGTGTAAACGATCAGGTCGCCTGTTGCCAGTTGATGCTCACCGTATTCGTCTAGTATTTCTGTCCCACTTGCTGGTTTGTTTCCGATGATCTTACGATTTGAAAAAGTTTCAATCTTTTCAATCAGTTCTTCTGGAAAGCCGTCTGGGAATACTTTAAATGGTGTCTCAATATTCAATCCCATAATTTCCCAGTGACCAGTCATTGTGTCTTTACCAACTGAGATTTCTTCCAATTTTGTATGGTATCCCACGTAGTTTTCTACGGGCTTAATTTCCTTAATATCGGCAATATGACCCAGGCCTAACTTCTCAAGCTCAGGCACGTTCAATCCAACCGTTTTTGCGATATTACCCAGCGTATCCGCACCAACATCGCCAAATGCCGCTGCATCCGGTGCTTCGCCTATCCCCACTGAGTCCATAACAATAATGTGTATACGTTTATATTTTTTCATATTTTTTCTCCTTTCAAGCTCTCGGGTGGTGTTTACGATATGATTCAACCATCCGCTCTTTACTAATGTGTGTATATATTTGTGTTGTTGAAATATCCGAATGACCGAGCAACTCTTGCACAATCCGCAAATCAGCGCCATTTTCTAAAATATGCGTTGCGAAAGAATGTCGGAGCATATGGGGAGAAACATTCTTGTTAATTCCTGCTTCTCTGACCAATATTTTCAGATTCTTCCAGATTCCTTGTCTGCTGAATCCCTTGCCATGAAAGTTCAAAAAGACATACGGTGCGTTCGCTCTTCCATGCGATAAAGCTGGACGGCTCGTTGCCAAGTACTCTTGCATCCAATAAGAAGCCTCTTCGCCCAGTGGCACAATCCGCTCCTTATCACCTTTCCCTATCGTTTGGATGAATCCTAATTCCAAGTGAAGCTCGGTTAAGGTAAGTGTGATTAATTCTGTTACCCGAAGACCCGTCGCATAAAGGACCTCCAAAATAGCCCGGTCCCTTAATCCCAGAACCGTCTTTACGTCTGGTGCAGCGAGAAGTTGTTCTACTTCTGCCATGCTTAATGATTTAGGCAAACTTTGTTTCTTCTTAGGCATCTTCAAGTCATCCATTGGATTTTTCATAATTATTTTCTCTTGTACCAAATACTTATGAAATTGCCTTAAAGCTGATATCATCCGACTTATCGAACTCGTTGCCAGATTTTCTTCATTTAAAATCGTTAAATAAGCTTGAACATCTAATTTCGTCACAGCATCAAAGGTCGGAATTTTATGTTCCTCTAAGTAACGACAAAATTTCAGCAAATCTCTTCTATAACTTTGAACGGTATTGACGGCAAGTCCTTGTTCAATTCTTAGATGCTGTAAGTATTCTTGAATAATATCATCCATTGTTAGCTCTCATCTCTTTCAGCGAATTGACAGATTTTACAGACCCCATGAAAAGTTAACCGGTGATCCATAATATTAAAGTGATAATCTGTCTCAATTTTCTTTTCGATGTCGAATAATAAGTCCTCGAATACTTCTTCAATTTCGCCACACTTCACACACAATAAATGATGGTGAAAGTGGCCTGTTTCTTTCCGCTTCAAATCATAGCGGGCAATACCGTCTTCAAACACTATTTTTTTTACAATCGTTAGTTGAGTAAGAATCTCTAACGTGCGGTAAACAGTCGCCAGTCCAATATCGGGATGCGAACGTTTGAGGAGCATGAATAGTTCTTCCGCGCTCAAATGTGCTGTTTTATGCTGTATCAAGACTTGAACTAAAGCTTCTCTTTGAGGAGTCATCTTAAAGCCAGCTCGTTGCAACTGGCTTTTGATATCACTTATAGATAGTTGTAGCATTCTACTCCTCCTCTAAAATTTTACTTCGTTCCTTCAGTCTTTAGCTTGGTTTGTCCGTCTTCTTGAATGATTAAGCCTTCCTTCATTAAACGACCCAATGCACGTTTAAATTGCGCTTTACTGATACCAAAGTAATCGCGGATATCATCTGGATCACTCTTGTCGTAGTAAGGTAAGGATTGTGTTGCGCTTCTTTGTAAGAGCGTTAGAATCATTTGTGCATCGCCTTCTAGTGCTTCATGTACACGTGGTTTTAGTGATAAATTCAACATACCGTGCGGGCTCACACCAATAACACGCGCATTAACTTGTTCACCAAGACGCGGCTCAACTTCTCGTTCTGTTGGGTGGATAAAGCCGATGTAGTAATCATCGGTAAGGATAAATGTCCCAACCATTTTCAAACGATAAACTGTCCCTGTTACGTCTTTATTCCGCCAATCGTCGCCTTGCGGTATACGTGCAATAGAGCGCATTAATTCTTCGTCTGCCAATTCTCCCCAAATACGATCCTTGTCATCTACAGTTAAGCCAATCATCAAGCGATCGCCTTTTTTCGGCCACAAGCTTTTAATATCAGAAAGAAAATCCAGTGAGACAACAATCTCTTTGTCAGGAAGTCCGATGTCGACAAAGACACCTAAATCTTTTCGAACTTCAACGACTTCTCCCCAACCAAAGTGCCCAACCTGACTTTTTGGAATATTTGTAGTGAAGGATAACTCTTTTTTAATTGATTCATAGGCGAACCCTTCAATTGTATCCCCTAAGTCAAGTTCTGCTTCTACCTCTGTTTTTGCCAGTCGATATGTAACGCCACTTTTTTGAACAAAGTATGCTTGTTCATTTTTGTCCGTTACCAGTGCTGTAACAACTGTTCCCAGATCTTTATTCATGTCTTTCCTCCGTCTGGACTCTGCCTTCGAATCCGCTTTATTCTTCGTTATTTATGTCTTTTAACGCTTAGTGTTATTTTATCATAATTCCCGCTGTTTGTTTCAAATAAGGTCAATATTCACAAACAAAAAAACTGGAGAAAATACACAAACCGTGTATCTCTCCAGTTTTGTTTACTTTTTAGTTAAAGATTAGATTGCTGTAGTT
The DNA here is from genome assembly GCF_011299095.1 of Jeotgalibaca porci. Taxonomy (NCBI): domain Bacteria; kingdom Bacillati; phylum Bacillota; class Bacilli; order Lactobacillales; family Carnobacteriaceae; genus Jeotgalibaca; species Jeotgalibaca porci. The sequence continues at coordinate 2,190,493 of NZ_CP049889.1, read as the reverse complement.
GTGCCACGATAGATAATTCCGCGACGTGCATCAACAGTGATAATTTCACCGTCTGTAACTAATGTAGTTGCATTTTCTGCCCCTACAACTACAGGAATACCTTGTGCAATTGCAATAACAGCAGCATGGCTAGTCAATCCACCAGTTTCTACTACGATTGCGCTTGCTTTTTCGATAGCTGGCATGTAGTCTTTATCCGTCGTTTTAACAACTAAGACACAATCTTCTGTTGCGTTTTTGTTCGCTTCTTCAGCTGAACTCGCTACAACTGCTTTACCAACGATTGCTTTATCGCCAATTCCTTGACCATCAATCAATTTAGATCCAAGTAGTTGAATTTTCATCAAGTTCGTTGTTCCACGCTCACCAACTGGAACACCAGCTGTAATAATAATCAAGTCACCTTCAGATGCAAAACCACTTTCCTTAGCAACAACAGTTGCTAGGTCCATCATTTCATCAGTTGAAGCTGGTTTAGTAGTTACAAATGGATAAACTCCGTATGATAATGATAAACCACGTGCTTGACGATCAGAGAATGTAACAGCAACAATATGAGCTTTTGGACGGTATTTAGAAATCATACGCGCTGTATGTCCTGATTCTGTTGCAGCCACGATTGTTTGAATGTTCAAGTTACGTGCTGTATGACCAACCGATTGGCTAATAGCTTCTGCCATATCAGTGTTTGAGTAAGCTTTAAGTGCGAATGAATCACGGCCAACTAATGCATCTTCCGTACGTCTTGCAATTGTAGCCATTGTTGTAACAGCTTCTACTGGGTAATCTCCAGCTGCTGTTTCACCAGAAAGCATAACTGCATCTGTTCCATCAAAGATTGCATTCGCAACGTCTCCAGCTTCCGCACGTGTCGGACGTGGGTTACGTTGCATAGAGTCTAACATTTGTGTAGCTGTGATAACTGGCTTACCTAGACGGTTACATTTTTCAATCAACATTTTTTGTGCGATTGGAACTTCTTCCGTCGGGATTTCAACACCTAGGTCACCACGAGCAACCATGATACCTTGAGAAACTTTCAAGATTTCATCAATGTTGTCTAGACCTTCTTGGTTTTCGATTTTTGGAATAATTTGAATATGCGTTGCATTATTCTCTTCTAAAATTTCAGTAATTGGCAAGACATCACTTGCACGACGAACGAAGCTCGCTGCGATAAAGTCTACATCTTGTTCGATACCAAATTTGATATCGGATGCATCTTTTTCAGTGATACCAGGTAAGTTTGTGGAAACGCCAGGGACGTTAACACCTTTTTTATTCTTCAAAATTCCAGAGTTTTTTACAAGCGTAACAATTTCCCCGTTAGCTTTATCAATTTCAGTTACTTCCAAGTCAACCAATCCATCATCAAGTAGGATGTGGTTACCTACAACAACGTCATCAATTAGACCAGGGTAGGAAATTGAAAACTTCTCTTTGGTTCCTTGTACTTCCGTCATTGAAATACGTACTGTCTCACCAGAAACCAAAGATACGATACCATCTTCCATATTATGCGTACGGATTTCTGGTCCTTTCGTATCAAGCAGAATACCTACCATTTTTCCTGTAATACGGGAAGCTTCACGAATATTTTTAATACGTGCTAAATGTTCTTCATGGTCACCATGTGAAAAATTTAAACGTGCAACGTTCATTCCTGCTTCAATCAATTGAACAAGTGTATCGATTGTTTCACTTGCTGGACCAATCGTACATACAATCTTGGTTTTCTTCATACTTAAAACTCCTCTATGCAATTATAGTTAAAGAAATCAGAATGAGATTTCTTTGTTGATTTGGTAAAGAGATAGATATGGAACATCACGTTTTCTCTCTAACGTCTCTATTATATCATTAAAGACGACTTGAGAGCCACTTATGCCGATGCACAGTCCTCCCTTTCCTTCCTTAAGTAATTGTACCGCATTATAGCCAAATAAACTACCTAAAACTCGATCTCTTGCAGAAGGTGATCCTCCACGTTGCACGTGTCCAAGTACAGTCACGCGTGTATGGTAATTTTTGTACTCTTGTAACTTTTCTGCAAATTCGTTTCCGTTCATAACACCTTCAGCAAGCATAATGATGGTATGTTTTTTACCGCGTCTACGACCATCTTCAATTTCCTTAACAATTTCGTCCATTGAAAAGTTCATTTCCGGGATGACAATACTCTCTGCTCCACTACCGATACCTGTCCATAGTGCGATGTCCCCAGCATTTCTACCCATTACTTCGATAACAAATGTACGAACATGACTTGTAGCTGTATCACGAATTTTATCAACTGAGTCTAAGACCGTATTGATTGCAGTGTCGAATCCAAGTGTATACTCTGTTCCTGGGATGTCATTATCAATCGTTCCTGGAATAGCAATAGTTGGGAAGCCTAGTTTAGACAACGCTGCTCCACCACGGTAAGAACCGTCTCCACCAATAACAATCAGACCATCAATACCAAACTTCTTAAGTTGTTCAATTCCTTTTTGTTGCCCTTCGACGTTACTGAACTCTGGATAACGTGCCGAATAAAGAACTGTACCTCCACGTGCGATTGTATCGCCCACATCGTCTACTGTCAGACGATGGATATCTCCGGCAACCATTCCCGCGTAACCATAGTTAATTCCGTAAACCTCTAGACCATCATAAATACCTTTACGCACAATTGCGCGAATAGCTGCGTTCATTCCGGGTGCATCCCCACCACTTGTTAAGACTGCAATTCGTTTCACAATATTCACCTCATTAAGTAATTTGAAAAAGTTAAATCAGCCAGATTTTATCTGGACAATTTACCTGCTAGCTTACATTCCTTATATTACCACTGTTTTCATCTAATATCTTAAATCAAATCATAGAAAGAAACAATTGTTAACGGTAACAGGACCTTTATTATTTTACCACAACATTAGCTAATCCATACATTTTTTTTATTTCATTTATAACCGTTTCTGTTGGATTGAAATGATACATTTGATCCAGCAATATTTTACGGTTATTTACCGTATCAACAACAATGGTACGGCTTCTTCCAGGATTAGCTTTCAGTAGCTCTTTTAATTGGTCAAACTTCTCTTCATTTTCACTGGTTACCCTTATAAAACAGGTGATAGGTTTGTTTTCACGCTCAGAAATATACGTCTCAATCGGAATCATTTTTTGAATGATTAGCGATTCTTTATCTTTTCCACGCTTATTATCCAGTTTTCCAGAAAGCACCAGCAACTGTCCTTCCTGAAGGACCTTCAGGTGCGCACGATACGTTTCCGGAAAAAGTGTTCCGCTCATTACGCCCGTGGCATCCGTTACCGTTATAAAGGCCATGTTATCGCCTTTTTTGGTCTGAATCTTTTTAACCTCTTTAATAAGTCCCATAGTTTGACCAGTCTTATTGGGTTCCATTTCTGTCAGATATTTCATATTATCTTCTTTATACAAATAATGGTATTGATCTACTGGGTGGCCGACTAAAGCAATACCTAAGTATTCTTCTTCCATTTCTGCCAATTCCGGTGCCTTGAATTCTTCCACTTCCACATACTTCGGTTCTAACACCTGAAACAAATCAACGTTATTGCCACTATAAGCGACACTGGCTAACATGCCGGGCAACGATTGCTCTAAGCTTGCGCGATTGTAACCAAAACCATCTAAAGCGCCACTACCGATTAGCGGCATAATCATTTCCGGTTTTAACCATTTTTCCGGTAAACGCCGTAATAAATGAACAAAATTTTGATACGGACCGGAACGATTTCGTTCTGAGAGGATGGCTTGAATAAAGTCACGTCTCACACCTTTTATCGCACCAAGTCCAAATTGGATCTTATTATCTTTCAGAGAAAACCCCCAAGAACTCGTATTGATATCCGGATACCCAATCGCCAGTTTATTTTTCTTCATGTCCAGAACGTAGTCATTCATTTTGTCCGAATGTGGGTTAATCGAGTTCAGCAATGCCCCATAAAATGCTGCCGGATAATGAGCTTTCATATAAGCCATTTGATAAGCAATGTAAGAATAAGCTACCGAGTGCGAACGGTTGAAACCATAGTTGGCGAACCGTTCAATGTAATCATATACTTGAGAAGCCGTTTCTTCTGTATAACCGTTTTTTAGGGCACCTTGAACAAAATACTGACGCTGTTCATCAATGGCCTCTTTTTTCTTCTTCCCAATCGCACGTCGTAAAATATCGGCTTCACCTAAAGTAAATCCAGCTAATTTCGAGGCGACCTGCATAACTTGTTCTTGGTAAACCATGATTCCATATGTCACTTTTAGAATTTCTTCCAAGTTGGGATGCGGGTAGATGATTTGTTGCTTCCCTTTTTTACGGTTAATAAATGTTTCGATTTGTTCCATTGGACCTGGACGGTAAAGAGCATTTACTGCAACCAAATCTTCAATGTTTTCAGGACCTAAACGTCTTAAAACATTTCGAATTCCCCGTGACTCGAACTGAAATATCCCATTCATGTCCGCACTTCTGAACAAGTCCAACGTGGCGGAATCATCAGTCGGGATCGAAAAAATATCTAGTGTTGTATTGTTTTGCTTCTCAGCAAGCCGAACGGCATCATTTAAAATAGTTAAGTTCTTTAAACCTAGGAAGTCCATCTTCAGCAAGCCGATTTCTTCTATATTCCCCATTGGATATTGTGTTAAGAGAATATCGCCATCGCGATGCTGGAGTGGAATTAATTCCATGAGCGGCTGGCCGGAAATAACCACCCCCGCAGCATGTGTTGATATGTGACGGGGGACCCTTCTATCTTCATGGCTGTTTCAAAAAGCAACTGATTTTCACGCGAGGACTCCGTCAGTCTCTGCAATGCCGGAGATTGCTTCCAGGCATCTGCTAAACGAATACCTAACTGAGCCGGAATCGCAGCTGACCATTCGCCTGCTTCTTGTGTTGTCAGACCAAAGACACGTGCTGTATCTCGAATAGCCATCTTAGCTGCCAATGTACCAAATGTAATAATTTGTGCAACGTGTTCATGACCATATTTTTTATGAACATACTGTAAGATTTCGTCCCGTCGATCATCCGGAAAATCCAAATCGATATCCGGCATGGTGTATCTTTCTTTGTTGAGAAAACGCTCGAACAGCAAGTTATAAGCAATGGGATCAACATGGGTGATTCGTAATACAAAAGCGACCAACGAGCCTGCAGCGGAGCCTCTCCCTGCTCCAGGTAATACCTTTACACGCCTTGCATAGTCCATGACATCCCAAACGATTAAGAAGTAATCATCAAACCCCATTTCGTGAATAACAGATAGCTCATACTCTAGTCGCTTGTTGTACCGCTCATCCGCATCCGGAACTCTTTCCGCCAAACCTTCATAACAAAGCTTTCGTAAATAATCCGGTGTCTGTACACCTTCTTCTAAAGGGTATTCCGGCAATAGATTTTGATGTAACGGTAAATCGACGGCAATCTGATCAGCAATTTTCTGTGTTTGGGCAACTGCTTCGCCTAACCCTAACTCCGTGAAATGGTGAGCGATAACTGCTTCTTCAGGTAAGAAATGTGTGCCGGTGATAGTCCCATCCAGCACCTCTATTTGTTCGCCGTCACCAATCGCTTTTAAAACGTTCGTACTGAAATAATCATTTTTATTTAAATACCGGACATCATGCATAGCGACTGTTAGTAATGTGAGTTTATTTGCTATTTCTGTTAAAGGTTTTATTAGTTGCTGAAGCTGGCGATGAATCTGCACCCCTATAAAGAAATGTTCCGCTGGAAATAATTGCTTCCAAGCCTCAGCCACTTCTTCAGCTTTAGTTTGCTCGTTTTGTAACAACAACTCCTCAATTTCGCCTGTTTCACCCGGAGTGATAGCAAAAATATTTTCCATCCCTATTTCCATTGCTTTTTTTAGTGCAAGGAAATCATTTGTTGAGCGAACCGTCGATAATTCTAAAAGCTTCTGATAACCGACGTAATTCTTCGCCAGAAATACCATCGTGAATGTTTGATCTGTCAGCACCAATCCAGGCATTTCGAGCTGAATCCCGATTAATGGTTTTATATGGTGTTTTTTACATAACTTAAAGAAATCAACCTGACCATACATATAATTGAAGTCTGTCAGAGCAAGCGAATTGTATCCTCTTTGTTTGGCCGATAGAACTAAATCCTCAAGAGCGGTCGTTGTCTGCAAGAGCGAAAAATGACTAATTACTTGAAGTTGAACGAATGCCATTGCATATATTCCCCCTTCCTATCCATATGTTATTATATACGATTGACCTGATTTAAAGTAGTTCTACTTGTTACTAATTCTTGTGTTATTTCATAAACGTGATAATATTATGAAGGAGAGAAGGTGCAAGAAATGAGATACTTGGTAACTTTATTCTGGGGCTTCATCCTAGGCCACGTCGCTTTCTATATCGGAAGTGCCCTTGAAGGAAACGGTTATAATTTCGCCTACGCTTCCATTCTCGGTCTGTTCACCGGACTAGTTGTTATTGGTCTAACAGCAATGTTTCCCAAAGACAAAAAAATGGAAGTTAAATAAAGTAACAATAAAGCTCTGAGAGTCCCTCATATAGGATTCTCAGAGCTTTATTGTGTCTAGAAGATTAAACTAACCCTTCTATTTTTTTACAAACATTGCATCACCAAAACTAAAGAAGCGGTAACGCTCTTTAATAGCATGGTGATACGCATGCAAGACATTCTCTCTGCCTGCAAATGCACTTACCAGCATTACCAATGTTGATTTTGGCAAGTGGAAGTTCGTAATAAATGCGTCCACTACTTTAAATGTGTAACCAGGTGAAATAAAGATATTTGTCCAACCGCTATCAGCTTGAATGTCGCCATCGAATTTCGTACCGATTGTTTCTAAGGTACGGATAGATGTTGTTCCCACCGCAACTATCTTCTTGCCCGCTGCACGTACATCTCTCAAAGTCTGTGCAGATTCCTCTGATAAGTCATAAAATTCGGAATGCATCTCATGACTGTCCAAGTCGTCTGCAGAAACCGGTCTAAAGGTTCCCAAACCAACATGTAGGGTTAGATAAACAATTTTAACCCCTTTTGCTTCGGCTTGTTTCATCAAATCTTCAGTGAAATGCAGGCCAGCTGTCGGTGCTGCTGCAGAACCATTTTCTTTCGCATAAACTGTTTGGTATCGATCAGCGTCATCCAGTCTTTCTTTGATGTATGGCGGTAGCGGCATTTCGCCTAAACTTTCTAATGTTTCCAAGAAAATGCCGTCGTATTGGAATTCAATAATACGACCACCGTGGTCCAATACTTCTTTCACAACAGCCTTTAAAACACCGTCTCCAAAGGAAAGAACGGTTCCCACCTTCGCACGCTTCGCTGGTTTAACAAGTGTTTCCCACTGATCACCTGTCGTATTCGTCAAAAGTAACACTTCCATATGTGCACCAGTGTCCTTTACACCATGTAATCGCGCCGGTAAAACACGTGTATTATTTAGGACTAAAGCGTCTCCCGCTTCTAATTCATCCAAAACGGATGGGAAATGTTGATCGGAAAGTGTTCCGGATAAAGCATCCAAAACTAAGAGACGAGAAGCAGAACGGTCTGTCAAAGGTACTTGGGCAATCAGTTCTTCTGGTAAATCAAAATCAAAATCGCTTGTTTTCACATTAATTCCTCTATTCATTCTTATATCTATTCATTCGTTTTAGGTAGATCGTACCCCAGATGATCGTAAGCAATCGGTGTTACAACCCGACCTCTTTGCGTTCTCTTTAAGAACCCGATTTGTAACAAGTACGGTTCATACATATCTTCAATCGTGTCACGGTCTTCTCCAATTGTGGCTGCAATAGAGCCAATCCCGACTGGTCCACCATGATAATAATCAATCATTGTTGTTAAAATTTGTCTATCAATTGCGTCTAGACCTTCTTTATCTACTCGCAGAAGCGTAAGGGCTTTGTCTGCCAGTGGACTGGTTATAATCCCATCTGAATAGACTTGCGTATAATCTCGCACTCGCCTCAATAAACGATTCGCAATCCGTGGTGTCCCACGTGAACGACGTGCAATTTCAAGTGCTCCTTCTTCTTCGATAGAGTTATTTAAAACACCGGCAGTCCGCGTTACAATCTTAGTCAAATCCACAACGTCATAAAATTCCATTCGCAATACAATGCCGAAACGTGCTCTCAGCGGTGCAGATAAGCTCCCTGCTTTTGTTGTCGCACCAATCAAAGTAAACGGCGGCAACGTGAAATGAACGGGACGAGCATTCACGTCTTGCCCCACGATAATATCAACGAAATAATCTTCCATTGCCGAGTACAAGATTTCTTCAACAACTCGTGGCAAGCGATGTATTTCATCGATAAACAAGACATCTCCAGGTTCTAGTTCATTTAACAGAACCATCAAATCGCCCGGCTTTTCAATGGCCGGACCACTGGTTGTATGAATATTTACATTCATTTCATTCGCGATAACACGTGCGAGCGTCGTCTTTCCAAGTCCCGGAGGCCCGTAAAGTAGCACATGGTCCAATGCTTCGTTACGGAATTTAGCCGCTTCAATGTATATTTGTAATTCATTGGTTACTTTCGTTTGGCCGATATATTCTTTTAGCGCTTGAGGGCGAAGCGATTGCTCGATAATTTCTTCGTTATCTTCTACAACGTCACTTGATAGCATGCGAAATTCATCCATACTCTACCCCTCCTAACTCTTCAGTATCAACTTAAAGGCAGCACGTAAAACTTCTTCAGTACCGCTGAATGTCTGTGCTTTTAATTTCGGCAGCACTTTATTAATTTCACGAACAGAATAACCCAAGCCTTGCAGTGCTTCTTCTGCTTCAGCAATATATGCATTTTCATCCGGCGCAATGACTATCGGCTCGTCTACGCTGATTTCTCCGAGCAATTCAGTCAGCTTCCCTTTCAAATCCAAAACAATTTGAGAAGCGGTTTTCTTACCTACTCCTGGGAATTTTGTCAAATACGTACTGTTCTCTGTCTCGATTGCTTGAATCAACCCTTCATGGTCACCATTTGCCAATATCGAGAGACCACTCTTCGGTCCAATTCCGGATACACTGATTAGTTTAAGGAAGAGCTGTTTGGCTTTAAAATCTTCGAAGCCATACAAAGTCATACTATCTTCACGAACTGCCTGATGAAGATAGATTTGCACATCCTCATCTATTGAGGATGAATAACGGAAAGGATTTGCTACAAGAATTTGATAGCCGATTCCATTCACATCGAGAACAACATAAGTTGGGTAAACTGCGACGAGAAGACCTCGCATATATTCATACATGTGCCTTTCCCCTTTCGTTTTTTCTATCATCTATCATATCACACGCTGCGTTATGCGTGCAGTAAAATTACAGCATTAAGAAAGGACCTCAGTGAATAAACACTAAGAGGTCCTTTCTGGAAAGGGATCTTATTCGAATAACGACATGTAGTCGCCATATCCTTCTTTTTCCAAATCTTCATAAGCAACAAAACGCATTGCAGCAGAGTTGATACAGTAACGCAAGCCGCCCATTTCTTCTGGTCCATCTTCAAAAACATGTCCCAAATGCGAATCAGCTTCACTACTGCGCACTTCTGTTCTTTCACGGGCTAATTTCGTATCCACTTTTTCAGTTAACTTAGCAATTGGTTTAGAGAATGAAGGCCACCCACAACCAGCATCATATTTATCTGTCGAGCTGAATAGCGGTTCGCCACTAACTACATCTACAAAAATGCCATTTTCATAGAAGTCATCGTATTCACCAGAGAAAGGTCTTTCCGTTGCTTCATTTTGGGTTACTTCATATTGTAGTGGTGTCAACTTTTCGCGTAATTGTTCTTTATCAGTCATTTTTACATTCCCCTATTCATCATTTTGCTTGGTTATATTTTATCTTATATGTTTGAATATTCAAAGGAATCAGGCTTAGTGTGCATCTTGAATTCGTTTGAACATCTTTTCCATGTCCACATTGGAAAAATGAACTAATACAGGCCGACCATGTGGACAATTGTAGGGGTTTTTCGCCTGAGCTAAGTCGGCAAGTAATTGGCGTGCCTCATAGTCAGGAAGATAATGATTCGCTTTGATGGATCGCTTACAACTCATCATTATAGCAGTTGCTTCACGCAATTTTCTTACTGATAAGGACGCATCCGTCAGAACCATCTGTACGATGTCATTGACGATCCCTTCTTCCTGTCCCGGCTTAAACCATGTTGGATGCTGGGATAAAAGGAAGGTTTGTTTCCCAAACGGCTCCAGGAAGATACCAATTTCCTCTAATTTATCTTGATTATCCTGCACTTTCAAAAATTCATCCATAGTTAAATCAACTGTAATCGGAATAAGTAAACTTTGTTGATCACGGGCTACATTTGCAATCTCATCACGGTAATACTCGTATTTAATTCGCTCCTGAGCGGCGTGTTGGTCAACCATGTATAATCCGTTATCATTTTGCGCAAAGAGATACGTCCCATGCATCTGTCCAAAATAATAGAGCTCTGGGAATGTACGTGTGACTTCCCCTTCGTTTTCTATTTTCTTAACAGTTTCCAGAATAGCTTCGTCGTGATTCTCAGGTGGCGTGTAGTCGTGATTATCTGCTAAAGGCTCTACCGTTTCCTCCACGACTTCTTTTGGTACAAAGGTTGGCTCAAGCCGTTGCGACTCCTCACGCACAGGCGAAGGAGTAAAGGCTACTTGCATTTGTTCATGCTGAACGGCTTCTTCCATTGGCTTCCGTTTAAATGATAGATTATCCAATCCACTTGGAATCGAAACAACTTCTTTCAAGGCAGCTTGAATAGCTCTGATGATTAGAGCGGAGAGCTCACTTTCCTTGCTGATACGAATTTCTTTTTTTGAAGGGTGAACGTTAACATCCAGTAGCAACGGATCAGTTTCGATGATAATTACTGCAATCGGAAAGCGTCCGATCATCAAGCGCGAACCAAAACCTTCTACAATCGCTTTTTGCAAGTTGTAATTTCGGATATACCGCCCATTCAATACAAATGTCATATAATTACGACTGGCACGGGTCAATTCCGGCTTACTAACAAACCCACTCACCTTAAAATCAAGATCTTCAGACGCGAGTGTTAGCATTTTTCGGGCTGCATCGGTACCATATACACCGGCAATAGCTTGTTTTAAATCGCCATTGCCAGAAGTACGCAGCATCTGATTGCCTTCGTTGATTAAGCGAAAGGCAATCTGCGGATGACTAAGTGCCAGACGATTCACAATATCCGAGATACTAGCTAATTCGGTTTGGACTGTCCGAATATATTTCAAGCGTGCCGGCGTATTATAAAAGAGACTCTCGACTGTTACGGTTGTCCCTTTTCTGGCACCGTGTATACGTTCCTCCACAAGGGTGCCCCCTTCGATGTAGACATGCTTACCAGGTAAGTCGGTTGTCGCGGTCTCAAGTGTCAACTTGGAGACAGAAGCTATACTGGGTAAGGCCTCACCCCGGAAACCAAGGGAATGAATCCGAAATAAATCCTGAGTTGTATATATTTTACTGGTAGCATGACGTTCAAAAGCAAGCATTACTTCATCAGGGTGGATGCCATCGCCGTTGTCACTGACTTGAATTTTCTTCAATCCAGCTTCTTCAATCAAAATATCGATTTGCGTACTTCCAGCATCAATCGCATTTTCAACCAATTCTTTTACTACTGAGGATGGCCTTTCAATTACTTCTCCGGCAGCAATCTGATTGGATAGTTGCTCAGATAATGTTTTTATTGTTGCCATATTTTATCATCCTCATTTCTTTTTCAATAATTGCTTCCAGTCATTAACTTGATTCATCACCTGCAGCGGGGAATTATTTTCTAAAGAAAAATCTGTAATTTCATTAATGATTTGTTTCTCATTCATATCCATTTGACTCGCGCTAAAAAGGGAGAGTTGTTGGCTATCATCTGTCACTAGTGGAGCTTTCTCGTTACTTTCCAAGCGCTCCAAAATACGTTTTGCTTCCACCAATAATGCATCCGGCATACCAGCCAACTTAGCAACATGTAGACCGTAACTTTTGTCAGCCGGACCATTCATAATTTTATGCAAGAATACTAACTCACCGTTTTGCTCAATTGCACCAACGTGAACGTTACGTAACGCCGATAATTCATGTTCCAACACTGTCAATTCATGATAGTGAGTAGAAAACAGCATTTTTCCTTTTCCTGAACCATGCAAATAACGAATAATCGCTTCAGCCAAAGCCATACCATCAAAGGTGGCGGTCCCTCTTCCAATCTCATCGAACAAAATCAAACTTCTATCAGTTGCATATTGTAGAGCCTGGTTGGTTTCAACCATTTCCACCATAAAAGTACTTTGGCCTGAATATAAATCATCTGCCGCACCAATACGCGTAAAGATTTGATCAAAAATCGGCAATTCTGCTTGTTCAGCAGGAACATTACAGCCGATTTGGGCCAGAATAACAATTAACGCTAATTGACGCATATACGTACTCTTACCCGACATGTTTGGTCCGGTTATTAATAAGATGTCATTTTGTTCATCCATAATCAGATTATTCGCGATGTATTTTTCTTTGCCCAACACTTCTTCTACTACAGGGTGGCGTCCGTTCACGATATGGATCGTTTTCGTTTGCGAGGAAATTTCTGGTTGTACATAATGTTTTTCTTCCGAAATTTCAGCAAAACTCTGGTAGACATCCAATTCGGAAATACATTTCGCCAGTAGCTGCAATTGTTTGCTGTGTTTTTTTACTTGATCACGAATTTCTAAAAACAACTCATATTCTAACGTTGCTGATTTCTCTTCAGCTTCCAAAATAATTTGTTCTTTTTCTTTTAATTCCGGCGTGATAAAACGCTCTGCATTCGTCAAGGTCTGTTTACGGTCATAAAGTCCTTCTGGCAAGTTTGGAACGTTCGCTTTTGATACTTCAATGTAATAGCCAAAAACGCGGTTGAATCCTATTTTCAGTGTTCTGATACCTGTTTTTTCCCGTTCGGATTGTTGAAGGGATGCAATCCATTTTTTACCATTGGTCATGGCATCGCGATACTGATCCAGTTTTTCATTATAGCCGTCTTTAATAATATTTCCGTCCGTTATTAAGATAGGTGGATCTTCTACGATGGCTTGATTAATTAAAGCGACCACTTCGGGCATTTCTGCCATTTGCTTTAAGGTTGCTTCCCAAATAGAATCACCGGTTGCTTCCAAAATTTGTCTCAATACAGGAAGTTGCTCCAATGAGCGTTGCAGTTGAATTAAATCACGACCATTGACGTTTCCAAATGAAATCTTGGCAACAAGACGCTCTAAATCATAAACAGATGACAACGCCTGTGCAATATCCATTCTCTCAAAATAATGGGCAAGTAATGATTGCACCATCAATTGCCGGTTCCGAATTGCCTGCTCACTGATTAATGGTTTTTCCAACCATTGTTTTAATTTCCGTCCGCCCATTGCTGTTTTTGTTCGGTCAATCAACCACAGAAGACTTCCCGCTTTTTGTTGGTCACGAATTGAAGTTGTCAACTCTAGGTTTCGGCGTGCGTACGTATCCATCTTTAAAAACTGATCGGATTTATAGCGGATTGCTTTCTGGATATGCGAAAGACTTCTTTTTTGCGTATGCGATAAATAGCTAATCAATAGTCTTAATACATCTTGACAAAACAGTTCCGTAATATCTTCCAATACAACCGTCAGAATCGGATCTTCAATTTTTCCATTTTGACGGGAGATAATAATTCCTAATCGTGTTTCCAACGTTTCAATAACAGGGTATTGAGCTTCTGATTGAACGACTACTTCTTTAGCTTGTACTGACTGAATTTCATTCAAGACCGCATCTTCGTTCTCTAATAGCGTGACGCGTGTCTCACCGGTCCCGATATCCGTATAAGCCAAGGCGTACTCAGAACCCTGTTTTTCAAGAGCAACGAGGTAGTTGTTTTTTTTACCATCTCCGTTCACTTCACCCATATAGGTACCTGGTGTCAGGACTTGGACAACTTCTCGTTTGACCATCCCTTTCGTCGTTTTGGGATCTTCCATCTGTTCACACACTGCAACCTTGTAACCACTGTCAATCAACTTGCGTATATATTCTTTTGCAGCATGGTATGGAACGCCACACATAGGAATCGGATTGTCAGCATTTTTATTGCGACTAGTTAATGTGATTTCTAAAATCTTTGCTGCATTAATTGCGTCTTCGTTAAACAATTCATAAAAATCTCCCAAACGGTAAAATAAGAAAGCGTCGGGATATTGTTCTTTTATTGCCAGATATTGTTCCATCATTGGCGTATGTTTTGGTTTTTGTGGCATGCTTTCACCTCAATTATTTATTGAATCTATCTCACTCTGGATTTGTTTGAATAGATGTTGGACGATCTCGTTTGCTTCAGCCAATGACGTTCTATACTTTTGAACCGAAATATTTCTATCAATTTCGTTATTTAATGCTTCAACTTCATTTAATGTTTCTCTATATGCTTGCGGTTTTTCATAATATTCAAAGTTCACGAGATCTTTTTGTTTTTCTTTAATCTTTTCAATTTTCTCTTGAATCCATTTATTGTGAGTAATATTTTCTTCTGCTGTTTTAAATGTAATGATTTCATCTTTTTCTGTAAGCAAATCTATCAACTGCTCTAATTCTTGGTCAATTTTCATTTCAATCGTGTATTGCTGATTTTCCACTAATAGTCACTCCCAAATGGTCGGTCCTCATTGATTAGAATATTTTCAATTTTTGTTGCTTTCCCCGTACGATCGTCTATTTCAATATAGCAACCGCTAAGGAGTTTTCGGCCTTCTTCAGGGATTTCATGTCGAACAGGAAGTTGCGTTAAGAACTTCTCTAAAATAATATGTCTTTCTACACCTAAAATACTATCGTAAGCGCCTGTCATTCCAGCATCCGTTAAATAGGCTGTTCCTTGCGGAAGAATTCGTGCATCATTCGTTTGAATATGCGTATGCGTTCCTACTACGGCAGATACGCGCCCATCTAAATACCAACCCATTGCTTGTTTTTCACTTGTTGCTTCGGCGTGGAAATCAACAAAGATACAGTTCGTTTCGTCGCCAATTTCTTCTAGAATAGCATCCATTTTGCGGAATGGATCGTCCAATGCGTTCAAAAATACGCGGCCTTGAACGTTTATAACCGCAATTTTATTTTGGTTAATCTGAATTATCTTATAACCTAGTCCGGGTGTTCCTTCTGGGAAATTCGCGGGACGAATCATTTTTATTTTTTCGTTTCCAATAAATTCAAAAATATCACGATTATCCCAAGTATGATTTCCCATGGTAATCACGTCAACGCCTGCTTGAAGAAATTCTTTGTATATTTTTTCTGTAATCCCTCTGCCAGCTGCTGCATTTTCTCCATTTACAATCGTCAGTTGTGGACGGTATTTTGCTTTTAGTGCGGGCAAGGATTCAATCAACATTTTTCTACCAATTGAACCAACTACATCCCCTACGAATAACACTTTCATAATTATATAGGCCTCTTCTCTTATACTCATTCATTTATTTAGTTTAACATAAAATCGTTCGAAATAGACGGGACAAATAGAAAAGACAGAGCTTACGCTCTGCCTCATTATTTTGCATATTCAATTGCTCTTGTTTCGCGTATAACCGTAACTTTTATGTGTCCCGGATAGTCTAATTCTTCTTCGACTTTTGATTTAATATCGCGTGCCATCAAAATAGCGTGAGCATCATCTACAGATTCAGGCTTCACCATAATTCTGATTTCGCGACCCGCTTGAATAGCGAAGCTGTAATCAACGCCTTCAAATTCGTTCGCAATACCTTCCAATCGTTCCAATCTACGAATATAATTTTCCAAAGATTCACTTCGTGCTCCCGGTCTCGCTGCTGACAATGCATCAGCTGCTGCAACTAGGACAGAGATGATGTTTGTTGCTTCGACATCGCCATGGTGGGATGCGATAGCATTAATAACAACACCATTTTCTTTGTATCTTTGCGCAATTTCAGCTCCAATTTCAACGTGAGAACCTTCGATCTCATGATCGAGAGCTTTACCAAGGTCATGAAGCAATCCGGCGCGTTTCGCAAGTGTAGAGTCTTCACCTAGCTCGCTCGCCATAATACCAGCAAGTTTAGCGACTTCAATACTATGGTTCAAGACATTTTGACCATAGCTCGTTCTAAAGTACATCCGCCCCAGAATCTTAATCAAATCTGGATGCAGTGAATGGATTCCAACCTCAAATGCGGCTTGTTCACCAATTTCACGGATTCTTTCATCCATCTCTTTACGAGCTTTATCAACAGCTTCTTCGATTCGAGCGGGATGGATACGTCCATCCTGAATCAGTTTTTCTAATGCCATTTTGGCAACTTCACGACGTATTGGATCAAATCCACTTAACACTACCGCTTCAGGTGTGTCATCGATAATTAAATCAATTCCTGTTAACGATTCAAGTGTTCGGATGTTACGACCTTCTCGTCCAATGATACGCCCTTTCATGTCATCATTAGGTAAAATAACAACTGAGACAGTTGTTTCTGAAACCATATCCGCAGAGCTTCTTTGAATCGCTTGAAGAATAATATTCTTCGCTCTTCTTTCTGCTTCATCTTTGGCTTGTTGTTCAGATTCCCTAACCATGATTGCACGTTCATTAGTTAATTGGTCTTCCATTTCTTTCATGATGATTGCTTTAGCATCTTCTCTCGAAAGTGTCGCTACTCGCTCCAGTTCTTTCTGTTGTGACTCGATAATTTCCTGGATTCGATCTTCTTCATTCTTCAACGCTTGCGTGCGCTTAACAAGATTTTCTTCTTTTTGCTCGATATTTTTTTCACGTTTGGAGAAATTATTATCTTTTTTATCCAAATTTTCTTCTTTTTGGATTAGTCGATTTTCTTGTTTGGTCAGTTCGTTTCTTCTATCGCGCAATTCTGCCTCGATAGCGGAACGATATTCTTGGCCTTCTTCCTTCGCTTCTAACATAGCTTCTTTTTTCTTGGTTTCAGCTTCTCGTTCAGCATTTTCCAGAATAGCTTCTGCTGTATTGTTAGCGCCAGCGATTTCCTTTTCATGATTCGATTTCCGATATGTATACCCGATAACGACACCTAAAAGCAAGGCTATGATAGCAGCGAAGGCAACGTACATCCATTCCATCGTTTCACCTCCGTATCTATTCAATTTGTCGTTAAATTAAAAATAGTTATTATTTATATGCGCTTTCTTACAAGCAACATATAATTCAATTCTAAACTTTGTAACCGCTACTGTCAATCAAATTATCTATGCTAAGCCTTTTGATTCAGTGATTAAGAAGAAAGGCTGAGACAAATTTCGTCTCAGCCCTTAATTTTATCGTTCAAGATTTCAAAATGAATTACTCTTCTGGTTTTTCTACTGTTTCTTCTACTGGAACGCCGCTTCCGATTCCGTAAAGCGTACGGACCTTGTTATCAATTTCTTCAAGCATTTGCGGATTGGCAATCAAGAATTTCTTCGCATTTTCGCGACCTTGACCAATTTTTTCATCTTGGTATGCATACCAAGAACCACTCTTATTAATAATGTCATGCTCAGACGCGATGTCTACGATTTCACCTACACTCGAAATCCCTTCGCCATACATAATATCGACTTCTGCTACTTTAAACGGCGGTGCTACTTTATTTTTAACAATTTTAATTTTCGTGCGGTTACCAATCACATCTGTACCAGATTTAATTTGTTCAGCACGACGCACTTCCAAACGAACGGTTGAATAGAACTTCAATGCACGTCCACCCGGAGTTGTTTCTGGGTTACCAAACATAATACCGATTTTCTCACGAATTTGGTTAATGAAAATAGCAATCGTTTTTGTCTTATTGATAGAACCAGATAATTTACGCAATGCTTGAGACATCAAACGCGCTTGAAGACCCATGTGTGAGTCTCCCATTTCGCCTTCGATCTCAGCACGCGGTACCAATGCTGCTACCGAGTCAATAACTAAAATATCGATTGCTCCCGAAGAAATCAATGCATCTGCGATTTCAAGTCCTTGTTCCCCTGTATCTGGCTGTGATAATAGAAGCTCATCAACGTTTACACCGATTGCACGTGCGTATTTAGGATCCAAGGCATGCTCAGCATCAATAAACGCAGCGACGCCACCTTTTTTCTGAGCTTCAGCAATTGCATGTAAAGCAACTGTTGTTTTACCAGAAGACTCTGGTCCATAAATTTCGATAATTCTTCCGCGCGGATAACCACCAACACCAAGTGCAATATCTAATGATACCGAACCACTTGGGACTGTTGAAATTTCAGTTTCAATCTTGTCCCCCATTTTCATAACTGAGCCTTTACCGTAAGTACGTTCTATTTTCTTTAATGCTTCATCTAAAGCTTTTTGTCTATGATCGTTATTATTTGCCATTATTATATAGCCTCCAAAAGGTTTATTTCGAATCTCTTTATCAGCATACTAATATTATAATACTTAGAATAAAAAAGCAAGAAAAATGTGAACAAACGTTCGCTCTTTTTATTTTAGCGCCCGCCTTACTATATCCAGACCCTGCATGACACTTCGTTCGCGATTTCCGGTCCGTCCATGCATAAAACGATACTTCTGGGCTGTTACTGTTCCATCACTCATACTCAGCCCAATCCACACAGTACCAGGTGGCTCACCTTCTAGTTCTAAAGGTCCAGCCACACCGGTGAATGAGATGCCGATATCTGTTTGAAAGAGACGACGTACCTCATCCGCCATTGCCATAGCACACTCTTGGCTCACAGCCCCGTATTCCTTTAAAACGTGTGCTGGAACTCCCAAGACATTCTTTTTAATCGCATCATTATACGAAACAATTCCACCATGAAAGTAGTTGCTGGCTCCCGGAACAGAAATAAGCGTCGATTGAAACAATCCTCCAGTTAAACTTTCTGCGGCACTGATTGTTATGTTCTTTTCTAAAAGCAGCTCACAGACCGTGTTAGCCAAACTATTTTTTTCTCCTTCTCCATAGTAATAATCACCAACAATTTCTAATACTTCCGATATCGTTTGTTCCAATAAAACTTGACATTCATTCGCATCAACACCTGCAGCAGTCACCCGCAAGGTTACCTCATAGTCCCCCGCATAGGGTGCAATAGTCGGATTTGTTTGGCTCTCTATGAAGGTGTTTAATTTTGTTGCTAAATCAGATTCTCCAATTCCAAAAAAACGCAATGTTTTAGAAAGGATATATTGACGATCGTCGTCTATCAAGGTTTCTAAAAATGGCAATACTTCAGTATCAAACATAAGGGTCAGTTCTTTTGGAGGTCCCGGTACTAAAAGATAGGCATGTGCACCTTTTTGAATAAATGTCCCAACAGCATGCCCGTTTCGATTGGGAAATGAACGCCCATTCTTAAAATATAAAGCTTGTTTTTGATTGTTATCTGTCATTACTCGTCCTGATAAATCAAAGTAGCGCTTAATATACTTCAGAGCGACTTCATCCATAACCAGTTCCTCATCCAGATAATCCGCCACCGTTCCTTTAGTGACATCATCTTGAGTGGGTCCCAGGCCGCCCGTTAATATGAGTAGTTGACTCCTTTCTTCTGCTATTTTAAGCGCTTCTGCCAAGCGGACAGGATTATCACCAACAACCGTTTGATAGTAAGAGTTGATGCCTACTTCCGCTAATCTTTTTGCAATGAACGTAGCATCTGTATTTACGATTTGTCCTAATAATAATTCTGTCCCTACAGATATAATTTCCGCAATCATAGTCCTAACCTCCTACATATATATAAGCAAAAAAACGCGATTTCAATTTAAAAAAAGAAAACAATTTTAAAATTGTTTTCTTTTTGTTCGTGCTCTTAATCTTTGAATGAATCTGCAAATATTTGTTTGTTCTTGATAAAGTAGTCCACACCTGAATAAACGGTAAATACTAAGCAAAGGTATAACATCAACGAAGCAACTGGAATACCTGCGCCTTCGAATGGGAAGTTATTGAGGAACAGAAGTATAACAGCTAACATTTGTGTTGCTGTCTTAATCTTTCCAGGCCAAGCTGCGGCCATCACTTCGCCGCCTGTAACTAATAGTAATCGTAAGCCCGTAACTGCTAATTCACGACATATAATAACTGCCACAACCCAGCCCGGTGCAAGTCCCTTTTCAACTAAAATGATGAATGCAGTTGCAACTAACATTTTATCTGCCAAAGGATCAGCAAACTTACCAAAATTCGTTACAATATTATCTCTTCGTGCAATATAGCCGTCCAACCAGTCCGTAAAGCTAGCAATTGCAAACGTAAGCGTTCCTAATAATTCTGCGGTCGTAAAAGTTGATCCTAATAGCGATATCGTGCCCCAGTCTAGTGGTGCCACCATCAAAAAGATAAATAAGGGAATCATAAAAATCCGTAGGATGGTCAATTTATTTGGTACATTCAAAATAAAAATCTCCTTAATATAAAACTACTCGATAGTGAACGTGAGTGTTTGTGTTTGATTTGTTTGGTAATCTGCGGGCATTTCAACCGTTGCTTCACCAAATTTAACTGTTGTAGAAGGAAGGAAACCAATGCGGACAAAAACCTTATTCATTCCTTCTTCTAATGGAATCGTTTGGGTTGATCCCCCCTGAATGACTCCTTCGAATAAGGGGTCATCCCCTTCAGTTGTAACAAGAACCCAAGAGTTTCCAGTTGTATCAACTTCAATAGACAACGTATTAGGTAGTTCGAATCCCGCTACTGAATATGTCGGGGTTGCTGCTTGTTCGGTTGAGGCAGTCACAACTGTTTCTGGTTGCGGTGCTTCACTTTCCACGCTACTTCCGGCACTTTCTGAACTCTCAGTTTGCGTCTGGATCATTTGCTGATTCGGAGCATTTCCTTCACTTATATCTGGGGTATCATCACCCATATAAAAAATATAATACCAAATAGCTCCCAAAATTAATAAAAACATCAGAACCAATAAAAATGTTGGTAAGGTACTCTTAGAATCGTTGCTGTACGTAAATTTCGTTTCACGCGAGGAACGCTTTAATTCTGATCGTGTCGGTAACACTTTCTCTTTTGATTCATGGGTATAGCCTTCTGCAGGAGTATGTTGAATATGTCGCTGCTCTTCACCTTTTAAAGAAACGCCTACAACGTCAGCATACTGGCGGATAAAAGCATTAACAAAAAAGTCTCCTGGTAAATCATCCAAGCGATTCTCTTCAATTGCTATTAAATAGCGTTTTTGAATCTTTGTTAATTGCTGTAAATCATCCAGAGTATGCCCTTGTTTTATTCTGGCATTCTTTAAACGGTCTCCGATATGAGTAGGTTCATCCATTTTAAACACCACCTTTTTCTCACTTTGAAGTCATTATATCACAGTTATTTCGAGAGAAAAAAACATCTGATTATTTTAGCCAACCTCCGCTGACGGTCAGTGTCTGCCCCGTCATATACGCACTATCCGGCTTCAGTAACTGTTTTACCCAAAAGCTTATTTCAGAAGGTTCTCCCAATCTACCCACCGGAATATCACTCTCTAATTCTTCTAGATCATTTAAGGAGAAATGTGTATTCATATGTGTCTTAATAGCACCAGGACTGACCGCGTTAACGGTTATGCCCCAACTGGCCACCTCTTTACTGTATGCTTTGACAAAGGCCAATTGCGCCCCTTTTACAGTGCTATAAAAGACCTCATTCGAACTTCCCATTTCGCCATAGACAGAACTGATAAATACAATCCGTCCTTGATTACTTTTATGGATTTTACTTTGAGTAGCCTGTGTAATTAGAATCGGCGTCTTCACATGCATTTTCCATAAGTAATCCATGCGCTCAGGGGTCAAAGCATCCAACAAGCCGTATTCAGTCGTCCCATGCGCAAAAACAACCGCATTAAGAGAGAAGAGTTGGCTTGTCAGCATTTCAACGGCATTTTCTTCGACAAGATCCGCTTTAATCGGAATAAATTCTTGATTTGGGTATCTCTCTTGAAATTCTTGCATCATGTCAGTTATCCGTTGCTGATTAGAATGATAATGTAAATATATAGACCAACCTTCAGCAGCCAATGCCTGACAAATACTGGAGCCTATATCACCCGAAGAACCGGTTACTAAAACAGCTTTCATACGTTTGAACCTTTCTTTGGTTTTACGATAAACGTACTAATTACTTGTTCATTAATATAGTGCTCTGCAAATGCCGCGATATCTTCAAGTGTTAACGTTTCGAGTCGCTCAATACGATTAAACATTTCGATACCTGCTGCATACAAATAACCATATTGATTAGAAATATACTCAAGCGAATTAAATGCTTGCAGTTGTTCACCAATAAAAGCGCGTTTCAAAAGATTAAAGTTTTCAGCCGTAAAACTTGAATCATTTTTCCAGTTCAAAAGAATGTTCTTCCACTCTTTAATCACTTGTTCTGGTTCATTGGTATCCACTTCTAAGGCCATAAAATTGAAACTACGATCGATAGTGAAACTATAATTGAAGCTGTCATCTAAAACGCCATTATCGTAAAGTGTATTGAAGTTGTCCGATCCGCGTCCAAAAAGCATTTCCATTAGTAATGAACCTTTTAAGTAATAGTTATCGGATTCGTTCCCTTCCAATTGTGTAGTTAAACCTTTTACTCCCATAATTAATTTCGGACGTTTTACATCCATTTCAATTTCATCATGAGCGGTTAAATCACTAATTGTTTCAGAAGGAATAAAGCGCAAGATATGCTCTTCTTTCGCGAATTCTTTCGCATCTTGATTGTTCCGGATTACAACCATTGTTTCTTCTACTGGGAAGTTCCCAATAATCACCAGGTTCATGTTAGAGGGGTGATAAAACGTATCGTAGCACGTTTGTAAAATTTCAGGCGTAATCGCTTGGATACTGTCGACAGTACCGGCGATATCAATAGAAAGTGGATGCTTCGGATACATATTTTTCAACAGACCATAAAACAAACGCCAATCCGGATTGTCTTCGTACATCTGGATTTCTTGTGCGATAATCCCTTTTTCTTTCTCGGTTCCTTCTTCTGTGAAGTATGGCTCTTGAACAAAATCGAGAAGTGTTTCAATATTTTCCTCTACTTTACTTGTTGCTGAAAAGAGATAGCTTGTTCGCGTAAACGACGTAAAGGCATTTGCAGAGGATCCCAATTTAGAGAAATCATCAAACGCATCATGCTTCTCCCCTTCAAATAACTTGTGCTCCAAGAAATGAGCAACGCCATCCGGTACAACTATTTCAGAATCTGATTGTAATGGTACAAAGTGATTATCAATAGAACCAAAATCAGTGGTGATAATTCCATATGTTTTGGCGAATCCCGGCTTGGGAATCAGAATCACTTGCAGTCCATTCTGCATTTTTTCATAGTAGACTGTTTCATCTAAAAGAGGATATTCAACTTTATGCATCTTTATCATCTTCCCCTTTCAAAAAGAAAATAATTTGGAGAGCCATTTGGTTCGCCAGTTCAATAATATCTTCACGCTTCACACGTTCGATTCCGCTCAGCCATTCCTCATCTGAAATCGTGCGGCCTGCTAATAAGTTATTCGAATAAATTTTACTCAATGCTGCAGACTGATTATCATCATTTTGCTTATACTGATTGATTAACATATCCTTAGTCTGAGCGATAAGGTAATCTTCAAAGTCTCCTTTTTGCATATCAACAAGCTGTTTCAATACGATTGCTTCAGCTTGGTCTTTCTTCTCAAAAGCAATACCAGTAGAAACAATCATGACGCCTCTGATGTAATCAAGATAGCTTGATGCAGAGTAAGCTAGACTTTCTTTCTCCCGAACGTTTTGGAAAAGCTTGGAGTGTGGGAATCCACCGAATAGACCATTGAATACCATCCCTGTATAATACTCAGCCTCCCCATAATAAGCTGGCGATTTAAAGCCAAATAAAAGTTTCCCTTGCGAAACATCAGAAACATAATCAATATGAGCCGCTTCTGAGCGTGGTGTCAACGTCACAAACTTATTGTTGGACGTAACCGTACGGGTTGAAAATGGTTGTTGCATGATAGCTTTCTCTATTCTCTCTGAATCAACATCTCCCGAAACATAAATATCAATAGCATTATCAGCAATCATTTCTTGATAAGTTGTATAAAGAGACTGACTTGAAATGTTGGGTAGAAATGTTTCTGAACCCATGCCTAAGTAAGCTTGATCGGTTCCTTCGAACAGGGCTTCATTGAGCTTGATTGTCGCAAACCTACCCTTGTCATCTTCCAACGAATTAAAATAATTTTCTAAATTAATTTTTTCTCTATCAAACGTCGGTTGGTGAAATGCAGCATCTTCAATATTGGGGTTGAAAATAACTTCTTGTAAAAAGGCAAAGCCCTCTTCTAATAAATTATCATAGCCACCAATAAAACGATCGTTAATAACCTTTAAGCGAAAAGATAACACATGTTCAGTTCCGTATCTTTGTGTAGACGCACTTAAGGAAGCCCCGTATAACCATGACATCTGATTATCCAGCGCTTTTTGAGAGGGATATTTTTTTGAATTTGTTACCATAATGTTTTTAAGTAAGGTTCTTTTTGTTGCTATTTCCGGTTCGTACTTCGTTCTAAATTTATATTCAATTAGTACCGTTTTAAATTTACTGGTCGTTTGAATGTGTGCTCGAACACCATTTGTAAGTTGTAAGTCCATCTATTCACGTCACTTTCTCGTTTTACACATATAAGAAAACTATACTCTAATTTAAATGCTTTTACAAATGAGATAAACAACATAGAAAAAACCTCGTTTCCGAGGCTTTTTCGTTATTATTTTATTTAGTCTTAACGTATGTTGTACCGTTAGCTGCAGGTCCTTTAGACTTGCCAATAAAGCCGACTAATACAATGATTGTCAAGATGTATGGTAATACAAACAGGAATACGTTTGGAATGTCTTTGATAACTGGAATATAGTTTCCAATTACACTCAAACTTTGCGAGAAGCCGAAGAATAAAGCCGCACCCATAACCCCAATTGGATTCCACTTACCGAAGATCATTGCCGCCATAGCGATAAACCCTTGTCCTGCAATAGTTGCATGCGAGAAGTTCAATGAAATTGATTGTGCAACAACCGCTCCACCAATACCACCCATCAAGCCGGAGAGCATTACCCCAGCATAACGCATCATATATACATTGATTCCCAATGTATCTGCTGCTTGTGGATGCTCGCCTACTGCACGCAGGCGCAAACCGAATGATGTGCGGAAAATAATGAAGTAGCTAAGGAATGCAACAAGAATACCAACGTAAGCAACACTCAATGTGTTTGTAAAGAAAATCTTTCCAATCACAGGAATATCCTTTAAGTAGCGGAAGCTTGTTTTACCAAAGTTACGAACGATGAAATCAGTTTGTCCACGACCATTATAAAGAACTTTCGTTAAGAAAAGCGCCAATGCCGGTGCAAGTAAGTTAAGAACCGTACCAGAAATAATGTGGTCGGCACGTAAATGAACTGTTGCTAGTGCATGAATCAAGGAGAATAAGACCCCAATTAGTCCACCTACCAAAAGTCCAAGCCATGGCGTTGCTGCGCCAAATGTTTCAGCGAATGATAAGTTGAAAACAATAGATGAGAATGCTCCCATTACCATGATTCCTTCAATACCAACGTTAACAATTCCTCCGCGTTCAGAGAATGTTCCTCCCAGACCCGCGAAGATAAGTGGAGCAGAGTAAACGAGCGTATTCGATACGACTAATGTCAAAATGCTAATTAAATCCATCTACGCCACCTCTTTCTTTTCAGTCTTTTGAAGCTTCGAAAGCAATAAACGGATAATGTAGTTTGCTCCAACAAAGAAGATAATCAAAGCAATAACAATATCTACGATTTCGTTCGGTGTTCCAGCAGCAAGCGGCATTGTTGTACCACCTGTCTTCATGATACTAAATAGAAGTGAAGAGAATAGAATACCGATTGGGCTGCTTCCCCCTAACAATGCTACCCCCATACCATCGAAACCGATTTGTGGAATACCACCTTGCACGAAAATGTTTTGGAAGTTTCCTAAACCTTCCATTGTTCCGCCTAAACCAGCTAAAGCCCCACTGATTAACATTGCCATTACGATATTTTTCTTCGCATTCATTCCGGAATACTCTGCTGCATCTGCATTCAAACCAACAGAACGCAATTCGAAACCGAATGTCGTACGATTCATAAAGATTGAAACGATAAATACCATGACGATAGCGATAAAGATACCTATATGCAATGTAGAATTATTCGTAATACTTGTTAGGAATGGAATACGCATACTTGCATTTTCGCCAATCCTTTGTGTTGAATCTCCAACTTCTACCAGATACGTTCTGATAATATGATTCACTGTATGGTAAGAAATGTGGTTAAGCATAATTGTTACGATAACTTCACTTGTATCAAAGTAAGCACGTAGAACTCCGGCAATACCTGCCCAGATTGCACCTGCAATCATACCTGCAATAATAGCCAACGGAAGTAAAATGAATTTTGGCAAGTCCGGCAATGTTTGTGCAACAACGATGGATGCAAACCAACCCATTAGAACTTGTCCAGAAAGCCCGATGTTAAAGAATCCAGCTGTATTTGCAACCGCAAACCCTAAACCGATAACGATTAATGGTGCTGCCATACGCAGTGTTTGTCCGATGTAGAACGGATTGGACAACGCACCACGGAACATAGCGACATACCCAGCAACTGGGTCATATCCAAACGAAAGCATCAAGATTGCTCCAACGATGACACCTAGTATTACCGAAAGCAACGGAATTGCTAATGCTTGGAATCTTTTGTTCATATAAAGATTATTCATGACCGATTCCTCCTTCCGGTTGCTTGTGGCCCAGCTCTTCTCTGGCTTTTTCTAAAGAAGTACCTGTCATCAACAAGCCCAACTCTTGCTCGCTTGTTTCAGATGGAATAACTTCCGCCACAATATTACCTTTATACATAACCACAATACGATCAGATACATTCAAGATTTCATCCAATTCGAAACTCATTAGAATAACGGCATTTCCTTGATCACGATGATTAACAAGACGTTTATGAATAAATTCAATCGCGCCCACATCCAATCCACGTGTTGGTTGTGCTGCTATCAACAAGCTTGGATCACGGTCAATTTCACGCGCAATAATTGCTTTTTGCTGATTACCACCTGATAATGAGCCAGCAGTAGAATGCTCACTTTGCGTACGCACGTCAAACTCTTGAATCATGCGAACTGCATAAGCGTCCATTTCATTTTCATTTAAGAAATAATTATGACTGAATGGTTCTTTATAGTAGCTTTGCAGTGCAATGTTCTCGGAAAGAGTCATCGGCAAGATCAAACCATGACGTTGACGGTCTTCTGGAATATGGCCTAAACCTGACTCTGTAATTTTTCTTGGAGGCAAGTTTGTAATCTCTTCACCATTCAATTTAATGTTACCACTTTCAACTTTACGCAATCCCGTAATAGCTTGAATAAGTTCTGATTGACCATTTCCGTCAATTCCAGCAATCCCGACTACTTCCCCTGCTCTGACAGTCAAATTCAAACCACGCACCGCTTCCAGTCCACGGCTTTCTTTTACGTGAAGATTTTCAACTTCCAAAACTGCTTCTTTAGGATTTGGCGCTGTTTTATCCGTTTTAAAGATTACAGAACGGCCAACCATCATGTCTGCCATTTGTTGTTTTGTTGTTCCTTTAACGTCAACTGTATCAATACTCTTACCTTTACGAATAACTGTTACACGGTCGGCTACTTGTTTAATTTCATCTAACTTATGGGTAATCAAAATAATTGATTTACCTTCTGCAGCTAAACCTTTCATAATCGACATTAACTCTTCAATTTCTTGTGGCGTTAAAACTGCGGTTGGTTCATCAAATATAAGAATGTCGGCGCCACGATATAATGTCTTTAATATTTCGATACGTTGTTCCATTCCTACAGAAATATCTTCTACTTTTGCAGATGGATCAACATATAATTTATATTTATCAGATAAGTCCTTGATTGTTTTTGCCGCGTCTTTTTTGTTTAATACTCCCAGCTTAGTGGTTTCTTTACCCAAAATTATATTCTCAGTAACAGTAAAATCTTTAACAAGCATGAAATGCTGATGTACCATCCCAATTCCTAATTTATCCGCTACAGTTGGAGATGCTATAACTTCTTCATTTCCATTTACCTTAAGCATTCCGCTTGTCGGTTGTAATAAGCCAGATAAGATATTCATCAAAGTAGACTTTCCTGCTCCGTTCTCACCTAAGAGAGCATGGATTTCTCCTTTTTTGACTTTGAGGTTGATGTTATCGTTCGCCTTGAAATTTCCAAAAGCTTTTGTAACATTAATCATTTCAATTACATAATTTTCCTCAACCATGCGCTTTCCTCCTTTTATATAACTTTTGATACAGTTACCCTATTATACTGTAATTGCAACGCCCAAGCCATATGAACCATCTAAAATTATGATTATAAAGCTTCTCAATTATTTAGAATTCAATAGAAAAAGGGGACGGAGCCTCTATGCCCCATCCCCTCCAGAATTCATTAATATATTAATTAAGGTGTTTCTGGAACTTCGATTTCACCATTGATGATTGCTTGCTCTGCTTCACGAACAGCAGCGATTGCTTCTTCTGACAGTACTCCGTCAGTTAAGCTAACTCCACCTTCAGCTAGACCTAAGAATTGAACCTCGTTCGCTGGGAACTCACCGTTCATTGCTAAGTTAGCGATTTCTTGAGCAGCCACACCTACACCTTTAACAGTTGAAGTCAATGTCAAGTCGCGTTCTTCGCCGTCAACTGTCAATTTACCTTCTTCTTGTTGGTCACGGTCTACACCGATTACGTAGATTTCACGTGATGGATCAGCAGTTACGATATCACGTGCTTCAGCAAACACACCGTTACCAGCGTTACCAGCTGCTTGATAAATGATGTCTACGCCGCTTGAGTACATACCATTAGCGATAGATTTTGCTTGTGCTGCATCAGCAAAGCTACCTACATATTGAACAGTTACATCGATGTCTTCACTTACAGATTTAACACCTGCGTAGAAACCAGCTTCGAAACGATCGATTACAACGCCTTCCATACCACCAACAAATCCAACGTGGTTTGTTTTAGTTGTTTTAGCAGCCGCAACACCAGCTAAGAATGCTGCTTCGTTGTCTGCAAAAAGAACAGAAGTTGTATTTTCGCCTTCGATTTGGTCATCGATAATTGCGAATAATGTGTCTGGGTAGTTGCTAGCAGTTTCTTGCATAGCATCTTTCAAGATGTAACCAACACCGAAAACAACGTCAAAGCCGTTGTTAACACCCGTTGTCAAGTTTGTGATGAAGTCAGCTTCATTATCAGATTGGATGTATTCGTAACCACCCACACCTTTAGCTTTGCCTGTTTCTTCGCCCCAAGTTGTTAGACCTTCCCATGCGCTTTGGTTGAAGGACTTATCGTCAACGCCACCAACGTCAGTAATCATAACTACTGAGAAATCATCGCTTGATGTTTCAGTGTCTGAGCTTTCAACTGCAGTAGAGCTAGCAGTTTCATCCGCATCAGATGTTGCTTCTTCAGATTCATTGCCACATGCTGCTAGTAGCACACTTGCACTCAATCCTAGAGTCAACAAGCTTAACAATTTTTTCTTATTCAAAGTAAACCCTCCATTTGAGTGTAAACACTCGATTTTTGCAAGCACATGTCTCGCTTAAGTAAACAATATCACAGTTTTGAAATTAAGGAAATATGTGTGCAACAAATTTCATCTAATTTTCATTTTTAAAGCGGTATTGTTCCGAATGTAAACTCTTACTTTTAAACGTCATCATCAATTCCCGAACTTTGACCTAACATCTCCGCGTTAACATTAACCTTTCTCGGCTTACTACCGTCAGCAGGCCCCACATAGCCCCGTGCTTCCATATCATCAATAATTCTAGCTGCCCGGTTATAACCAATACGAAACTTCCTTTGAAGCTTAGAAATACTTGCTGCGTCTTCTTCAACGATAAACTCTAATGCTGGTTGGAAGAACTCATCCTCCGGTTCATCTGATTGAACCGGTGCTGCATCCAATTTCATCATTTCTTCGGAATAGTTCGGTTCTTGTTGCTCTTTTACGAAACTAACAATGCTTTCGACCTCAGAATCCGAAAGATACGCCCCTTGAACACGTTTCGGTTTATTTTCACCCATCGGACGATACAACATATCTCCCCGTCCCAGAAGTTTTTCTGCCCCTGCTCCATCGAGAATGGTTCGCGAATCGATTGAACTGGAAACGGCAAATGCCATCCGAGAAGGAACGTTGGCTTTAATAATCCCGGTAATAACATCCACACTCGGTCTTTGTGTGGCTAGAATCATATGAATTCCAGCTGCACGTGCCATTTGAGCCAAGCGCGTAATGGCATCTTCCACTTCATTACTAGCGACCATCATTAAATCGGCTAACTCATCAACAATGACCACAATGTACGGCAATGTTGGGTTATTTTCGCCCTTTTCGACATTATATTCCAAAATTAATTCATTATAACCATCAATGTTACGCATCCCTGTCCCAGCAAAGAGCTCATATCTTCTTTCCATTTCAGCTACTACTTTGTGTAATGCTTGCGCTGCTTTCCTTGGGTTCGTTACTACTGGTGTCAGCAAGTGGGGAATTCCGTTATAAACGTTTAATTCCACTTTCTTCGGATCAATCATCATCATTTTAACTTCATTCGGCTTAGCCTTCAGTAAAATACTAATAATGATACCGTTGATACTGACCGACTTACCGCTACCTGTCGCTCCGGCAATCAATAAGTGAGGCATTTTCGTCAAATCGGCATATTGGATGGCTCCTGAGATATCACGCCCCAAAGGAACTTCCAATAGCTTATCGCTGCTATGGGTGCGGTCAATCACACTACGGAATGAAACTGTACTCACTTCGGTATTCGGCACTTCAATACCAATAAAGGATTTACCAGGAATCGGCGCTTCAATCCGGATATCTTTCGCTGCCAATGCTAATGCCAAATCATCCGCTAAGTTAACAATTTTACTTACTTTCACACCTACAGCCGGTTGAATCTCATATTTGGTAACAGCCGGGCCTAAGTTTGCCTTACGAACTTTAGCATCAACTCCGAAACTCGCAAAAGTATCTTCTAGTTTCTTAACATTCTTTTCAATAATCGAATACTCACTCGATTGATCTACAGGCGGTAATTCTTTCAGCAAGGTCACCGGTGGCAAATGATAATCGTGATTTTCTGTTTCTGCTTTGATTTCAAACTCCAGAACACTTTCAGCATCATCTTCTGGCTCTCCGTCTTGTTTGATTTCACTCTCAGGCACTTGCGTTGGCGCTTTTTTATCTTCCATATATTTAGCTAAGTCATCATCACCTTGATAGCTATCAATCGTTAACTGAACGGCTTCCTTTTCACTAGCCGTATCCCCTTCTGAATCGGTGTCTGTTTCGACCGTTTTCTTAATGCGATTTTTGGCTTTACTTAACCAATCATTTTTAACTGTTTCAATTGGTGCCTCATCTTCAAGAAAATGATGTTGCTCATGATTCTCAACAATTACAGAAGACTCACTTGCAGATTCTTTAACACTTTTATCAGCAAAATAAACTTTGACTCGCTCAAAAACAGGAGAGAACACCCTTTGAAATGATGCCGCAATTGTTGCAAATCCTTTTCTGACCTGATCCATGATGTCTTTGATTGTGAATCCGAAGAGAATACACAAACTTAGAAATACGAAAAGAACTGCAAGTGCGTAAGTACCCCATTGTGAAAATAAAAAGTGGCTGACAGAATATACTGCTGCCCCAATCATTCCGCCACCCATGTTGCCAGAAATTAACCCAGCACGCATATCTGCTAAGAAGCGCATCAAGGTAACTTGGAACACTGAGCCTTCACTCGCCATCACATGCTGAAAGGTATTCGCATGCAAGATTAACATGAACCCTGTTAAAGAAAGTGCACTTGCCGTGATTGTTCTTTTCTTAATTCGTGGTTCTCTTCCCATTATTAATAGGTATAGGCCAAATATACCAAAAAGCGCTAAAGGCACTTGATAAATTTCACCAAAAAAGAAACGAAAGAAGTTCGCTAGAAGGATGCCCATAAATCCGAGATTACTTAATCCTAATACAGCTGCAAAAATAAATAGTAATCCAATAAGTTCATGAGAAAGTTTATTTGTATTTTTCTTTCTTTTATTTGTAGGTTTTGATTTTGTATTTTTTGGTCTCGCCATCTATTTCACTCATTTCTCTATTTAAATCACAAACACTCTCCATTATTATAGCACTATTCACATCAATAATTTAGGCTTATCTCATATAAGAAACAGCAAAAACCTTAATTACAGGTATTTGCTGTTTCTTCAATCGCTTTATCATTTTTTAAGAGCATGAGGCCATAGTATAATTGGATATCGTCCTCACATGATTCACAATAAACAGACTCATCTTCAGACCAATAGGCAACCAAGTAGTTTCCCTTCGTTTTCTTAAATGGATATTTACTCGTTAACTGTTCGTCATGCTCATTATAGCTACGCACTGCTTCTTCATAGGTAGGAAAGCTTGTTTCGCTAAGAACCAAAGTCTTCCAATCTTCAAAAAACCACCACGGTTCATATTCACCCTTCATTAAATAAACTTGATACATAATAAAGTCCTCTTTTCAAATGGATTAAATTGACGGCTCGAATTTAAATGAGTACACTAAAAATATAACAAAATTCGCCTCATGAAGGAACTTTTATGCTTGAAAGGAGTCAGCATCCAATGAAAAAAGTAGTCATCACCGTGCAAGGTCGTGTACAAGGTGTTGGATTTCGCTACCACACAAAGTTACTGGCCGATAAAGTTGATGTAACAGGAACCGTAGAAAACCAAATAGATGGTTCAGTCTTAATTAAAGTCTCCGCCCCTACTGATAAAACCGACTCATTCATTGATTCTTTAGAGAAAAATAGACCACCCTTTTCCCGTATCGATTCAATTCATATAGTAGAAAATAATGACTTGCCAGACTTTTCTTCTTTTAAAGTCATTCATTAAGATTCCTTTGGGTTTGGCGTAATTAGCCTAATGAGCATTGAAATTAACCCTTGTGTAAGTTATAGTTAAAGACGATTGAATTTTAAAAAAGGGAATGTTGATATGAGAATAAGTAAAAAAATATTATTTTCAGCTCAAATGCTCGCACTTGTCACATTGCTGACAGGTTGTATGCAATTTGATGAAAATAAAAATCCTACCGGATTCATCTATGAATATTTGGTAGTTCCAACTGGAAACGCCATCGTATGGTTGGCAGAATTACTAGGCGGCAATTATGGATTCGCTATTATTGCAATCACAATTATCGTCCGAATTTTAATTATGCCGCTTAACTTCAGTCAAATGAAGAAATCTATGGTACAACAAGAAAGAATGAAGTATATCAAGCCTGAATTGGCAGATATTCAACGCCGTCAAAAAGAAGCAACAACACAAGAAGAAAAAGCAGAAGCTTCTCAAGATATGATGGCACTTTACAAAGAAAATAACATCAGCATGACTGGCGGGGTCGGTTGTTTACCTATCTTGATTCAAATGCCTGTATTTACGGCTATGTACCAAGCAGTTAACTTAACACCTCAAATCGCTGAAAGTACATTTTTGGGAATCAACTTGGGTAATCCAAGTCCACTTCTAGCTGTACTAGCTGGTATATCTTATTTCTTACAAAGTCGTATTTCAATGATAGGCATGCCTGAAGAACAACAAGCACAAATGAAATCCATGATGTTCATGAGTCCTTTGATGATTCTCTTCTTCTCTTGGTCATCACCAGCCGGTCTCGCGTTGTACTGGTTAGCAGGCGGAATCTTTGCAGTTGGACAGACATACTTGCAAAACAAACTAGTTAAACCAAGAATTATGGCTGAAGTCGCAGCTGATATGGAAAAAAATCCAATCAAACGCCCAATCAAAACTGCTAAACCTGTTGCAAAACAAGCAACTAAACCAGCTACAAAAACATTGTCTGCTTCTCAACAGTATAAAAATAAAAACACTGGTAGAAATGCCGGCAAACAAAAACGTAAATAATCACTTTATTAAACTGTTCCCGCTAATGGGAGCAGTTTTTTTGTAGTTACGATTAGCTCACTCTGAGTGAGCCTTTTTACAGTAAAATCCTACCAAAAAACGGTCGGGACAGAGTCCTAACCGTTCTTTTTAAATATCTATTTGTGATTTTATCTTTTTAACTTCTTCCTCTTCAATAAAAGGTAACTGAATACGGAAGACCGTTCCGTGTCCCAATGCACTTTCCACTGAAATATCACCTTTATATCCTTCCAACAACTCTTTCGCAATTGAAAGTCCCAGTCCATGTCCACCTTTTTCGCGCGAACGTGCTTTATCAACACGATAGAAACGGTTAAACACTTTTTGTTGATCTTCAACTGACATACCTTCTCCAAAGTCTTGAATGGCAATCTGAATCTTCATCAAGGTTTCCGAGATAGACAGATGGATTTCTTTCCGTTCAGTGGAATATTTGACAGCATTATCCAGTAAAATAACGAGTATCTGCTCTAAATGGTTCCGATAAATACGAACGGTTCGCTCTTCCGTCAAATCGTCATCAAAGAAGAAATGGAAATCTGGATAGAGAATCTGGAAATTATGGAATATCTGTGTCACAACAGCTCTAATTTCTGTTGTTTCATATTGATAGTGGTCTTGCACTTGCTCCGCTCTGGATAAATCTAACATTTCCTGGACAAGCGTCTTCATTCGCGTAATTTCATTCAGGGAAGCTGCTAACGACTCATCCAAAACTTGCGGATCGTCTTTACCCCAACGGTTCAAAAGCTTCAAATGCCCTTCTACTATTGCAGTCGGTGTGCGCAATTCGTGCGAAACATCTTCAACAAACTGCTTTTGTTGGGTAACGTATTTAGCCATTTTGTCTAACACGGTATTGATTTGGATAGACAGGTCCGTTAATTCATCCTCTTTGCGTGTTGTATTGACATTTAAACGCGTTTCAGACAAATTATCTTCTGTGATTTCATTCATTGTATCAGCCATCTGTTTAATCGGTCTGAAAAAGAGCTGTGCAAACCCATATCCCAATATCAGTGATACGACAAGACCAACTAAAATTGAAAAGAACACCCGTTTATTAACGGAGGCCATCACATCATGGAACGTATAGAGCCGGAAGAACACTTGCACATAGCCTCTTAATACTGAAGTACTCGGGCTGACAATCGTATCTCCGCCGACAAAACCTTCCCGATTATTAAACTTTGTTTCATTGAAATAATAACCTGAGTTTCTCGTAAAGGGTGTATTATTTTGGCGCGATTGATACAAGAGTTCACCATCACCGTTAAAAACCCGCAACACAATACCTTTTTTGGTCATGTCTTCTAAATAGGGAACAGTTCCTACCTTCACAACACCACGCGTCGTTGTGCTGACAGATATCTTCTCAATCAAACTTTCCACATTTGAGCGTGTCAAGCGTGTATCCACTTGCTCAAAGGTATTCGTAATCTGTTCAAGAAATGATTGCGCTTCTCTTCTTTCCTCTTCATAAAGACGATTTCGAAAACCTGCAAGTAAAACAGAAGATAGTAGAAGGATTACTAACGAAAATGCTAATGTTAAGCGAAAGCCCCATTTCCAACGAATGGATTTGGGGCTGTTTTTTCTTTTATTCGGCATAGAATTCACCTATTGTTTCTAGTTCGAAGAACGCATAACGTATCCTGTACCACGAACTGTTTGAATATAACTATCTTTCCCGGGAACATCGATTTTATTACGTAAGTAACGAATATAAACGTCCACTACGTTTGTCTCAACTTCTGATTTGTAACCCCAAACTTTATTTAGGAGTACTTGACGTGATAAGACAACGTTGATATTTTCCATTAAAATAAGCAACAATTCATACTCACGTTTTGTAAGTTCGATTTGCTCTTCTCCGCGTTTAACGATACGATTTTCTTTCTCAATCACTAAGTCACGGTATGACACAGTTGTCTGTTTCACTTTACGTTGCTCTTCTTCGATATCGATACGACGTAATAGTGCCCGGATACGTGCCAATAATTCTTCAATTGCAAATGGTTTTACAATATAATCATCCGCACCATGATCCAGTCCGGATACACGGTCAATAACGGAATCTCTCGCAGTCATAATAATGATAGGTACATTCTTAACCGGTCTCAAACGACGGCAAACTTCAATACCGTTCAACTCTGGTAACATTAAGTCTAAAAGAATCAAATCCCAGTCAGAATTCAAAGCTGCATCCAAACCAGTTCGCCCATTATAGCAAATCTCAGTTTCATAGCCTTCATGCTTTAATTCCAATTCAATAAAACGGGCAAGGTTCTTTTCGTCTTCAATGATTAAAATACGTTGGTTCTCTTTTTTCTCCATAGACGTCTCCCTTTTCATCTTAAATAAACATTATACGTTTATAATTAAATTCTGCTTTCATTCTAACATATTTCCAATGAAAAGCGTATCATAATTGTATCCATCTCAAAAAACAGCAGTTGGCAAGTGCCATCTGCTGTTTTGAGGGCAGTAGTTAGTCTTGTGGTACTTCTACTTCTTCATCCCATTCAAAATGGTATGAGCCTTCTTTATCGGTACGTTCATAAGTATGAGCGCCGAAATAATCACGTTGTGCTTGAATGATATTAGCTGGCAATGTCTCTGCACGGTAGGAATCAAAGTAAGCAATTGCTGAGGATAATGTTGGTATTGGAATACCCGCTGTGACAGCAGTTGCAACAACTTTACGAACAGACTGGTGATAGTTCTTTGTAATGTCAGTAAAGTAACTATCTAATAGTAAGTTTTCTAACTCTGGATTTTTGTTATAAGCATCAGTAATATTTTGTAGGAAACGTGCACGGATGATACATCCCGCGCGCCAAATCTTAGCAATTTCACCATATTGTAAATCCCAGTTGTTTTCTTCACTTGCAAAACGCATTTGTGAGAAACCTTGTGCGTAGCTCATGATTTTACTGAAGAACAATGCTTGGCGAATGTTTTCTAAGAATTCCGCTTTATCTACAGAAGGCACTTCGTCTACAGTCGGTAAGATTTTGCTTGCTGTAACACGCTCAGACTTCAAAGCTGAAATAAAACGTGCAAATACAGACTCAGTAATCAATGGTAGCGGAACACCTAGATCAAGCGCACTTTGTGATGTCCATTTTCCTGTTCCTTTGTTACCTGCACGGTCCAAAATAACATCGACCATAGGCTTTCCTGTTTCTGGATCATATTTCGTTAAAATATCAGTCGTAATATCAATCAGATAACTGTCTAATTCGCCTTCGCTCCACTCTTTAAATACGGCAGCAATTTCTTCTACACTCATCTTTAAGAAGTTACGCATTAAGTCATAAGACTCAGCGATTAACTGCATATCACCGTACTCAATTCCGTTGTGGACCATTTTTACATAATGACCTGCTCCATCGTTCCCGATGTAAGCAACACATGGTGTGCCATCTTCGGCTTTAGCAGCGATTTTTTCTAAAATAGGTGCTACTAATTCATACGCTTCTTTTTGTCCGCCTGGCATAATAGAAGGTCCTTTCAGCGCACCTTCTTCACCACCGGAAACTCCCGTTCCGATAAAGTTAACACCAGAGTTTTCTAATTCTTTGTTACGACGGATTGTTTCTTGGTAGAAGGTATTTCCACCATCAATCAAAACGTCTCCTTCATCCAAATGTGGTAATAGGGATTGAATCGTCATATCTGTCGCAGCACCTGCTTGAACCATCAAGAGGATACGTCTTGGTTTTTCTAAAGAATCTACAAACTCTTCAATGGTATATGTTGGTACGAGATTTTTTTCAGGATTTTCATTAATAACTGCCTCTGTTTTTGAACCTGTACGGTTAAAAATGGATACAGAGTAACCTCTGCTTTCAATATTCAAGGCTAGGTTTTTACCCATTACGGCCATACCTACAACGCCTATTTGTTGTTTAGACATATTTAATACTCCCTTCACGATAAACACATTCTACTCTAAGGATAATCCTATCAAAAAAGCTGTTAAATGG
Source organism: Jeotgalibaca porci (assembly GCF_011299095.1). Taxonomy (NCBI): domain Bacteria; kingdom Bacillati; phylum Bacillota; class Bacilli; order Lactobacillales; family Carnobacteriaceae; genus Jeotgalibaca; species Jeotgalibaca porci. The sequence continues at coordinate 2,152,261 of NZ_CP049889.1, read as the reverse complement.
GAAGCAAAGATTAGTAACAGATTTGAAATCTCTTGAAATGTTTACATTTCTCGTTATTTCCTGTAGACTAAGTATTGAAATCTATTAAAGGTGGGAATCAGTTTGACTAAAAAAACAAACACTACTTCCAAAGCGAGCAAATTTTCTAAAATCATTATCTGGTTAATGGTCTTTGCGATGGTTGGCAGTATGTTCATCTCAGTCCTCTATTCACTTTTCTTTAACCTATAAACTAAATAAAACCAATTACCTCTATTGTTAAAAGGTAATTGGTTTTTTTCTTTTTTATTCCGCATCAATTTTGAATACATAGCGATGCCCTTGCGTGAGACTGTGATAGAATCCTTCACCTTGATACAATTGGAACACTTGCGCTCCTTGGCGATCGGACTCATCTGGATAGACATGTTTCACATAAGGATTGTCTTTTAGTAATTCCTTTAACATCGCCTTATCCACTTGGCGAATTTTACCCTCAATCCGGATTACTTGAATAAGATAGCCATCTTCCGACATAGCTGTAATAGCGACATTTTGATTCGTCATCAACTGAGAGTAAAAATTCGTACGCGGGTGAGTCATAAAAAATACACCATGCTCGTTCGCAACTCCAATATGCGCGTGACGGGCATGCGGTTTATTATCTTCGTCAACAGTAGCAAAAACAGCAACTTTCATTTGCTCCTGTAAAATTTTCATTACTTCTTCAAGATTCATGATAGCACTCCTTCACTTAAATAAATGTGTTCACTTCATTTCTAATTATAGCATATCAAACGACCTTGTTTGTACTTTTATTCACATATATTATTACTTTTATGAGTTAAATAAAAAATACGAGAGTGGGGAAAAAAAGCGTTTAGATCCGAAACACTGGAACGAATAAGCATAGGATGGACGCAGGCCATCCTATGCTTATTCCAGGAGCACTGTGGGCTGAAGCCCAAGTGTATCATGTTTGTAAGCTGCTAAAGCAGCAACAACCATGACAAAGTGGATGGCGGATCTGCCTTTTTGAGCACGTTTACGCCACAATTATTCGTTAATAGGAAAGGGACCGGGAGTTATTTCCCGGCCCCACATTAATAAATTATCTACCTTTTTTAATCTTGCCATCCCAATTATCATAACCACCCTTAAGGGCATAGATATTTGAATAACCATTTTTCTTTAAAATTGCCGCAGCACGACCCGAAAGAACATTTCGTTGATCATAAAGATAAATCGGTTGGTCCTTACGTAATTCCAAGTAACGCTCTTTGAATTGCGAAAATGCAATATTTCGCGCCCCTAGAACATGGCCAGCTTCAAATTCAGGAGATTCACGTATATCCACGATTTGGACTTTACGCATATCCTGCTTGAACTCTTCTGGTTTCAAAACTTTGGCGGCTCTTTTACCTTCAATAAAACGGTAAAGCCAAAAAATACCGTAAATAATTAATCCTGTCCACAAAATAAGTGAGAAAATATCAAAACCATTCATAGCTATCGATTCCCATCCTTCCATAAACCTTACCTCTTAATTTTACACAATTATCAGGTAATAATCTATGTTTTTTCTTGAATTTCGTTTACAGTCCTGTTTTTACCAGATAACTTGCGCCAATAACGCCCGCATCATTACCTAGCTCAGCGATTTTAATCTTCGTTGTTTCACGGACATTCGGAAATGTGAATTGTGCGAAGTTTTTGCGGACTTTCTCCAATAAAAACTCCCCTGCATTCGAAACACCGCCACCGATGACAATGAATTTCGGATTAAGAATATTCCCTAAATGGCTGCAGGCAAGGCCCAAATAAAATGAAAACTCATCAACTACCATTTCTGCTAAATCATCGCCTTGTTTTGCTAAATCGAAAACTTGCTTCGATGTAATCTCTGCACCATCATCCACCATTGTTTTCAATTGTGAATCACCAGCATACTCTTCAGAAAGCTTACGCGTTAAGTTTAAGACACCAGTTGCAGAAGCAACGGTTTCTAAACACCCCTTCTTACCGCATGTACAATCGAATCCGTCTTTAGGATCAACTGTAATATGTCCCAATTCGCCACCTGATTCTGCCACACCATGCACCAAATTGCCGTCCGTAATAACACCTCCACCAACACCGGTCCCTAATGTTACAAAGACAACATTATCATCGTCTGCTCCTGCTCCTTGCCATTTTTCACCAAGTGCAGCAACGTTTGCATCGTTATCAATAAAGAACGGGAGACCTGTTTCCGCCTCAATTGCTTGCTTAATTTCAATTGTTTGCTTCCAATTCAAGTTGTAAGCACCGAAGACCGTACCGTTTTCACGGTTAACCGCTCCAGGAGAGCCCATTCCAATCCCTAAGAAGTCCTCAGATGTCATCTCATATAACTCCATGCGATGTTTGATAGACTCGATAATATCCGGTACAATGTGCGATCCTTCATCCAATATATTCGTCCGAATACTCCATTTTTGTTGGATTTCACCATTTTCCGTTAAAATTGCAAATTTAACTGAGGTACCACCTAAGTCGATACCTAAAATTTTCTTAGTCATTTTTTCTGTCAACCTCCTGAAAACTTATATACTCTTATTAAAATCGTGAATAGCCGATGCCAATCATTAAAACAAGAATAGCAACATAGGCAATTGCGGCTTTAACGCGTGTGCCTGTTTGTACCGGAAATAATGCGGGTACTTTAATAAAATATGCCGACAAAGCGCCACCAACTGCACCACCGATATGGCCCCAGTTGTCGATACCCGAAGAAGCAAAGCCCGTCAAAAAGTTTAGTATAATCAGCACAATAAACCCTTGCGCCATGTTTCGAAGCGTATGATTGTGCGGATAAATTCTTCCCAAAGCTACCGCTGCAGCAAAAAGACCGAATAAGGAAGTGCTCGCTCCTGCTGATACCGCATCGGTTAACCCAAAACTCACGACGTTCCCCATCAAGCCACCTAAAATATAAATAAGAAAGAAACGCCCGCTGCCATATATCCATTCCATTTGGCTACCTAAGTAATAGAGTGTAATGCTGTTCATTAAGATATGCGTAAAACCAATGTGTAGAAAAATAGGCGTAATGAAACGCCACCACTGACCACTGATGACGGCCGGGCTGAAATTAGCTCCGTATCTAATGAGCGTATAAATATTAGTACTCCCACCATCTAACGACATCAATACAAACAAAACTATTTGTATTCCTAAAAAAAGATACGTCACTAGCGGTTGGTTACTGCGAAAATAATGGCGTAAATTTATTTTTTTCATAATGAAACCTCCCCGTTAATTGGTTCTATTATAATTTATCTAGAAGCAATGAACAATTTCTGTATCGCAACATCAAAAGATTCGACTAATACATCAATTTGTTCATCCAACTGAAACGGGTATAAGATGGCACAGGTTTTACCTAAATAATCGGCAAGATAACGGTCATAATAACCGCCACCAAAGCCAATCCGGTAACCTTCCTGGTTATAAACCAGTCCGGGTATAATCAGTAACTCAAGCGCATTTTTAGGTATTTCTGTCGTCCGGTTTACTGGTTCCATAATACCAAAACGACTTCGTTCCAACTTTGTATCGGGTGTGTAAGCATAGAAGGATAACTTTCGGTTTTCCCCACTGTAAGGGATACAAACTCGTTTCCCTTCTGCCCAAGCACGTTCAACAATTTGTTTTGTATCAATCTCAGGGAAATTAGCCAGAGTGATTCCTATTGAATTGCTATTCCTCCATAAGTCACTCGCAGTCAACTGCTTTAACAGGCTACTATCGAAGACCTCTCTATCATGAGGTGACAGTTTCTTTAATTTTTCCAACATGATATGTCGCATGGTTTTTTTATTTTTCAATAAGAAACCCCTTTCTTTTCCTATTAAAAAAACAACAGGAGATCCTGTTGTTATTTAACTTCACGGTGAAGAGTAACTTTTCTTTCACGTGGGCAAAATTTCTTCAATTCCAAACGATCAGGGTTGTTACGTTTGTTTTTCTTAGAAAGATAATTACGTTCTTTACATTCCGTACATTCTAAAGTAATGTTAAGTCTCATTTTTCTAACCTCCAAACATAGAAAAGTTGAAGAATACTAGTTCTTCTTGCACGTTGCATTGTATCATTTACCGAGCTAAATAGCCAGTGCTTAATCACAACTGTTACTATTATACACACATTACTCAGGAAAAAAAAGGGAAACTTGCAGTTGCACAAAGTTATTTAGCGTATTAGAATATTAAGAGTGGTTTAATCATCCAGAATTGAGGTGAAAATATGGAATTATGGCCAATTATCATCATCTTGTTTGTTGCAGCAATCATTCTTTTGGCGCTTTCATTTTTTGTGAAGGAAGAAGATGATGGAGTTATGAAAGAAATAGCAGAATTCACACTCCAAATGACAGAAGAAATGCACATTCTAAAAACACGTGTTAGCCAATTAGAAAAAGCATTAGGAAATACAGAAACAGAAGAACAGCCGTTAACAATCAAAAAACTGAGCGACGTAACCAAACAGCAAATTTTATCTCTATATGAAAAAGGTAAAACCTTTGATGAAATAGCAGAACAACTAAATTTGCCTGAAACAACCGTTGAGTTGGAAATCGATAACCATCAAGACTCTCTAAAAAGTGAGTAAGAGAAAGGAATCATCATGAAAAAAGATCAATTACGTTTTCTAGCTTTAGGATTCTTTCTTGCAGCTATACTCCTGACTGTTTTTCAAGTGAGTGGACTTGCTCGAACAAAAAACACAGATGAAAAACCAATGCCGGTTGAGTCATCTGTAGAATCAGCAGAATCCCTTGTAGTGAAGGAGTCTGAGTCAAAACCAGAACTTTCTTCAAGTAGCGAAGATGAAGAAGAAATAAATACGAGCTCCCAGGAGTCCGAGTCGCTTGAGTCTGAAAGTTCTCAAGAGGAATCTGTTGATTCTGAAGCATTCGTTTTCGTTGTTCAAGAAGGACAACCAACTTCAGTCGTTATCGAGAACCTGCACCTAACCGGTCTGATTGAAGACCCAGAAGAAGTCCAAACTTATATTGAAGAAAACAATTTAGCAAACAGAATGCAATTTGGATTATATGAGCTGTCAAAAAATATGTCATACCAAGAAATTATTTCTATCATTACCATTCAATAAAAACAAGAGGGGCCGGGGAAATTACTCCCGGCCCCTCTATTTCACTCTATTCTTAGTTAAATCCAAAATACGCATCCATGGTCGCTTTTACAAGGTCTCCGGCCGGAAGTACGGATTCATTGCGAATATACGGTACAATGACCGCTACGGCAATTTCCGGGTTCTCATAGGGCGCAAAGGCTACGTAAGTAGAATTGGTTGTCGTTTCATTAATTATTTCTTTTACTTCTCCTTGATAGAAAGACTCTCCTGAACCCGTTTTACCGGCAACCCCAACAGGGTAATTGCCGAAGTTGTTATAAGAGCGGCTGCCTACATCATGAGTTACAGCCCAAAACCCTCTGTGTACCCGTTCGAATGCCTCTGGATCCACATTAACTTGATTCATGATCAATGGTTCTTTCACTAACTCCACCTTGCCTAAACTACCATCACTTTCAGTTCTACGAATTTCTTTTACTAAACGCGGTGCATAGCGCGTACCTTTACTTGCTATTGTAGCCGCATATTGTGCTAATTGCATCGGTGTATAGTTATCAAACTGTCCAAATGACTCATCCAATACTTGCCCCGATTCATTTGGAACACCTAGGAAACCTGTTGATTCAGACGGTAAATCAATCCCCGTTCTGACTCCCAAACCAAATTGCGCATAATAGCCACGCAATGCATCAAGTGTATAATCACGCTTCATTGATAGTTCTTCTAGATAGGTATAACTGTTTTGTCCACCAATCATCATTGCGATTTTCATCATATACGTGTTCGAAGATTTTTCCAATGCCTGGATATCATTCACGGCAATACGTCCAGAAGGGTTGAAAAGAGATTTTTTTGTAAGTGGGCCTTTAAAGGTTAGCGGCTCATCAACCAGAACATTATTATTGAAATCAATAACACCTGACATATATCCTGCTAACACCGTAGCACCCTTCATACTTGAACCAACAATAAAGTTCTCGTTCAAGACACCATGAACACTATCACTAATTTCTCCGGTGGTTACATCGATCTTCTTGCCTGCCATCCCGATAACGTCACCGTTTCGCGGATCCAGTGCTACGATATAAACACGATCGTTCCATAAATCCTGACGGCTATTCAGAAAGTCAGTCGCAATTTTTTCGATTTCTTTTTGAAACTTGATATCCACTGTCAACACTAAGTTATCGCCGGACTTACCCTCGTAGGTCTGTGTTGTCGCAACAATATCGCCTTCTTGATTCGTAACCGTATCATAACGGGATTTTGTTCCACGTAATACTGTTTCATATTGCTGTTCGAGGTACGCATTTCCTACGCGATCGTTTCGTGCATAACCCATCGCTAAATAAGTTTCAACCAGATTGGTTGGAATCCCCGTTTTTTCAGAAGTAACCCCTCCAAAAATGGTTGCTAACAATTCGCCATTCGGATAAACACGTGTCCAGTCTTTAGAAACTTCTACGCCCTTAAGATTCATTAAGTTTTCTGAAACGACTGCCAATTCCTGCTCTGTTACGTCAACGTTTTTGATGTTTACAGTTGTAAGAGACGTCGCACTATTCATACTTTTGAAGATAGCGGCGGCTACTAGTTCTTTCCCTGAAAAAGAAATGTCTTCTGCTGTAATCTTCGCTAACTCCGCCTCATAAACTTCGGCACCAGAAAGCAGCTTTTCTTCCTCTGTCAAACGTTCTAAAAGTTCTTCACGGTTACCGGCTGCCCAGTAGTCTTTACGATCCCGTTCCGTAATATTTTCTGTGTCAACAGTAATCATATCTGCTAGGATAACGGCCGTTTCTGCCATTGAAGAGGCACTGTCATTGGTACCACGTGTATATGTGATAGAATGCTGCGCTTCGTTCCCAACCAGTACATTTCCATTTCGATCATAAATGAGACCACGAGGGACTGTTTGCGTTATGGTTGTTGTTTCAGTTCTCCTGACAATTGCTTCAAATTCTTCTCCCCTGATAATTTGTAAAAAGCCCAGACGGACAATTATGGCAGAAAAAAGGACAAAAACAATAAAGAACAGAAGGTTCAACCGAAACGGTATATGCGACTTAAACTTATTACTCTCGCGATTCTTTTTATCCAATAGACACACTCCTGTTTCTTCCAATTTCAATACCCTATTATATCAAAAAGATGTTTCAATTCAACGGCAACTCGTAAATGCAAAACTTTCTTAACTATGTTATTTTATACTGTAGTGTAACTATGGAGGAGGAACGTTTGATGGTGTCCGACGAAAATAAAAAATATAGCAAGAAACAATTACTGCTCATATCATTTGCCTTACCGTTTACTATCATGTTGATTATCTATATCGCGATGGGCGTCTATCCTTTTGGGAAAGAAACGCTCCTAACAATTGACTTAGCTCAACAGTATGTTGATTTTTTTAGTTATTATCGCCATACACTCTTACATGAACCGCAAGCCTTATTTTATTCCTTTGCTAAAGGGATTGGGGGCGAAATGGTTGGTCTCTGGTCTTATTATTTGAACAGTCCCTTCAACCTGCTCATGTTACTTATGCCGCAGCGCTTCTTGCCAGTAGGTATTATGTTGCTGATGCTCATTAAGATTGCTTCTTCTGGTCTTTCTTTTGCGTATTTACTAATAAAAAAATTCGAGGGGTCAAATTTATTAGTCCCTCTTTTCTCACTTTCTTACGCATTGATGGGATATACAATTGTCAATCAATTACATGTCATGTGGCTCGACAGCCTCGTTTTTTTGCCACTCATTGTCCTGGGTCTGGAGAACATTATTTCTGGTAAAAAAGGTTATTTTTATAGTATCATGCTCGCCCTTGCATTATTCTCACAATATTATCTTACCTATATGATTTGTCTTTTCCTTGTTCTATATTTCTTCTTTGCATTAGCCAAACAAAATCTGACTAAAGATTATTCAAAAAAACAGAAATGGGCCTTTTTCGGGAATCGTTTTTTAAAATTTGCAGGCTATTCTTTGCTCGGCGGGGGGATGGCTGCATTTTCCTTAATACCAAACTTCGTTTCTCTATTAGGTGGCAAAGCAGCGCATACGAGTCAGATATTGGATTGGAAGTTTAAGTATTCCTTTCCAGATATCTTATCGAAAACATATTTAGGTGCCTTTGATTTTGATCAGTTGCCTTCTGGTCTTCCAAATATTTTTATCGGGACGATTGCTTTGGTTAGTTTTCTTTATTATTTCTTCAATCGTCAATTTCACTGGAAAGAAAGAGCGACTGCATTTATTATCACCGGCATCTTCATTATTTCCATGAATGTCGATATTTTAAATAAAGTATGGCATGCTTTTCAGAACCCGGCTTGGTACCCGTATCGCTTTTCATTTGTCGTATGTTTCTTTTTTATTCTGAATGGTTTCCGTAGCTTAAATAAATCAAAAGCGATTCCCTTGTGGTTCGCAGTGACGCTACTCGTTTTGCAAACAGCGAGTGCTCTGTATGTATTGGAGCAAGATTTCTCATTTCTTGAACCAATCCAAGTATTGGTAACCACTCTCTTATTGGTATTGGTTCTGGTCTTATTATTATTGAAAGATATGAAATATCGCTGGCTTCCTTACACGTTGGTTACTATCGCGGTAGTTGAAATGAGCGCCAACGCTACAATCGATTTAGCGCGTTTGGGTTATGTTGATATGGCTCCATTTAATAATTACCAAACGGTTTTGGATGATTTCATAGAGCCGATTCGACCGCAAGAAAATGAGTTCTATCGAATCGAGAAAACCTTTCAACGCTCTAAAAATGATAGCTTTCAAGCAAATTATCCGAGTGCCTCACATTTTAGCTCGACTTTTGAGACGGAAGTTCCTACGCTTTTTGGACGCCTTGGTTTTCCTGAAAGTAGTTTTGTTATTTCCTACTCAACCGGCACATTATTCACAGATGCATTTTTCGGAATCAAGTATTATGGCGATAATAACGTCATGTCTGAAGAATTTACGAAAAATAGTGAAAATTATCATATTCGTCCGAATGCTTTTCGCCCAGATTTAGTCCATTATCAAAAAATAAACGAGACATTTCGAACAAGTGTTTATGAAAATACGAATGCCTTCTCCTTAGGCTTCACAGCTCCTAATAAGATGAAGTCAGTCGTCTTAGTTGATGATGAGCCAATCGCTAATCAAGAGAAAATTTTACGTGCGTTATCGCGGAATACCTTTGCAGAGCCTTTTTATCTAGTCGAAAATATCCAAACAGTGGTAACGCAAAATATAAGTCCGAACGAAAACGCTGCTCTTAACAAAACCTATACCAAGGCAGACAAAGACAAGCCGGCCTATATTGATTTCCAATTCTTAACAAAGAGCGATGCGCCGTACTATATGGTCGTTGACTCTCGAATCGATGAAGACAACACTCACTTTAGATTGAACGGCGAAAGCTTCCCTTACTATAAATCGTATCGAACGGATCAAGTCTTCAATCTTGCGAGTGGAACTGCTAACCAGTCCGTTGAATTTTCTTTTGAATTACTAGAAGAAATGCTGACCATTCGCGATTTAAATCTCTATCGCTTCAACCTCACCCAATTCAATTCGTTGATGAATGAAATGGCTAATCGGCAAATGGTAATTGATTCCTTCAGCCAGACGAAAATTGATGGGCGGATTACAGTCACGGATAATACCGATATATTTATGCTATCTATTCCTTATTCGGAAGGATGGACAATCGAAATTGACGGTAAAGCAGTTGATACTTTCCCGGTTCTGGACGGCTTATTGGCCACGGACATCACTTCCGGCGAGCATCGAATCACACTTTCATACCGTACACCTTATCTGACTATTGGCATTTTTACATCGCTGTTTTCTGCATGTATCCTTTACTTAATCGACAAGAAAAAGAGGCAGGATCACTGATCCGCCTCTTTTTGATTTGTTACTATTCAGTTATGAACTTATTTTGCAGCTGCAAAACGTTTGTTCACTTCATCCCAGTTTACAAGGTTCCAGAATGCTGCAATATAGTCAGCACGAACGTTTTTGTAATTTAGGTAATATGCGTGTTCCCAAACATCTAAGCCTAATACTGGTGTTTTCCCTTCAGATAGTGGGCTATCTTGGTTAGGAGTAGAAGTAATTTCTACCTTACCATCGTTAACAACTAACCATGCCCAACCTGATCCGAAACGACCCGTTGCTGCAGTAGCGAATTGTGATTTGAAATCTTCAAAGCTGCCGAAAGCAGATTCAATCGCTTCTTTAATTTCACCTGTTGGTTCGCCACCACCATTTGGAGAAAGGATTTCCCAGAATAGTGAGTGGTTAGCATGTCCACCAGCATTGTTACGGATTGCTGTACGAATATCTTCAGGAACAGCGTTTAAGTCAGCAAGTAGTTCTTCAACTGTCTTATCTGCTAGTTCTGGATGTTTCTCCAAAGCTGCGTTTGCGTTACTCACGTAAGTTGCATGGTGTTTGCCATGGTGTAAATGCATTGTCTCCTCGTCGATATGTGGAACAAGAGCATCATGTGCATATGGTAATTCTGGTAATGTAAAAGCCATTAAAAATTCCTCCCAGTAATGTTGTATTTAATTCTGATAGCTTAATGGTACCATTTGAATTCGAAGAATACAAAGTTATTGCTTGAAAAAATTGTCTGATTGCGTTTTTTTGTATTTTTCGCTAAGCTATATTTATATTTTTTAGAGAAGAGTGTGATTATTATTTTCATATTTAAATTAATCTGGGATGTCTTTATGTTCCCGGAGAATCTTTGGCGGGTCACTACCCTTGCCAAAAAGAAAGCCACAATCGTTTTCGTCCTATTCGGAATGATTATAGGCGCACCTTATTTGAAAGCAAGTTTGCAAACTTTGGAAACTATTGCAATTGACATGCAAATTATTTCAGAACGCATTCCCGAATTAGTGATTGAAAATGGAAAATTAGTTCTTGCAGATCAGCTTGAACAGTCCGTTTTAGTAAAAACCGACACCGCTAACCTCGTGATTTATGCCGAAAACGCGCCGGATTCTTTGACGATTGAACGGGCAATTAAACGTGCTCCCTTATCCTTTCTAATGGGTGATTCCCAGTTGAAAGTTGCAACTCCTGCTACCGATTTTGATTTATCTTACGATTTATTAGAAGGTCTTACCGATGTTTCTTTGAAGGCGATGATGACTGATTTTGGCTCGCTAAGTGCGCTGACACTCATTCCGATGGTAATTGTAAGCCTCTTAGTTGGACTGGTTGATGGCCTTCTACAGCTAGTCATTATGGCTTTATTCGTAAACATTTTATCACTTCTGTTCCGAGTCCGTCTTCCTTTTGCTCAGAACTTTAAGCTTGTTTTAGTTGCCTCTTTCATGCCTACTCTCATTATGTCGATTCTTAACATAATTGGTGTTTACCCGGCCGCTCAAACTGCATTGATAGCTGGTATTACTGCCTATATCTATTACAAAGGCATCATCACGCACGTCACGCGGCTCTAATTGCATACGATAGAAAGAGGTTGGGATCAATTAATCCCAACCTCTTTCAGTTTTGTTTAACGTTTTTTACGGTTACCATCTGAGCCTTTGTTCTTTCTGACTTGTCGCTTAATTTGCTCATTCAGGCGGCGTTTATAGCCAGGTTTTACTTTTTTCTTCGCTTTGTTAACCATTCCTTTGATACGTGGGTCAACTTCAGCGGCATTCTTAGAGTTCCGTTTTTCGCGGTTTCTTCTGTCATCTGTTTCGACAAATCCACCGTCTTTCATAACGACTGGTTGGAATTTTATTCCAACTTTCTCTAATGCTTCCACACTTTCTAATTCATCGGGACCATACAGTGTAATAGCTGTTCCCGGTAAATTCTTACGTCCCGTACGACCAATTCTATGAACAAAAAATTCTGTGTCTTTCGGAATTTCATAGTTGATAACGTGCGAAACACCTTCAATATCGATACCACGTGCTGCTAAATCAGTTGCAACCATGTATTGGAAATCCATATTGTGGACACGTCTCATGATACGTTTTCTTTCACGAGCTGGAATATCACCGTGCAAAACGGCTACTTCATAATTCCGGCCACGCAATTCATGCGCGATTTCGTCTACTTTTTGTTTCGTGTTAGCGAAAATAAGTGTAAAGTATGGCTGACCAATAGACAAAGCACGGTCCAGAACATCCATTTTATTTCCACTCTTCGTTGCTAACAAGTAATTAGAAATAGATGCTGCTACAATTTGTTTTGGTTCCAAGTTGATGATTTCAGGATTTTCCATATACTTTTTCAAAAACGGTTGTAGTTTTTGTGGAATCGTTGCTGAGAATACCAACATTTGTAAATGTTTTGGCATCCGTCCGGCAATTTGATCCACATCATGCAAGAATCCCATGTCTAAAGTCATATCCGCTTCATCGACTACGAATGCTTTGGTTGTATGAATTTTTAGTACTTGTTCATTCACTAAATCCAAAATACGACCCGGTGTTCCAATAACCACGTGTGATTGTTGTTGCGATAGTTTGTTAATCTGACGTTGTTTATCTGTTCCCCCTACAAAATTGGAAATACGAATTTCGTCAGGTGAATACGTCACTAGCTGCGTTGCAACTTGGTACAACTGCTCTGCTAACTCACGACTTGGCGTCGTAATAACGATTTGTGTTTCTTGATTGGATGGATCCACTTGATTTAATAATGGCAGTAAAAAGCTGTGGCTCTTTCCAGAACCCGTTTGTGATTTACCGACAACGTTTTTATTCGCTTGGATAATAGGAATAATCTGCTTTTGAATCTCTGTTGGCTCAACGAATCCTAGATCATCTATTGCTTTTAGAATGAAAGGATTCAGATTTAGTTCTTCGAATTTCATTGTACACCTCTTGTCTCTCTTGTTGTTACATGCCATTATAGCACAAACCTGTTGCAGTTAAAAAATGATAATAGTATAATAGATAAATGAACATTTGCAAATAAATCGAGGAGGTTTCTAATGAATACCGAGATCAGCGCTTTGTTCACCATATTTGGTGCAACTGGGGACCTAGCCCACCGCAAACTATACCCATCTTTATTCCGATTATTTAAAAAAGGTTACATACAAAAAAACTTTGCTGTCATCGGTACAGCACGACGTGAGTGGACCGACACGTACTTCCGTGAAGTTGTTGCAGATTCCGTCAAAGATATAGTTGAGAACGAGGAAGAGTTGACAGAATTCACTTCTCACTTCTACTATATTTCTCATAACGTCAATGATGCCGCACACTATGTCGAGTTGAAGAAACTTTCTGAAACATTAGATGAAAAATACACTATAAATGGTAATCGTATCTTTTACTTGGCTATGGCACCACAATTTTTCGGTGTCATCGGAGATATGCTAAAATCCAATCATTTGATTACTGATAATGGTTTCAATCGTCTTATTATCGAAAAACCATTCGGACACGATTTACAGTCCGCTACAGAATTAAACGAACAACTTGCTCGTTCATTCTCAGAGGATCAAATTTATCGAATCGATCATTACTTAGGTAAAGAAATGATTCAAAATATTTCTGCGGTTCGTTTTTCAAATATGATTTTCGAAGCTTTATGGAACAACAAGTATATCGATAATGTCCAAATTACATTGTCTGAAACAGTTGGTGTCGAGGACCGTGGCGATTATTACGATCATACAGGTGCTTTGCGTGACATGGTTCAAAACCATGTGCTTCAAATTGTCGCCCTTTTAGTCATGGAACCACCCTTATCATTAGATGGTAATGATGTTCGTAATGAAAAAATTAAAGCCTTACGTTCTTTACGTTTGTATGAAAATAAACAAGATGTGTTAGATAACTTTGTCCGCGGCCAATATGTTGCCGGTAACGAGCAAGTTGGCTATACGGATGAACCAAATGTTAATCCGGAATCAAATACAGAAACATTTGTAGCTGGTAAGATTATGGTTGATAACTTCCGTTGGGCCGGCGTTCCGTTTTATATTAGAACGGGTAAGCGTATGTCTCAAAAAGATACGTACATCCATATCCAATTTAAGCACGTTTCAATGAACCTCTTCCCTACTGAAGGTGTGGAAGAAGTTGCCCAACCGAATATTTTAACCATTCATATTTCTCCACTCGAAGGCTTCTCGTTACGTTTAAATACGAAACGTGTCGGTCAAGGAACAGAAATGAAAAATATCCGGATGCATCAAATTCTTGATGAGCAAACAAGTGCGAACAGTCCAGAAGCTTACGAGCGTCTGCTGTTGGACTCTTTAAATGGTGATCCGACCAACTTCACACACTGGAAAGAAGTCGAACAATCATGGCGGTTTATTGACCAGATTCGTAATGCGTGGGATGACGAAGAAAACTACATTTTCGATTACGAAAGTGGCTCAATGGGACCTAAAGAAAGTTATGACTTATTGGCGCGTGACAACTTTGACTGGATTGAATTTAACTGGTCAACCAAGTACAAAAAAGACTAATACTTTGGAGGTGAGACGTTGTGTCTCGCCTTTTTTTGAGCAGAAATAGCTCTTAATAATTGCGCACTCGGAAAGAATTTCCACTTTGAGTGCGCAATTTGACCTTGAACCCACGCACTCAAAATGGATTTTAAGTTTGAGTGCGCAGTCAGCAATAAAAAAAGAGCTCAATTTGAGCTCTTTTTTTATTGGCTTATTTTTCTTTTTGCCATTCAATTACCGCTTCATCGAATTCTGCAATAATTTCTTCAATCTCACTGTAATCGGCCGCATTAGCACCGCTTGCCAAGGGATGACCCCCGCCTCCATGGCGTTTCGCCACTTCATTAATTACAGGACCCTTGGAACGTAAACGACAACGGAATGTACCTGTTGTTTGTTCTACAAATATCCCCCAACAAATGATGCCCTCAATCGTTCCCGGTAATGAAACGACCGGCGCTGTATCACTGTCTTCTGCATCAAACTGTTGAAGAACTTCTTGTGTCAAAATGATATGAGCAACACCCAAATCATTCACTTCAATATTTTGCAGGACATAGCCGGATAAGTTCGCAACCTTCTTGGAATTTGTGTTCATGAGTTGTCCCATTTCGGAAGCAGAGAAATCATGTTCCATTAATTTGGCAACGATTCGCATTGTATGCGCCGTCGTTGCTGGGTAAAGAAAACGACCAGTATCTCCGATAATCCCGCCATACAATAACCGTGCAGCTTCAGCAGTTAAAGGCAGACGATTATCTAAATAGACAGAGAAGTCGGCAATAATCTCACTACAACTACTCGCATTCGTATCTACCAGGCTAACATCTCCATATACATCGTCATTCGGATGATGGTCAATTTTGATGAGTGTCTGCCCTTTTGTATAGCGCTTGTCATCTATTCGTGGGCGATTCGCTGTATCTGTCACAATGACCAACGCTTCTTCATATTGTTCTGAAGCAACTTCATCCATGACACCCATAAAGTTCAGACTCTCAACATCTGCACCGACAGCAAATACTTTTTTCTCAGGAAAACGATTTTGAATAAGTTCTTTTAGTCCTAATTGCGACCCCAGAGCATCCGGATCGGGACGAACATGACGATGGATAATAATTGTATCGTTCTCCACTATTTTTGCGTAAATCTCTTCATATAATTCAGTAATCAAAAAATCTCTCCTCCTAAGTACGTTCCATCATTTGGCAAACGACGATTGCTTTGGCCACAATCGAATTTTCGAGGTAGACCTCCACATCCAACTTGGATGAGCGGCGCCCTACTTCAAAAACGGAAGTACGGATCTCAATAATACTATCAATTTGTATCATTTTAAAATGATGCACATCCATTTGCTCAATAACAGCATTTCTTTTTTGAAATTGGAATAAAACTTTTTTGCCAACACTTGAAATAACTTCGCACAAAACGCCAAAAGAAACAGTCCCTAAATTATTCGTCATTTGCGGCGTAACTTGGAATTGATAGTACGGCATTCCCTTTTCATCCACCGAAGAATGAACTAATTCCAAGCCCTCTAAAATTTGATCCTCAATCGTATTGCCGACTTGCGGTTGACGTTGCGCCAGCTGCATTGCCTTCATGACATCTTGTCTGGAAATAATCCCCAACAATTGTAAGTTATCTCTCACGACCGGCATTACTTCATAGCCATCCCAAATCATACGGTGCGCAATACTGGCCACACTCATATGTTCTTTCGCGATAATTGGATCTTTGGTCATCACCCGCTCCATCGTAATAGAATCGGCCTTTCCGAGTGTGTCTTTCGCGGTAATCACACCCACTAACCGCATATTATGATTCACTACCGGGAAACGTGAATGCTTGCTCTCTGCGTTTAATTTACGATAGTCCAAAATGGTATCGTCTATTTTGAGGTAACGTGTCTCTTCTAAACGCGTATAAATGTCACCTACAAGCATAATTTCTTTCTTGATTAATTGGTCCGTCATCGCTCGGTTAATCATTGTTGCGACTGTGAAAGTATCATAAGTCGTTCTTAAAATAGGCATCTCCACTTTGTCAGCCAATTTAAGGATTTCATCATCTGTTTCAAAACCACCGGTAATTAATACCGCGGCCCCATTTTCCAATGCATATCTCTGAATATCATTCCGGTTCCCGACAATCATTAAAGATCCTGGGCTGATATAGCGATCAATCGCATCTTTTTGCATCGCACCAATGATAAACTTACTTAACGTTTTATCCAACCCTTTACGCCCACCCAAAATATCACCTTCAATAATATTCGAGATTTGCCCAAAGGATAGTGTTTCAATATTTCCTTTATTCTTTCTTTCAATTCTAATTGTTCCGACCCGTTCAATCGTCGAAACCAACCCATTATTTTCTGCTTCCTTAATGGCGCGATACGCTGTCCCCTCTGACATACCCATATTCTTGGCTATCGTTCTAACAGAAAGTTTCTCGCCTACCGGCATCGATTCAATATATTGAATTATTTGTTCATGTTTAGTTGCCATTGAGATCCCTCACACATCATAATCATTCTATATTTTTATTGACTCTCCCACATTAAGAGCAAGTCCCTGACCGTCTTTCAGTAAAGATGTAAAGTCTTCAGGATTTTGCTCGATTAAAGGAAATGTATTGTAGTGAACAGGTACTGCTACTTTCGGATTTAAGAACTGCACTGCTCGAGCTGCATCCTTGGGTCCCATTGTATAATTATCACCAATAGGTAAAAAGGCAACATCAATTGGAAATGTTTCACCGATTAGTTTCATATCCGAAAATAGTGCGGTATCGCCTGCATGATAGATTGTTTTTTCATTTATATGCAACAGTACCCCGGCTGCGATACCTAATGTTATAGCCACTCCGTCACTTGAATAAGTGGATCCATGTATGGCAGGCGTTAACTTAATATAACCAAAATCAAACTGATAACCGCCACCCGGTTGCATACCATGCGTTTCTAAACCCCGCTCTGCGAAATAGTCCGCTATTTCAACAGTGGAAATGATTAAGGCATTTGTACGTTTAGCTATTGCTTCGGTGTCACCAATATGGTCGGAATGACCGTGCGTCACAATTATTACATCGCTTTCAATTGTATCAGCATCCAAATCACTCAATGGATTTCCAGTAATAAAAGGATCAATAATAATTTTTTTGCCTTCATTCGTTACTATCTGTACACAAGATTGTCCATGCCATGATATCTTCATTACACTCTTCCTTCCTGTATCATCTGTTTCTTTTAACTGTTATATTCTGTTCTTATCGTACCATTAAAACAACGAAACTCAAACAATAATATTTATTTATTACTTTACCTGTCGTAGTAAACGTGCTACACTCTAATTACAACGACAGGTGAAGTAAAGAGAGGTGAGTAGTTTGGTTACAAGTGATGTGATGCGCGGCTTTAACGATTTAATCATTTTATCAATTTTGGCTGAATCCGATTCGTATGGTTATCATATTTCTAGTAAGATTAAAGATTTAACCGAAGGAAAGTACGTGATGAAAGAAACGACGTTGTACTCTGCATTTGCTCGGCTTGAGAAAAAAGAATGTATAAAAGCTTATTCATCAAATGAAACTTTTGGTAAACCACGAACCTATTACACCCTCACACCACTCGGCAAAGCAATATTGGAAGAAAAGAAATTAGAATGGACAGAGGTAACAACTATCGTCGAAAAATTTATTAATCTTATATAAGAGGAGCTGAGAGAAATGAGTACGATATATGCTTATGTCGAATCAATTTTTAATAAATTACCACCATCAAGAGAAATGTTACAATTGAAAAATGAGATGCTTGCCAACATGGAAGATAAATACAATGATTTAGTGACTGAGGGGCTGTCTGAACACGAAGCCATCGGTCAAGTATTGGCGGAGTTTGGGGATATCAGCGAAATAATAGAAGCATACAACTTAGATTTTGAAGAATCAGAAAGAAATGATCCAAATGTTTTATCTTTATCGAAAAATGAAGCGGAAGCCTATTTCTTCCACCGTCAAAAATATGCTCTCGCGATTGCAACCGGCGTTTTTCTGTGTATTATCTCAGTTGCATTTTTATTTCTTACATTAACGATTCGTTCATTCTTCTTTTCTGCGGTATCAGAGGATAGTATTACATTAATCGGTGTCGTATTAATGCTGATTACCATCGCTATCGGAGTTGGACTTTTCATCGTTTTTGGTATGCAAGAATCAAACTATCCCTTTGATAAAAAGGTATTGCATTTGGATCAAGCAACGTACACCATGATTAATCAGCAATACTTGGCTTTCAAACCGAAGTTAAGTTACGCTATTGCAGCGGGTGTCGTGTTTTGTATATTAGGTCCCATCTTCCTACTTTTGTCTTTTGCTTTACTTACTGAAGAAAACCTTATTGGACTTGTGTTTTTAATGGGGTTCATTGCAGTAGGCGTCTTCCTATTCGTATATTATGGCATTCAGAACGATACATATGAAAAATTATTAACAATCGGATCACACACACGGGCACATGTCCTTTCAAATACGATTACGGAGCGCATCGCGTCTATTGTCTTTCCGATTGCTACTTTGATTTACCTGTTCCAAGGTTTCGTGAATGGCGCTTGGGGGACTGCTTGGATTATTTTCCCTATTGTCGGAATTGGCTTCGCTATTCTCTCAGCGATTATTGAAGCTGTTACAAACCTAACGAATAAAAAATAAAGATGAGGGATCGGGAAATTTTTCCCGACCCCTCATCTTCTTTTCTAGCCTAATGCCACATCTAAAATCATCATAATGGTAAATCCAACCATCAAGCCCATCGTTGCGATATCACTGTTCCCGTTTGTTTGTGATTCAGGAATCAATTCTTCAACGACTACGAAAATCATTGCCCCTGCTGCAAATGCTAATGCATATGGTAAGATTGCTTGCATGGATACAACTGCCAATGCACCGATTACGGCTGAAATAGGTTCTACAATCGCTGATAATTGCCCAAGATTAAAAGCTTTCCAACGACTGCTGCCGTCTGCACGAATTGGCATCGAAAGTGCAGATCCTTCTGGAATATTTTGTAGACCAATCCCTAAAGCTAACCCAATTGCACCCATTAAAGTATTCCCGCCAGCCAAACCGTGAGCAGCGGCACCAAATGCTACCCCTACAGCCAATCCTTCAGGAATATTATGAATCGTAATTGCTAAGAATAAAAGGACATTACGAGAAGCTCCCGTTGTCGGTCCTTCTCTATTTTCAATTGGTTCCCCTAAGTGTAGGTGAGGAATAATAGCATCAGTCAAACGTAAGAAAACTCCACCGAACAAAAACCAATTGCTGCAGGGACAAACGCCCACACTCCATAACCGTTTTCTTCCGCAAAAGTAATCGATGGCGCCAACAGTGACCAAAACGATGCTGCAATCATGACACCAGCAGCAAAGCCACTCATTACATCCAAAACTTTTCGGTTGACCGTTTTAAATAAAAATACAAAGGATGAACCGACTAGCGTACATCCCCATGTAAATAAACCGGCGATGAATGCCTGTAAAACCGGATTAAAACCACTAAATGTTTCTAACATATTCTCACTTCTTTCTCTCATTTTCATCTTTATTCCACAAGGGTAATTCGATATTTGTATAGTGCTGCGGTGCTAAATGCGAGAGGGTAATACCCAATAATCGGACTTCTCTCTCGATTTCGCCATGTTCCAGCCACAATTCTTGTGCTTTCCAGAAAATATCCTGTTCACCACCTACAAATGAAGAAAAACTCTTTTGACGTGTTGTTGTTTCGAAATCTGCATACCTAATTTTCAAGGTTACGATACGCCCATGAACTTTATTTTTTTCTAAGCTGCGATGAACACTGGCCGCTAATTCCCGCAACGCACCTATCACCTGCTCCTCGGAAACTAGAAAAGGACCAAATGTACTTTCTTTCCCCACTGACTTTCGTTCCCTATTGGCAGCAACTGGCGTATTATCAATCCCGCGAATACGCTGATATAAGCGATATCCCATCTTACCAAACTCATCAACTAGAAACTTCGCAGATAACTCATAGAGTTCACGGCCATTCGTTATTTCCTGTTGTTCCAGTTTTTCCGCTGTTTTCTGGCCAACTCCATAAAACTTATGAATGGGCAGCTCCCACAGAAAATCTTGGGCATCATCGGGTGTTATAACAGTCAGTCCACCAGGCTTTTTAATATCAGATGCGATCTTCGCTAAGAATTTATTGTAAGAAACACCTGCGGAACAGGTCAGCCCCACCTCATTCCAAACATCTTTTTGAATTTCCCTCGCAATCAGAGTCGCACTGTTCAAGTTAATTTTATTTTCAGTGACGTCAAGATAGGCTTCATCCAACGATAATGGTTCAATCAAGTCTGTATACTTTCGAAAAACATTTCTTATTTGTTGCGATATCTCCGCATAGTAACTCATACGCGGTGAAATAAAAATTGCGTGCGGACACTTATCTAAAGCAACTTGTGCACTCATAGCTGAATGTACGCCAAACTTTCTCGCTTCATAATTTGCTGTCGTGACGACCCCTCTTCCGCCTCTTGTTCTCGGGTCATGCGCAATAATGACGGCCTTATTTTTTAATGCTGGATTATCACGAATTTCAACAGAAGCATAAAAGGCGTCCATGTCCACATGAATTATTTTTCTTTGAATATTATTCTGCGGCTCTTTAAATTTCAAAATCCCGTAATCCATTTTGAACACCTTTCAATTCTTTACTGATCCCTATGAATCCTAACTTTGTGACTGTCTTGATTGGAGATTTGATACACTCTTCCAACCTCATCCGAAAAAAGATAATACCCATCTGCACTTTCTTTTTCAATTAAAGTAAATATGTTCTGGAGTTGAATCTTTTTATCTGTTAAATAAGTCAAAAATTCTGTATCATCAACAACTTCCATAATGGTAAAGTTATTGCCGACCGTCAATTCATCCAGCGTTTTCGTAGAAACTTTCTTTTGCTTCCCATCACGGTCTGGAATAACACTGCCGTGCGGGTCGACACTCGGATAGCCTAGGAATTCTTCCAGACGGTTAATCAATATATCCGGTGAAACATGCTCTAGCATTTCGGCCAATTCATGCACTTCTTCCCAGCCAAATCCTAAATGCTTTTCCAAAAAAACTTCCCAGAGTCGGTGCTTTCTTATAATCTTGTTGGCATATATCAAACCTTTATCACTTAACCTCACACCTTGATAGGGAATATGCAGGATATATTCATCCTTTAATAATTTTGCTGACATCTCCGTTACCGAGGCAGCTGACACTGAGAGTGCTGTCCCAATCATTTTGTTAGTGATGAGATTATCAGCGCCGCCTAACTCAAAAATAACTTTCAGATAATCTTCTTTTTGTGGTGTCATTTAGCACTCCCTCCTTTTTTAGGCACGCCTAAAACTTAGTTATATTATAGCACTAAATAACTAAAGTTCAATTTTAATCTTACTTTAAAATAGAAGTTTTCAGAGCCGGTAAACGCTGACTCAAATCGAAAAACCAGTTTGAGTCGTCACTTTTACCAGAAAACGCTGACTCAAATCAAAATATCAGTTTGAGTCGTCACTTTTACCGGAAAACGCTGACTCAAATCAAAATATCAGTTTGAGTCGTCACTTTTATCAGAAAACGCTGACTCAAATCGAAAAAACGGTTTGAGTCAGCGTTTTTCCTTTAGTTGTAGTCATTACTTCTCAGGTGTCGATGATTATAGGTGATGCCCGAACCGCTTTGATCATATTTCAGGACCATCTGGCCTTGGAATTTTTGGCAGCTGAAGCATGGGGGCAGTTCATGTACCGGCTGGTGTATTGTAGAAGGGGCTGTGCCGCCTTCTTCTCTTCCGGTGTCAGCGTCCGTCCGCCGCAACAGCTTCAAGACCGCATTTTGCCGATGGACACGAAGGAGCTTATACGGGATATAGTCGTAGTTCTTCCATTCCCCGCTATCGCTTAACCCTATCATGGTCACAATCATGTGGTCACGCAGATTGAACTCCAACTGGGAACCGAATGTATGTAATCCGGCAATGATACCTGGAGTTATCCGCTTTTTCTGAAAATACATTTGCACGACATTGGCAGTTTCGTCCATCAGCCCCTTCAGTAATTCCTTGCGATTGTTAAGGGGCAACTTCCGCAACCCCTCATCAATCGTGAATACGATATGCCGATGGATTAAATAAAACACGCGGAACCCGCAAAAACAATGAATGACGTTCCCCCAGAAACTTATAAAAGCCTATGCTGCAAAAAAAAGACTTCAAGGTTTGACCCTTGAAGCCCTTCTATCGTACTTATTATTTTTGCTCTTTGCCATAGTATGCTGACGTTAGAACTTCTTTCAGTTCTGAAATTAGCGGTTGTTTTGGATTAGCAGTTGTACATTGATCTTCAAATGCTAATTCTGCAATCTTATCTCCATCACGTTTCAACCACTCTTCTGGAACACCTTGTTCTTTCAAGCTCATCTTGATACCAACATCTTCACCTAATTGATGGATTGCTTGAGCCAGTGCTTCAACTAATTCTTCTGTTGTTTCACCTTTCAAACCGATGTAACGAGCAATTGTTGCGTAGTCTTCATCTGCTTGGAAGTGTTCGTATTTCGCCCACATTGCCAACTTGCTTGGTTCTTTCGCGTTATAGCGAACGATATGTGGTAATAGGATAGCGTTCGTACGACCATGAACTTGATCCCATAGTCCTCCAATTTTATGTGCTAATGAGTGGGATATTCCCAAGAATGCGTTAGCGAAAGCCATACCTGCAATTGTAGAGGCATTATGGATTTTCTCACGTGATTCTTGATCTGCATATTCATAAGAATTACGTAGGTTTTCAAAGACTAACTTAATAGCTTGTAAGCTCAAACCTTTCGTATAGTCACTTGCCAGTACTGATACATATGATTCAATCGCGTGTGTCAATACGTCCATACCTGTATCAGCCGTTACAGTTTTTGGAACACTGTATACGAATTGTGCATCAACAATTGCTACGTCAGGTGTTAAAGCATAATCTGCCAATGGATATTTGATATGTGTTTCACTATCAGTAATAACAGTAAATGGTGTTACTTCAGATCCAGTACCAGATGTTGTCGGAATAGCTACCATTTTAGCTTTCGTCATTGGCTCGATTTTGTAAGTACGTTTACGGATATCTAAGTATTTTTGTTTAGCTCCGAAGAAACTGCTTTCTGGATGCTCATAGAACAACCACATTGCTTTGGCAGCATCCATTGGAGAACCCCCACCGATTGCAATAATTGTATCCGGTTCGAAATCTCTCATTTTTTTAGTTCCGCGTTCAACAGTTTTCGTAGAAGGGTTTGGTTCAACGTCTGAGAAAATTGTGTAAACAATTTTATTGCTGCGTTGTTTCAGTTGTCCCAATACAATATCCACGTAACCAAGTTTCATCATTCCATCATCACATACAATAAACACACGCTCAATGTCACGCATATCTCTTAAATAACGAACTGAGTTTTCTTCAAAGTAGATACGGTCTGGAACTTTAATCCATTGCATATTATTTCTCCTTTTAGCAATTGTCTTGATGTTTAGCAAATCGAACGAAGAAACGTTACCGGATACGGAGTTATGACCATAAGATCCACACCCTAGCGTTAGAGAAGGAATGTTGTGGTTATAAAGACCACCGATCCCACCTTGAGCAGATGGTGAGTTTACCAAGATTCGACAAGCTTTCATTTCTTTACCAAAATCTTCAATTAAATCTTTACGTCTTGTGTGAATAGATGCTGAGTGACCCAATCCATCAAGGTCTAGCATTTGTTTTGATAATTGGAAGCCATGCTCAGTAGATTCTGATTTCAACATTGCCAAGACTGGGGATAGTTTTTCGCGTGAAAGTGGATAATCAGGTCCAACTCCGTCGATTTCTGCAATTAGCATTTTTGTATCTTCAGGCACTTTAATACCAGCTAATTTTGCAATTTCGATTGCAGGCATACCCACGATTGAACTGTTAACACCTGTTTTATCTTCGCGCATCATTGCATTTTCAAGTTTTGCTAATTCTTGTTTTTTAACAAAATAAACTTTACGTTTTTTGAATTCCGCTACTACTTCTTCATAGATTTCTTTGTCAGCGATAACCGCTTGTTCTGAAGCACAAATCATACCATTATCAAATGTTTTTGAAACAACTAAGTCATTCACTGCTTTTTTAATATTTGCTGATTTTTCGATATAAGCTGGAACGTTACCTGGTCCAACCCCTAGTGCAGGTTTTCCTGTTGAATACGCGGCTTTAACCATTGCTGATCCACCGGTTGCAAGTACACAAGCTATATCCGGATGATTTAGAAGTAAGCCCGTTTTTTCCATTGAAACGCCTTCTACCCATTGGATACAACCTTCTGGTGCTCCTGCTTTAATTGCTGCTTCATACAAGATTTCAGCTGTACGGACTGAACATTTCTCTGCGCTCGGATGGAATGAGAAAACAATAGGGTTTCTTGTTTTCATGCTGATTAAGGATTTGAATATCGTTGTAGATGTTGGATTCGTTGTCGGTACGATACCAGCAATTACACCTAGTGGTGCTGCAATACGTACTAATTGGTCAACGTCATTATCTTCAATAATACCCACTGTTTTATTTTTTTTGATTGCATGCCAGATATTTTCAGAGGCATAAATATTTTTCATACATTTATCTTCATATACACCGCGACCTGTTTCTTCAACCGCCATCTTTGCTAATTCCATATGGTGATCCAAAGCAGCAATAGCCATTTGATGTACAATATGATCCACTTGTTCTTGATTAAAGTCTTCCATTACTGCCAAAGCTTTTTTACCTTTTGCGGCTAATATTGAAATTTCCTGCTCTGCAGTCTGAATCTTCTCTTCAACTGTTGTAGTCATAATTATCTCTCCTAAATGTTTGGTAATCATTTCACAAGTAAATTGTACCCCGGGGTGTAAAATAAGTAAATGCTCTATTGTGATTACATTCACATAATACTCATTAAATGCTTTGGGCACGTTTTCATTTTATTATCAGCACGGTTTTCATCTTTCTTTCTACTTGTGAATAACTTAACATTACGTGCAAATATAGTACAAACAGACTCTAAAAACAGATATTTCAAGGTTGTTTAGAGGTCATTAAAATCGAAAAAACACGAAACGTAAGGATGACTCCTTATCGTTTCGTGTTTTTTATAAAAATTCATCAAAATTAATATCGTCTAACGAAGATACTTGATAAACTTGCGCTTCTAGTGATTTGAAATCAAAATATTGATTCACATTGAATCTGACGATATCGAATACGCGTTGGTAATAGTGTTCCGGCACTGTGTGCTTCCACACAAAATTCTTGAAACAAAGATAAATATCTCTGACCTCAATATTCGGATAACCCTCTACAGAAAATTCAGATACCTTTAATTCAAACCATGGAAGCAACTCCTCATAGAAATCTTTCGATTCTTCGGCCATCCACTTTCACTCCATCACATTGCCTAAATATTATTATTCAGGTAGATCCTCTGTACTCTCTTCTAAAACTACAGTTTCTTCGGGTGCGATTGGTGTCGTTTGTTTGATTTTAGCAATTGCTCTTTTCTCAAACGTTAAGAAAATGCCTTCACAATCCAAAGTAATTGTATTATCAGTTGCATTAATTTCATCAATGACACCATTTAATCCACCGATTGTTACTACGTGGTCACCTGGTTTCATTTGACTTAACATATCCTGTGCTTTTTTAGCTTGTTTCTTTTGTGGACGAATCATTAAGAAATACATCACTCCAAATAACAAAGCGTAAAAAGCTATCATTACTAGTGTATCCATAGGTACTTTTCCTCCATATTAAAGCGTTTTTTTGTCGTATTTAAATCATACCACAACTATCTAAAACAGTTTAGCATTTTCTTTGTTATATCCATATTCTTCTACAAAAGCTTCACGGAATTCCAATAAATTGTCATCCATAATCGCTTGTCTAACATTGTTCATTAAGTTATGTAGGAAGTATAGATTATGGTATGTCGTCAAACGCAATCCAAATAATTCATCGGCTTTAATCAAGTGGCGAATATAAGCACGCGTATAGTTTTTACATGTATAACAATCGCATTTTTCGTCAATTGGACGGAAGTCACGTTCGAATTTCGCGTTTTTAACAACCAACCGGCCAGCACTTGTCATACATGTACCATTACGTGCAATACGCGTTGGTAACACACAGTCAAACATATCAATACCACGGATAACACCATCTATCAACGAATCCGGTGCTCCAACACCCATTAAATAACGTGGCTTATTGGAAGGAATAACTGGTGTGATATAGTCAAGAACTGCATTCATTTCTTCTTTCGTCTCACCTACAGACAATCCACCAATAGAGTATCCTGGGAAGTCCATTGATACGAGGTCTTTAGCACTTTGTAGGCGTAGATCTTTATATCCAGCACCTTGAACAATACCAAATAACCCTTGCTTATCAGCTTTTGCATGTGCTTTTAGGCCACGTTCAGCCCAGCGAGAAGTTCTGGCAACTGAATTCTTAATGTAATCATAGCTTTCGTCAAACGGGGGACACTCATCAAAACTCATGATGATATCAGCACCCAGTTTGTTTTGAATGTCAATTGCTTTTTCTGGTGATAAGAACATTTTAGATCCATTAAGGTGGTTACGGAAATGGACACCTTCTTCAGTGATTTTGCGGTTTTCCGCTAATGAGAATACTTGGAAACCACCAGAGTCCGTTAAAATACCTCTATCCCAGTTCATAAACTTGTGCAATCCGCCGGCTTCTTCTACTAATTCAGCTCCTGGACGCAACCAAAGATGATACGTGTTACTCAAGATAATTTGAGAACCCATCACTTTTAAATCTTCGGGTGCCATTGTTTTAACAGTTGCCAAGGTACCAACAGGCATAAACATAGGGGTCTGGAACGTGCCGTGGGGTGTCGTGATTTCTCCCAAACGTGCACCTGTGTTTTTTTCTTCTTTAATTAATTTGTATGTAATTGCTGGTTCAGTCACATTATTGCTTCCTTTCATAAAAAACTTGTCGTTCCTCAGTATAGCACACTTGGGAAACCTTATAAAATTAAAAAAGACTCAGAACTAATTCTGAGCCTTCCTAATTTTATCGAGTAATCCGACGATATTCTTGTTTTAGAATAGACAGTGCCTGTTCTTTTTCTCCACATGGATACTCAATCGCAGCGATAATCCGTTCTTCATTGTCTAGTGTTTCCAATACTTGCTTAATCGGAATATCACCCTTCTCGAATAAAGACAGTGCGATACCATCTTCAGAAGAAGAGACATTTTTAATATGGATATAATTAACATACTTGCTGAGTTGTTTTGCCGCTTCAAGCGGGTCCACACCGATATATATAAAATTACCCGTATCAAAAGTCATACCTAACTTAAGCCCGGACTGTAAGGCTGTCTCCATGAATCGTTCTAACGCTTCCGGACTGCCCCCTTCACTGGATTGATCATTTTCAATGCTTAGGCGAATATCCGGATACTTTGCAAGAGTGGACTTAACAGTGGAAACCATGTCGTCAGCAAACGTCTCATAGCTTCCCATCGTCAACTTGACTTGGATGGCACCCATAGCTTTGGCTTCTTCAAAATAGAGGCCTAATTCTGGATTGACACCTTTATTAATAAATAGACTGGATGGGATTGAATAAAGGAGTGCTAAACCTGAATTAGCAGCTTCTTTATTTGTTTCTTGCAATTCCACTTTGAAATCACGGAAATATTCTCTTCGTACTTCAACAAATGGAACACCTATTTCAGCTAATACTTGGAAATATTCCCATTGTCTCTTTGTACTATTTTCTAGTTCATCTAAAAAAACTAGCGTATTGACGCCGGTTAAGCGAATCATGTCATTCCGCCTCTCATCCTTAAATATCTGGTCTTTCTAATATCATTGATGCGATAACTGCATCGCGTAGCCATTCACGATTTATTTTCTGGTCAATATTCGCATTGTCTTTATTTCGATGGTGGCGTGTTGCCCGCACTTCAGGAGCAGAAGTCGGAATATCTTGAAGCAAGCTGCTAAAGTAGTCTGCAAACTCATCATACTCTGACACAAAAGCATCGACTTCTTGGCTTAAATAATTCGCATCTCCATCCATTTGAACAAACATCTCATCATAATCATCATCGTTTTGCTGAACAGCTACTGGCACTGTTTTGGCAACTTTTTGCTTAACCAGTGGCTTTTGTGTGCTTCGTGATGAATTTAGTCGTTCGGGAAGAGATTGAAGGACGGGCCATACATCTTTCCGACGTAAAAATTTAACTAATTCCATCATCGGGCGTTGCGAATTGAAAATGGCTTTTATCTCGCTCTCGTAAGAATCCGGCATGTTCTCTCTTAATAACTGATAAAGCTCTTTCGGATCTTGCTTGAGTAAATCTTGCCACGTTTGAGTTTTAGGTTGCTGTGATTGACTATTTCTTCTACTTCGTGTCGCATTGTCAACATGAACCTGTCTGACCGTCTGGGTATGCGCTTTGTCCCACTGATTACGTTGGGTATGCTGTGACCGTGACGAAGACGTTTTGCCGCGTTGATCTTGACGAAAAGTACGAATTAAATTTCGTATGAATGTTATCCAAATAACCAGGATAAATACGAAGATAACAAGATTAAAAAAATAGGGAATCAAGAACGGAGTCATTAGGAATCACTTCTATCTTTATTGTTCGATAGTGAGTTTCTCATATCCGTGTCTGCTGTTATATTTTTCATACGGTAATAATCCATCACGCCAACGTTCCCGCTTCTTAAAGCTTCTGCCATAGCTAGTGGTACTTGTGCTTCGGCCTCAACAACTTTGGCTCTTTGACGTTGAACTTCAGCAATCATCTCTTGCTCTTCAGCAACTGCCAATGAGCGTTTTTCTTCTGCTTTAGCTTGTGCCACACGTTTGTCAGCCTCAGCCTGTTCAGCTTGCAGTTTAGCACCAACGTTACGACCCACATCGACATCGGCAATATCAATGGATAGAATTTCAAAAGCTGTTCCTGAATCCAACCCTTTACGCAAAATAGTTTGGGAAATAGAGTCTGGATTTTCTAGTACTTGCGAGTGTGCCTTAGCAGAACCTACTGTTGTAACAATCCCTTCACCTACACGGGCAATAATGGTTTCTTCACCAGCCCCACCAACAAGACGTTCGATGTTTGCTCTTACCGTTACTTTCGCCTTCGCCTTCACTTCGATACCGTTCATCGCAACCCCAGCGATAATAGGCGTTTCAATAACTTTAGGATTTACACTAACTTGAACAGCTTCAAATACGTTACGACCCGCTAAGTCGATTGCAGCTGCTTGTTCAAATTCTAGGTCGATATTCGCACGTTGCGCCGCAATTAAAGCATCGATTACTTGGTTAATGTCTCCACCTGCCAAATAATGTGCCTCCAATTCGCTGATATTAATGTCCAATCCAGCTTTTGTTGCTTTAATCATAGGTTGCACAATCATACTTGGTGCAACTCTTCTTAAACGCATTCCGATTAAATCTGAAATTCTCAGTTTTACTCCAGAGAAGTACGCTGTAATCCATAATCCGACTGGTACAAAACGGAAAAACAAAGATAAAACAAGAATGACTAAAACTGCAATAATAATTAAACCGATTAATCCTTCTGGCATATTAAGTCAACTCCCTCACTATAATTTTAATTCCTTCAACTTTGACTACTTCTATCACTGTACCTTCTGGAATGACTTTCCCGTCACTCACCACATCAAGTATTGTCCCGTTTACCTCAGCTTTTCCTGCCGGACGCAAAACAGTTACGGCATGCCCCCGTTGAAGCAGGTATTCTTGGTAATTCTTTCCAGTTGAGTAGCCTCTTTGACCTTGCAACGACGATGCAAGAATCAATTTTTGACCCGGAACGAACCGATACCCTTTTCTCAAAAGAATGTAAGCTGTCACCACGGCAATGATTAGAGCTAAAGAAAGGTCCATCACACTACCCCATAAATCTGTTCGGTTAGAAAAGTACCCAAACCCAATCATTCCGATACCAATTATTCCAATTAATCCAAAATCTGGAATAAATACTTCAGCAATCAGCAATAATATCCCAATTAAAAAGAGCACGAAAGTCAACAAAGTTCCGCTATCCATCAGCATGAAATAACCGAAGAAGCTGGCCACTGCAGTAATACCAAAGAGCATAAAACGGTTAGTAAATAACAAGAGCACTAAACTCATAAAACCAACAACCAAAAACAAAGACTCTATCACATATATCACCCCCTTACGTTAAATTGTACAAAACGGATGATTCATCTTTAATTTTATCGTACTTTTTTCAATAATGAAAGCGACAGCATTACAAATAATACTATCGCCCACTAGATTCTTTACTTATCTTCTTTATTTAATTCGTTTTGCGGAGAAATATGAATCATTCGTGTTTCTTGATTCATTACTGTATCTCCTGAACTTCTGACTATCAGCCACAACCATCCCAGCGTCAACAAGATGAGGCCGATACACGCTAACTTTTGCTGGTTCGCTTTATCCATACCTTTAATCTAGCGTATTCCCAATGCAATGCGTGCATAACGTGACATTCTTTCTGTTGACCAAGCTGGGTACCAGACCAATTTGATATTGACCTCTTTAACTTCAGAGACTGTTTTTAAAGCACGATGTACCTCATCATGGATAACATCAGCTAAAGGACAGCCCATCGTTGTCAACGTCATATTGATTTGACAATAGCCATTTTTTTCTAATAACACTTCGTATATTAAACCCAGGTTAACAATATCAATACCCAACTCTGGATCGATGACTTGTTCCAGCGCTGAAAGGACGTTCTCTTTAATTGCTTCTAACTCTTCATTTGTATACGTGATTTCTGATTCAGACACGTTTAGACCTCCTTCGAAACTTAATATAAATAGTTTACCAACATTCACTGTATCTGACAACGCTATCCTTATTTTGGTGATTCTAAGGTTTCTGCCATCTCAACAAAAATTTCATAGGGGACTTTATGTCCTTTCCCTTCCGAAAAAGTCACTTGGACATTCCGGGCATAATCCTGTTCAGCAATCGCAGTTACAAAGTGTTCCATTTGCTCAAACGGAACCGTTTGGTCTTCTTTCCCGTGCCAAATATAGAAAGGACGACCCGCTATTTTTTCCGGCGCTTCCTTCAGGCTGAGTGGTAAAAACGGACGCATGGCCACTTCAACCGTCGCTTCATCTACATTCGCCATTTCCTCAATTGAATCGCGCCAGTGTGACGTTAACAACCATTTTGTAAATGAAACAGGATCGGGATTACCCATCAGGCATCCAGCCGCTTTAATCCACGGATATTTAGCAAAAGCCATACACGTAGCAATTGCTCCCATTGAAAGCCCGGTAACTGTAACCGAATTGTGCGAAGCTAATTGGCGTGAAACATAGTAATCGACTATTTCCGGTAACTCTTCTATCGTTTTCATTTCAATGTGCCAAAAGGCCATTTCTTTGGGACCGTGATAAGGTTCATCTATTCTTTCGCCATGTAAATAAGCATCGGGAATAACCGTTCGAAATCCCTTTTTCGCTAACTCATAGCCAACTGTCAAACCCTGTTCTTTTTGATTTGTTACACCATGAAAAAACAGTGCTAAGGGAAGGTTCTTATGTAAGGCATCCTGCTCCACCATTTCAATAACAGGAACATTATTAATTACTTTTTTCTCAATGACGATCACGGTATCCACTCCTTGATTGGTAACTCATGCTAGATTTATTCGTATACTTAGTGTAACATTATCGAGAAATAACCGCCAACACTCAGATAGGGAGGTCCTGGAAATATGAATCAAAAATTAATCGCAATTGATTTGGATGGTACAACCTTAAACGATCACTCACAGCTAACACCCCGGACCATCTCTACGTTAGAAAGCATACAAAAAGATGGCCATATTGTTATGATTGCAACGGGAAGACCGTATCGTAACAGCAAGGAATTCTATGATACCTTAAAGCTTACTTCTCCTTTGGTAAACTTTAACGGTGCTTTATGCCATTTCCCGGACAAAAAAGATTTCTACCATAAAACGCTGGACTTGGACTTAGTCATGGACTTACTAGACTATCAAGAAGAATTAGGTGTGGATTGGATTAGTGTCGAAGGAAAGAAACAGCTCTATGCGACGTATAAAGATATTCCAGTCAGTGAATTTTATCCCAAAAATACGAAGTCGACTTTCATTTCAATGGAGACAAAATTAGATGAGAGACCGACTGCATTGAGCCTATTCATGGACGAGGATAAACAAGAAATCGTTCGAACCCGCATTATTGAAAAATATGGCAATGAGTTATCCATTCGTACTTGGGGCGGTAAACTGCCCTGTTTGGAAATTGTTGCACCGGGTATTCAAAAGGCTTTGGGTGTGGATGAAGTCGCCCGTTTCTACAACATCGACCGCCAGAATATTTTAGCTTTTGGTGACGAAGATAACGATATGGAAATGATTGACTATGCTGGTCATGGAGTCGTTATGACCAACGGAATTCCCACTCTTAAAAAAATTGCCAACGATATTACGGAATTTACGAATGATCAAGACGGACTTGCCATTTATCTCGAGAAATATTTTAGCCTTTAAAACCGATTAATTCAGTATAGATAATAGCCAATAAAAAAGCAGAACGGCTGGAATTTCCAGCCGCTCTGCTTTTTAACGAATAATAGTGGCGTAAACGTGCTCAAAAAGGCAAATCCGACGTCCACTTCACGAATAATGCGCGGATGGCTTGCGCCACCCTGTGCTTATTCGTTCCAGTGATTCGGATTTAAGCGCCTTTTTCCCACTCTCTGCTTTTTTAAACCTATTACGCTTCAGGTTGTAATAAAATATTTTCTTCACCGGGCTTCATCTTCCAGATTTCATCTGCATAGCGATGAATCGTATAATCAGCTGAGAACGGTCCGGCATTGGCGATGTTCATCAACGCTTTCTTATTCCATTTCATTCGGTCTTTGAAGTCAGTATCTGCTCGTTTATGAGCTTCAATATAACTGTCAAAGTCTTGAAGTAAATAATATTCATCATTGTATTTCACAAGGCTGTCGAAAATATCTTGCCCAATTTCTTCAGTGTTTGGAATCGAACCATCGACTAACATATTCAAGACTTTGTTAATCCTTGGGTTGGTCTCATACAAGTGACGGGAATGATATGTCCGATTTTCATTTAAAGTTTGAACTTCATCATTCGTCATACCAAAAATGTAAATGTAGTCTTTTCCAACGTAGTCATGAATTTCTACTGTCGCACCATCCATTGTGGCAAGAGTTAAGGCTCCGTTTGCCATTAACTTCATATTACTTGTTCCTGATGCTTCTTTACCAGCAAGCGAAATTTGCTCACTGATATCTGCAGCAGGAATAATTAATTCTGCTAAGGAGACACCATAGTTTTCTACAAAAACAACTTTAATTAAATCATTGATTGAATCATCGTTGTTAATCATGTTTGCAACTTCATTAATGAGTTTGATGATTTGTTTTGCGTAGTGATAACTTGGAGCAGCTTTCGCACCAAAAATGAAAACGCGTTTTGGAATGTCTGTATTTGGATTTTCTTTTATAAAGCTGTAACGGTCCAAGATATGAAGAACATTCAACAACTGACGTTTGTATGCGTGCAGACGTTTAATCTGAACATCAAATATGGCAGTCGGGTCGATTGTAATTCCCATCTCTTCTTGTACATACTTCGCAAATTTTTTCTTATTGTTCAGCTTTACTTCATCTAGACGTTTCAAAACATCTTTATCATTAGCAAATGCTTTCAAAACAACAAGTTCATTTGGCGCTTTTTTCCATTTCGTACCGATGACATCATCCAACAAAGCAGTCAGTCCCGGATTAGATATTTGAACCCAACGCCTCATTGTGACACCGTTTGTTTTGTTGTTAAATTTGTTTGGGTACATGAGATAAAAGTCATGGAGTGTTTGATTCATTAAAATATCCGTATGCAGTTTCGCTACACCGTTAATGCTGTGGCTTCCAATAATAGCCAAATTAGCCATCTGGATTTGTCCGTGATCAATGATAGCTGTGCGATATGTTAAATCTTCCCCGTATAGAGGAATTTTCTTCTCGATATGACGGCGGTTGATTTCAACGATAATCTGATAAATACGCGGTAGTAGTTGTGCAATCATATCAACTGGCCAGCGCTCCAAAGCCTCTTGAAGAATGGTATGGTTCGTATAACTGACTGTCTTTTTCGTAATTTCCCAAGCTTGCTCCCAAGACAACCCTTCTTCATCCATCAAGATACGCATGAGTTCAGGTATAACAAGCGTTGGATGCGTATCATTGATATGCATTGCGATTTTATCCGGGAAGAAACTCCAATCCAAATCCATTTTCTTGTAATACCGGATAATACTCTGAACACCCGCTGAGGAGAAGAAGTATTCTTGCTTCAAGCGCAACATTCTTCCTTCATAATTAGAATCATCTGGATAGAGATATTCGGTAATTTGCTTGACTTGGTCTCGTGCTTCATCCGTTGGGTATAGATATTCTTCCCCATAAGGAATTTCGGCCGACCACAGACGAAGATTGTTCACAACACCGTTATCATAACCTACTTGAGCAGTATCATACGGAACAGCTAAAATATTCATTGTATTATGATACTCTGGCCGTTTGACACCATTCTCGTCCTCATCTAAGGTTACATGCCCACCGAAGCGCACTGTCACAGCTTTATTCTCACGTCTTACTTCCCACACATTACCATTTCGTAACCAGTTTTCTGGGAGTTCGATTTGATTCCCATCAATAAATTTCTGCTTAAACAGACCATATTGATAACGAATACCATTTCCATGCCCAGCTAAACCATTGGAGGCGATGGAGTCCATGAAACATGCAGCCAATCTACCCAAACCACCATTACCAAGCGCCGGATCCATTTCACCAGTCGCAACTTCATCCAGATTAAGGCCTAATTCTTTAAGGCCATCTGAAACAGTGTCTAATAAACCCAGGTTCAAAAGGTTACTCTTTAACATCGTTCCGGGCAAAAATTCCATCGAAAAGTAGAAAACTTGTTTTGATTTGTTTTCAAGATACGTATCAGACGTTTGACGCCATTCCGGCGCATACATATTCTTAATTAAATAACCCAGCGTCAAAAACTGCTCTCGTATTGATCCTTCTTTGTAATCAAAGGCATACATTTCCTCAAACTTTTTTACATATCTTTCCTTGAACTGATTCACATCCATAACTTCCATTTACATCCTCCTCATTTTCAAGCAGCTGTTCTATAAAAGTGACTGGTAAATTGACAGGTACTCTTTAGCTGGTTGTGCCCAACTAAAATCCGAGTCCATTCCCTGAGACATGAGCTGTTGCCATTCTTCAGGCTGATCCTCATAAACATCTAAAGCACGACTAATGGTAGCCAACAAGTTGGTGCTGTTAAAGCCCCAAAAACTAAAGCCGGTACCTTCGCCCGTTATTTCATTATATGGGATAACTGTATCTTTCAATCCGCCAATTTCATGAACAATCGGAATGGTGCCATAGCGCATAGAGATCATTTGTGAAAGTCCACATGGTTCAAATGCTGAAGGCATCAAGAACATGTCTGACCCTGCGTAAATGTGCTGCGCTAAGGTTACATCAAAATCAATGATTGCCCGGCATTTATCCGGATACATCTGCTCCATATTACGGAATGCATTTTCAAATTCAGCGTCCCCTGTTCCTAAAATAACAATTTGGACATCTCTGGTAGCCATTAGTTCATGTATTTTTTCTTCAATTAAGTGAAAGCCTTTTTGACCGGTCAAGCGGCTTACAGCGCCAATAAGTGGAACGTCTGCCATTACCGGGAGTCCTAAGCGCTGCTGCAATGCTTTTTTATTAGCTACCTTTCCACTCAAATCCTCAGCAGTATAATGGTAGTCAAGACGTGAGTCCGACTCCGGATTATTAATATCATAATCAATACCGTTGATAATTCCCCGAATTTTCCAAGAATTATAGCGTAATGTTCCTTCTAGTCCTTCTCCAAACGCAGGCGTCTGAATTTCTTCTGCATATGTGGGACTTACTGTCGTAACAACGTCTGAAAAGTTAATACCGCCCTTTAAGAAATTCACGTTTTCATAGTATTTTACGCCGGCTTCATGGAAAATGCTGTGTCCTGTATTAAAGACTCCTCCCAGAATATTTTCAGGGTAAATACCTTGAAAGAGAATGTTGTGGATAGTGAGAACTTTGCGAATTCCTTTATATGCTTCAACCCAGTGGTATTTATCTACCAAAAGAGCTGGAACCATCGCTGTCTGCCAATCATTCACATGGATGACGTCAGGAATAAAACCGATTTTTTCCATCATTTCGATAATTGCCATGGAAAAAAAGCCGAAACGCTCGCCATCATCCCATTCGCCATATAGGCCATTGCGATTAAAATAGTCCTGATTATCTATAAAATAATAAGTGACACCCGCAAGTTCTAGTGTCTTTATACCGCAATAAACCCATTTAAGACCTACATGCATATAAAAATACACTAAATCTTCAGCCATCTCTTTGTACTTGGTATCGATTTGGCTATAGAACGGGAGGACGACACGAATGTCGACCCCCTGCTTCACTAATTCTTTTGGTAAAGCACCTGCTACATCACCGAGTCCGCCTGTCTTGATAAAAGGTGCTGCTTCAGCTGCTGCAAATAAAACCTTCATGAGTTCCCTCGTTTCTAAGCCGTAACGGTCTTGTTTTTCTCAATAACGATTAAATTATCTATGGAACCTTTCAGAATGACACCCGGTTCAATCGTAACGTTCTTGTCCAGAATACAATACTCGAGAATTGCACCTTCACCGATTTTTGAACCTTGCATAATGATTGAATCACGGATTTCTGCATCTTTACCGACATTCACTTTGCGGAAAATTAACGAATTCTCGATTGTTCCTGAGATATAACTACCTGTTGCAAGGAGTGAACGTTTCACTTTTGCATCGCTACAGTAATAAGTAGGTGCTTCGTTTTTAACTTTTGTAATAATTTTTCTTTCCCCATGGAAAACAGCGTCATAAAAATCTTTATTCAAAAGAGACATATTGGCTTCGTAATACGATTTAATGGAATCAAAGTTCACAATCGGTCCAGTATGCTCATATGCATCCACTTGATAAAATTTAGAATAATAGGCAACCAGACGATCAATATCCATTCGAATGCCTTCTTTAGTTGCACGGTCAATTATTTCAATCAACTTAGATACATTCATCATGTAGAAGTTTAAGCTCATTGGAGCTGTCTCACCCGTAAAATCACAATCACTACTTGGCCGCATTTCTAAAACATCACGATTGCTATCGAATTGGAGGACTTTTTCATAGTCATGACCTTTCACTTCATCCACCGGCATATTTTTATAGAGAACTGTAATATCACCATCATGCTGCATGTGGAAGTCACGCATAGCTAGAAAATCGAATGTTCCAATAATCTTTCCTCCACCGACAATCACATATTCTGCTCGGGATTTCGTTAGGAATTCACGTTGATTTTCATAGAAATGATTTTCACCAAAATGTGGATCATCTGTATGTTGTTTCATATAGGTTTGGGAGTAGGTGAAAATCCCACCACTTAATGTTGATTCTAAGTTCCAAACAGCTCCACTTCTAATGTGGTCGTAGATAGAGCGTCCTGACCCACCGATAAAGATTGCTGCTGAATCCATTTCTGCGTGACTAAAATTTGATAGATGGAA
This sequence comes from Jeotgalibaca porci, assembly GCF_011299095.1. Taxonomy (NCBI): domain Bacteria; kingdom Bacillati; phylum Bacillota; class Bacilli; order Lactobacillales; family Carnobacteriaceae; genus Jeotgalibaca; species Jeotgalibaca porci. Next base: position 2,113,827 of record NZ_CP049889.1, on the reverse strand, counting down.
GTCAATCGCACGGTAACGGCTTGCGAATGGTAATGCTGCCACCGGACGACGTGTCGTTAATGGTTGCATATCCCGTGTACTTGGATCTGTTAGGCTTAGAATTCCTGTGATTTTATTCATTCTCATAGTCTGTTCCTCCTACTTGTTCTTGATAACCGATTACTTTAATATCATCGCGTGCTCCGATAATCTCGGTACCATCCTGGATATTCGCGTACTCACCGATGATGGCGTATTTAATCGTTACATTCGCACCGATTTTAACATTGGCCATAATCACACTGTCTTCGACCACACTGTTTTCACCGAGTGAAACATTTTGAGAAATGATAGAGTGATTAACAGATCCGTCGATATAGCAACCGTCTGCGAGCATTGCATTATTTACAGTTCCATTTTCAGAAATATATTGCGGTGGCGCGATCGGGTTTTTTGAGTAAATACGCCAGTTGTCATCACGGATGTTCAAGCTATGGTTTGGATCCAAAAACTCCATATTCGCTTCCCATAAGCTGTCAATTGTTCCGACATCTTTCCAATAACCTGTAAAGGAATAAGCGTAAAGGTTCTCTTTATTATTCAAGTATGCAGGAATAACATCGTGACCAAAGTCCATCATACCTTTTGTTTCTTTATTATCTTCAACCAGATACTTACGCAATTTTTTCCAGTTGAAAATGTAAATCCCCATAGATGCTAAATTACTCTTCGGCTCTGCGGGTTTTTCGTCGAATTCAATAATACGGCCAGAATCATCTGTATTCATAATTCCAAAACGCGATGCTTCTTTAATATCGACTGGAATAACCCCAACTGTTAAGTCTGCATCATTCTCGATGTGTGACTGTAACATGGCATCATAGTCCATTTTATAAATGTGGTCCCCTGAGAGAACAAGCACATATTCTGGATCTTTTGAATCGATAAAGGAAATATTTTGGGTAATCGCATTCGCTGTCCCTTCAAAATATTTTTCACCATCCGCATTTGTATAAGGCTGAAGAATGGTTGCTCCTTTTCCATGTCCGCTCAATCCCCACGGTTCACCGTTACCGATATGATCATTCAACTCAAGCGGTTCGTATTGTGTGACAACCCCTACTTGCTTTACCTCAGAGTTTGCACAGTTACTTAGTACAAAATCGATAATCCGGTAACGTCCGCCAAACGGGACAGCCGGTTTAGCCGTTTCTCTAGTTAACTTACCTAGCCGGGTACCTTGTCCACCTGCTAAAATCATTGCTAACATTTCATTTTTCATATGCTCAGGAAGAATCATCAACTCTTCCCTTCCCCTCCTTTTATGCTTTTTTGTTTTTATTCAAGCCATAAATTCTTTTGGGCCTTATATATACAGTTCCCATTGCCGGGACAACCAACTCGATTGTATGCTCGAATTGTTTATAAGGTTGATTCACTGATTTCATATCCGGTTGTGGTGTTGTCCACGTTCCACCAAACTCTAACATTTCTGTATTCAATAATTCTTCGTATGTCCCTTTATAAGGAACACCAATCACAAAATTTCGTCTTTCTACTGGTGTGAAATTAGTAACCACAATTAAGAAATCACGTTCTTTCTCAGACTTCCGGATAAATGATAAAACTGTTTCTTCTGTGTTATCTGCATCAATAATCTCGATTCCCGTATAAGATTCATCAATTTCATGAAGTGCTTTTTGCTTACGATACAAATGGTTTAACGTCTTGATAAAATGTTGATACTCTTTGTTAAATTCATTACTATAAAGAACGCCCCATTCGAGTTCATCATAGAAGCGCCACTCTAGAAACTGCCCGAATTCATAACCCATAAAATTCAACTTCTTGCCGGGATGTGCCATTTGATACGCTTGTAGTGTTCGCAATGCTGCAAACTGATTGTAGCGATCTCCTTGCATTCTACCGAGCAGTGAGTTTTTACCATGCACAACTTCATCATGCGAAAACGGCAATACAAAATTTTCATTAAAAGCATACATGAACGAAAATGTAATCAAATTAAAGTTGTCTTTCCGATACAACGGATCCATTTCAAAGAAGCGTAAAATATCATTCATCCAACCCATGTTCCACTTGTAGTTAAATCCAAGTCCGTCCATTTCAACAGGTTTCGTAACACCTGCCCAAGACGTACTCTCTTCAGCAATCATTAACATATCCGAATCTTGTGAGAAAATAACTGTATTCATTTTCCTTAAGAAATCAACACCTTGACGGTTGTGATTACTCCCATCTTCGTTTGGAGTCCAAGGACCCTCGTCATAATCCAGATATAACATATTCGATACGGCATCGACCCGGATTCCATCAACATGAAATTCTTTCATCCAATAAATAGCATTGGAAATTAAGAAGCTATGAACCTGCATTTTGCCTAAATCAAAGTTCATTGTTCCCCAACGATTATTTACTGCCCGATTTGGATCGTCATATTCGTAAGTAGGTGTGCCATCAAAATATGGCAGGGCATAATCGTTCTTGCAGAAGTGCCCTGGAACCCAATCCAAAATAATTCCGATTCCATTTTTGTGCGCCTCTTCCACAAATTCGCGGAATGCCGTAACGTCGCCGTAACGTGCTGCAATTGCAAAATAGCCCGTTATTTGATAGCCCCAGGATGCTTCTAAGGGGTGTTCCATCAACGGCATGAATTCAATATGCGTATAGCCCATTTCTTTCACATAAGGAATTAAGGTTTCAGAGAGTTCTTTAAAGGTATACTGACTGCCGTCAGGATGACGACGCCAGGATGCAAAATGAACTTCGTAAATATTGAGAGGTTTTTTATAGATAGTTTTGCGTTTTTTGTTTGCATACCATAAGCTGTCCTTCCACTTTTTAGAAGGCAACTCTTTAACGATAGACGCATCTTTTGGAGGCACTTCATAAGCGCGTGCATATGGATCAATTTTATAAACCATTTCGCCGGCCTGTGTTTCGATTAAATATTTATAACAGTCACCTACCGCAGCTTCCTTAGAAAAAATCGACCACGCCCCCGTTGTACCCACACTTTCCATGGGTACTTGCTCCCAGTCAGAAAAATCTCCAACTAAAGAAACCGACTTCGCATTGGGAGCCCACACAGTGAAGCGCCATCCATCTTGATTTTGTTCATAGCTACGGTTATTTCCCATGAAACGGTAACTCTCAAAATGTTGGCCATTATTAAATAAATACATTTCTTTCTCGATGTTAGCTAAAATCGAACTTCCCATTTGACGTTATCCTCCTCCACAAAATATTCCGATAGAACTTTTCCATAATTATGTTTTATTAGAAATTGCTCTTCTTTATAATACCATTCTTACTTTAAATAATCCATGTATAACGGCTATGCGAACGTTTTTTTTGAAAAATATTATCCTCACTTTTCTTTCATTAGATTGGATTCGCTTTCATTTAATAATTAGAAATAAGACAACAATTTTATACTGTTGTCCTCTTTCGTAGTGAGCTACAGAAATAATTCTTTTAATATATGTCCATCTGTTTTGACCGGAAAAGCGAGTCCAATTGCATGAAGAAGCGTTGGCCCCTCATCGACGAGTCGCGCTCCTTCCAGACGTGCTTTGGTATTGATTCCCGGCCCGGATAGCAACAGCATCGTGTTGTAATTATGTTTGTCAGGATGGAATCCGTGAGTCGCTTTCGCTAACGTTCGGCCGCTTAGCGTCTTATCGGTACTCTCCATGAACGGATAAGACACATCCTCTTTAAAGTAGTAACCGGCTTTCGCTTCTAAGATAAAAACAGCATTCTCATCCACACCATCATATTTAAATTCCTCTTTGGTAAAGATTTTGTCGATGCGGGAATCGATCCCTTTCAATGTATCCAGAATCATTTTATTGGTTATACTGGAATCTTTACGGTAAATATAAGCTGCACCGTCAGCTGCTTTCAAGATGACTTTCCAATCGGTAATCCGATTATTTTTATCTGTTTGAATCCATCCTTTTTGTACAAATAAGTGATTGGGACGGATAACAGTATGGGTATCAATTTGGTAATGATCTCCAAGAACAGCTAATACAGTATCCTCCATCATGTCGCATTCTTTTAAGGTAGTAAGAATTTCACCAAGCCGTTTATCCATTCGGACCACGGCATCTCGTGCTTGCGTACTCTTCACCCCATACTTATGACGCGTACTATCTAAATCAACGAGATGAATAGCCATCATGTCCGGCTTTTTATTTTTAATCGTATCAATCGCCACAGCAGTGATAAAATCATCTAACTCGGGTTGTTGAATCCCATTTCTCAAGTGCTTATATTTTTTATTCATATCCAGAGCATAGGTCAGACTCGACGCAAACCCCGAGACCATGATTTGGTTTTGCCACGGCCGATTCGGAAATATCTCTGCTAAATTATAATCAATCGCTTTACTTCTTCCTGTTACCGGCCACAGTAACGTACTAATTGAATAGCCCGCTTTTTTGGCAACTTGAAAAATCGTTGGCGTTTTTATATCTTTCTCATACCAATACCAGTCTGCCGAAACACGCTCAGGTTGCAAACGTGTGTTATTTACGATTCCATGCTGATTCGGGTACATGCCCGTCGCAATGCTGGTGTGAGCCATATAAGTTAAAGATGGATAAACAGTTCGAACTCCTGTTACAAGCGCACTTCTGGCCAATAACTTGCGGAAATTCGGCAAGGTACTGGCAAACGTCAAGTCCGCATCTCCAAATGCATCTAATGAAATGATATAAAGTCGTTTTTTTGTCATTACTTGACCTCCCTGATTCAAACTGTTCTCATTTTAAATTATACATTACGTTCATATTTTCAAACAAATATAGCACTCTCTAAACCATATGAGAGTGCATTTTCTCTAATCTTTTTTTCTTTTCTCTAGAACAACTTTACGGCCATAGCGAATAAGTATCGCAACGACAACGATAATTACGATGAATGGGAGCGCATAAATAATCCAAATGGCTGCGTCTTGTACCCAATAATAGAAACTATAAAGGGAATCAAGTACCGCTTCTTTCGCTCTACCCCAGAAAGGGAGCGTTTCATTTCTTCCGTTAGAAACCCGTTGCCGCTCAACGAGATGTAAATGAACTGTCGTATAATCAATTAAATTATCGATACCATCTAATTGCGATTGTAGAATCTCACGCTCAGCGATTGTCTGGCTCAAGTTGTCTTCTATTTGTAAGATTTGATCAATTGTTTCTGCCTCTTCCATAAGTTCATTTAATCGCTTCTCTTTTTGGTTGAGAACATTAATCCGTGTTTCTGTATCGCGATAGGTCTGAGTTACGTCTTCAGAACCAATTTGCTCACCTATTTTCACAGCTTCCATACCTTCTAAAGATTCTAGAAGTACAGTTACTTGCTCTTTCGCAACGCGGATTGTGAAGTCAATGCGGCGATATTGGCGTGCTTCTCCTCCTATTATTGCGCCTGGTGAATAAGAAGATTGGTTCGAATATTCAATATACGCATCAACCTCTTTAATCGTTTCTATTACGTGTTGATTGGCCTCATCAAAATAGAGTGTTTCGTAATCAAGGTTTATCGTGGTTATAACCTTTTCACCAACCAGACCATTTTCTATTGCGATTTCATCATTGGTCATCGCACGTTCTTCTAAAGACGCGTTGTTGACCGTGGATAAGCCGGCCTCATCTTGACTCAGTTCTTGCGACTTTGAACAACTAAATAGAAATAATGTAAGCAAAAGAATTATATAGTTCCGAAACTGTTTCATAATAGCCACCCCCAAACGTATCTATGTACATTATAGCAATCTTATGCCTTTTGTGAAAGAGCTTTCATTTTCTAAGGGTATTAAATTTGAATACAAAAAAAAGAGTTACTCCAATGAAGGAGCAACTCTTTTTCCGCGGCATGGAAAACCATGAGTAACGTCTTGTTCACAGCAATAAGTTACCAAACATACACTTCCTGTGGTGTGATTGAACACAATGTCCCGCTAAACAATTTACGATTCCAATTGGATCGTAAGTCGCCTCGTCGCATAAAAAGTATATTATCATATTATTTTTTACTTTGCAAGCTTTTTTAATCGGATACAACTTAAATTTTGTAACCGTCTGAATCATGTTTTTTCAAAATTGGCTCGGGTTATACTAATTTTGCTTGTGCTTAAATAAAATCTCGATTATGCTATGAAAGAATGAAATCGTAAAGGAGCAGGTTTTAATATGAAACAATGCTATTTCTGTAACCAATCAATCCCAATGGATGCAAAAAAATGTCCGATGTGCGGAATGGACGTGACTGAAGAACAATCTACAACATCCGAAATAGAAAACCAGACATATAATATTAACTTTAATCCCGTATCTCGAAAAGAAGAAAAACGCTTCAACTTTCTAAAAAGTTTTTCAACTTTTTCTCAGTATTTACACTACCTCACTCGGAAAGTAACGCATCCGCAAGAAACGGATTTTTCTCTTAGCGGATCGTCTCTGTATGGTTATTTGACAATCCTTCTCTCTGCTCTTCTTGCTGCTGGAACTGCAACACGTGTGGCTGCAACTTGGGATCAAACGTACCAAACGTTGGCTTCAATCTCTATTCTTCCGGTCGTGTCTTTTTCTTTTAATGCGATTGAGTGGTTCATGAAGTTGAGTCTCTTCTTCTTTGTATATGCCTATCTCTATGGCTTTATTTCTTTCATCTTTCAGAAAAACCAATCTGAAGAAGAATATTCATTCGCCTTCTGGCTCACACATTTTGGCGGTATGAACGCACTCTCACTTTTTGTCTTAGGTGGATGCTTCATCTTATCGTTAATCGCACCGCTCGCTTTAGGGATTCCGGCTCTTATTTTTATCTTCTTGTACTTAATGAGCTATACGCTTAGCTTCGCACTTTCTCTGGGTGGTACAAATATAAATAAACGTTATTACCAAGGAATAATTGCTTCAAGTATCCACTTCTTGTTGCTCTTAGCATTTGGATACCTACTAGTGAAAATATAACGCTTCAAATCAAACAGAGGGGCTGGGAATTTTTTCCCAGCCCCTCTCCTATATTCTCTTTTTTAGTTGTTTAATGAATCAAATGCATAAGGCACTAAATCGGCAACAGTCAAACGTTTGATGTCGCCTGCTCCATTTGTTAGAAAAACGGGTGTATCATACTCACATAGTTCAACCATCACCTGACGACAAATGCTACATGGCATAATATAATCTTCTGTATTGGCTGCCACAGCAATTGCTGCAACGTCATGCTTGCCGTACCCTTTTGTTATACCTGTAAATAAAGCTGTACGTTCTGCACAGTTTGTCGCGCCAAAAGATACGTTCTCCACGTTTACACCTTGAATAACTTCGCCGCTTTTATATAAAATGGCTGCCCCAACCGGGAAATGTGAGTAAGGAACATAGGCCTTCTCTTTTATCTCTTTTGCTTGGTCGGCCAATGATTTAATTTGTTCTTGCAAGATATCCATTCTGGTCAACTCCCTTATTATCAGTAAAGTATACCTATTATAACTGAATTTTATTAAATTTCCTCAATTATTAATTAATTCTCAGTATTCATCATAATCCAACTAATATTAATGTTTTGTCCCTTTTGTGATATGATAAATTTTGTCTAGTTTAAAACGAGAGGAGTCTTTCATCTAATTATGTTTATTATCTTATTACAGCAAATGTTAACAATGCTGTCTTTAATTATTTTTGGTTTCATCTTAATAAAAAGGAAAGTACTCGACGCTGATGGAACTAAACAGATTTCAACATTACTGTCGATGTACGTGATGCCAGCATCCATGATCGCTTCATTTAACGATGCGTTCGATTTTGATCGGCTGAAACTGTTCGGATGGGCCATTATTGCTGCATTATTAACTATTACAAGTCGGATTCTACTGAATCATTTTGTGTTTGATAAAGAAGATCGGACTGCAAAATACGGGGTAACTTTTCCGAATTCCGGCTTTTTTGGCATTCCCATTGTAACAGCATTAATCGGGATTCAGGGAATTTTTTTCATGTCAGCCTACATTATGTGTAACAACATCTTGCAATGGACATATGGGCGCGCTTTAATATCTGGCGATCGTAGTTCGATGAGTATTCGCAAAGTCTTCTCGAATCCAGGTATGATTGGTGCAACAATCGGATTGATCCTTTATATTATCCCGTTACCTCTACCCGCATTCATGTGGAAAGCAGTCGATAGTATTGCTGCCTTAAATACATCCTTGGCAATGATTATTATCGGGAGCTTCTTAGCAAATAGTGATTTGAAAGCAATCTTTACGAATAGAACTTCTTACAAAGCCTCGTTGATGCGCCTAGTGATTACACCTATTTTAGCTATTATCATCATCAAGCTTCTGCCCATTAACAACAGCGAAGTTGAACTTGTTATGACGATTGCCTCAGTCGCACCAGCCGCAGCCAATACTGCCATTTTGGGCCGTGTCTTTGGAGGTAATTATGAATACGGCGCGCGTATCGTAGTGTTGTCATCCCTTTTTTCAATCCTAACGATTCCGTTTATGCTCCAATTCGCGACATTTATATACGCACTCTAAAAGAATGAATATATCAAAAGACTGGAAAAGCCCCTATAACAGGGCTTTTCCAGTCTTTTAATATCTATTTAGTTAAACAGACCTGTAATGGCTTGCCAAATTTGGCTGAAGAAATTACCGATACGATCTATCAGACCACTTTCTTCTGCTTGTGATACGAAATCAGAAATTTTGTTTTGGACATTTTTGGATAAATCTTGTAACTGTTGTTTTACTTCAGCAGAATCGATAGCTGATGTTTTTTGGTATTTTTCGAATAAATCAAGCAGCTTTTGGAATTGATCCTGCGTTACATAATCTTCCAATTTATTTTTCGCTAAGGCATCATTAATAATTTTCTCGATATCCTCACGTGTCGCTAATTCACCGGCACGCTCCTTTAGTTCAGATAACTCTTGTTTAATATCAATAATCGCTTGGTCCAGTCGCTTAGCATCGAAGTCTTCTTCTCCAACGTTTTCCTGGGCAATCTCATTCGTTGTCTCTAATTCTTCCTGAGCAACTTCCATGCGGTCTTGATCTAATTTCTCACCATTCGCGTCAAATGCTTTATAAATTCCGGTTAAGGCACTTTCTCCAGTTACACGGCTGACACTCGCAACAAGGATTGTTGCATCGGCTACACCAGCTGTAATTGCAGCATTCGTATACTGTTCTTCAGTAATTTGAGTAATATTTTCAGGCGTCTTAATATCGACAACGACACCCTTGCCGCTGTTTTCTTTCTGGACTAAGACAGAAGAAATCATGACAGAGGTATCAGCAGCTCCTTCGTTCAAGTAACTCGCGAGATCCTCTCCGGTAACTGCCATGCTGTTCACGTTATCCCTGACTTCAATATCCAATAAATCTGCAGTTGTATCTATTTGGGCATCAGATAAGCCACCACCATATACAAATGTAGGCTTGCCCCATTTTTCATTGATTACCGTTGTATCAATCCCACTTTCGTCAGCAGATACAGTGTTTGGAACCAGTAATCCTAATGTACCGAATGTTACAGCAGCAGTTATTAATACGAGTCTTTTCTGTAATTTTTTCATTTAATCATCCTCCTATAACGACCAGTCTACTTTAAATAAACGGAAGGTTCATCCAACCTGGGGCCGATTTAGTTCGTTTTAATAGCTCCAGCCGGTAATGCGCGCCATACAATCTGCGCTAATTCTAAATCAACCATACTGTGGATGACTGTTCCTACGCCTACAAGTCCCATTACCGACAGTAAAAGCCCTTTATCGTAATAAGCAGTCGAGAGATTTCCACCAAAATAAAAAATAGACACCACGACTACTTCGCAAGCTGCATGAAGAACGCCAATTAATAAACTATACAGCCATTTACTTTTACTATTCTCGAGCGTACTCGGATGTTTTGCCAAATATTTCGCTCCAAAATAAGAAAAAATTAAATGACTGGCTGCTCTTAAAGTAACGACAATCGGAAAACCGCCTAACATGAAGCCAAATGCTGTTCCAATTGCTACTGCAATCGCAACATAAGGTGATATAAACATCGCAATGAAAGTTGAAACGTGGCTTGCTAAAGTAAACGAAGCCGGCTCCAAGATAATTTTTAATGGGGATATCATCGGGATAAGAATGCCAATGGCTATCAATAATGCCGCTATAGTAATTTTTCTAGTACGTTGCCTACTTTTCAATTAAATCAACCCTTTCCACAATTCTGTCAACTGAGGTGTCAAGACACCTACCTTATGATTATATTTTTTTTGCGAAAAATGTCAAATGTATAAAATACCGTGTTGATGAAGTTCGTTCTTAATACGCGTAAAAGTGTCTTGGTCTGGACAATGTATAACATGCGTATGTACACCATCCGTCAACGAAGAAAGCATTTTTGCCTCATGCTTCTTGACGTGATTCAAAAATTCTTTAATATCATAACGCGTCGCTATTTGTAGCTTTCCGGTCAATAATCCATAATATGGATGTTCCACACTGACATCCATTACACGGCCACCGTTATCGACGATTATTTGTAACTCTTCCTCTGCTTGTTGAGGAGTGTGTAAACAAACCACTTTCCCTTCGTAAAAACTTTTTTCATCCGCTTTTGCTGGTAATATATATCCCCTTGGAGTTGATAAAACATCATGTCCTTCGGCTCTTAATAGTGCTATATCTCCTACTATCACCTGACGACTGACGTCAAATTTCTCAGCCATTTTTCTGGCGCTGATTGCAGCATCCAATTGGGTTAAATATTTCAGTATTGCCTGTCTACGCATCGCTGGGCCCATACGTATCCTCCGTTTCTTTTATCCTTAGTCACATTTTAGCATGTTCCCACTGACTTTTCCTTTTTTCTCAATTATAATAAGTGAAAGAAGAAATGCGAAAGGATGGGAATCGTGGTACAACTAAATAATTTAACCGCTGAAAACCTACAAGAGACGCTTGCCCTTCAAATGGAAGGTTGGCAAGCAAAGAATCTTCCCACGATTGCAGAAGAGATTGCTATGGCTTACGTGGATCCAGAAAATAGAGTCCCATTAGCACTTACAGTCAACGACAAAGTGATAGGCTTTATGGTATTTTCTTTTTTACAGATGCATGATACAGTAGCTATTCCTTATTTTATGATTGACTGGCAACAACAAAACAAAGGCTATGGAACAAAGGCCTTACAAGAATTTATTCAGTATGCTGAAAATCTGCCCGGCATCAATAAAATTCGTTGTGTTGTCAATACAGGTGATTTATTCGGTAGAAAGACACTGGAGTCCGCCGGTTTCGTACGCGGTCAGACAAATTTAGAGGAAAAAGAAAATGAAATGGTATATATCATTCGTTAATGATGGAGGATTTTATGAATACAATGGTTTATGAAGCATACAAAGAGTGGCGCGAAGGCATGGTACTCTTTCAAGATGATTTGGCATGGGACGAGCAAACGGAAGCAGATTTTGCAATTTGGGATGCCGCAGACCATGAGGCGCGCGATGATTTCAACATGTTTTTAGCAGCAAAAACATTGGATCAAGTTAGTTTTACTGAAATGAAAGAAATGGAAGTACGTTACGAAATAGAGAATTAATACAATGAAAAAAGCGTTAAGCTCACAGGCTTAACGCTTTTTTTCTTATTGAACAACCGTTCTAATTTCATCATAACGTGTGACTTGCCAACCTTTTCCATCATTCCAAGTTAAATATGTTTTGAAATACTTTCCAGTTGAAACTTGCATTATGGTCGCAGTTACACGCTGTTCGCCAGCATTTCCAACCCAGTATTCCACTATATCATCTTCAGGAACACCTGTTGCTTGTGATGCTGCACGTTTTATTTCGATACGATCCGCGCTACCATCATTGTAGTCTGTTACATGAGTACCCGACTGTGTTGTTCCGATTGGCTCCCAATCTGCGGCATAAGCTTTGATGACATTTGGATCATTCGAAGGAATTTCACGAATGTCAGCATCACTCTCTTCAGATGTAACCTCGGAAGATATTTCTGCCTCTGATTCACTTGACTCCTCTGTTTCGTCTGATTCGACCGTTTCAATAGATTCGTCTTCTTCAGATTCCTCACTAGATTCTGTATCAATGACCACCGATTCTGATTCTTCATTACTTCCGAGGACTAAATCCGTTTCATTTGAACTGTTTGAACCTGGATAGATAAATTCAAGCAATAAAATAAAGATAGCAATAACTAACAGGCCAATCGATAATTTTAAAACTAAATCTGAGCGATTATTATTATTTTTATTTCTTTGTGAACGTGATTGTATTTTATTAGACAACAAATTCGCCTCCTTCGGATATACTACCATGGCAATTTTACCACTCGTTCGCAATAGGGTTACAACCGCATTACTTTTTGGATAAACTAATCACTTTCAAACGTGCTTGCAAGTTAAAAATGGAGTCGACTAAAAAGATGGCAACTGCAATAGAACCTGAAACTAACAAGGCACCATTCAGATAAACGGTCGCTGTACTGTAATCACCGTCTATAAAAGCAAATACAGCACGGTAAATCCCCTCTCCTGGAACAAGTGGGAAAAACGCAGGTAAAAAATAAATGGTTGTGGGGGTCTTTAAAATTCGAGCGAAATATTGCGACAACAGAGCAATTGTTAAACTTGCCAATAAAGTCGCAACCACTTTATTAAAGAACTGCATACCGATTAAGAATACAAACCATCCGGCAGCTCCGGTTAATCCAATATGGAAGATAGAACGTTTTGGCGATTGAAGAAGAACAGCAAACAACGCATCTGCCACAAAAGCAACCAGCGATTCAAATATTATTGTAATCATCCGAATAGTCTCCCTCCTAACACCAAACCAGAACCAATTCCGATTGCTACAAAGATGGCAATCAAGAGCGCCTCAAGCATTTTCGCTCCTCCCGACATATAGTCACCTCTGAAAATATCACGCACACCGTTCGTTAAGGCAGTACCGGGTAACAAAGGCATAATCGCTGAAATAATCATGATATCCTCTGATATAGAAACTGGCATGATGACACTCATAAAATAAGTGATTAAAGCAATCATAAAACTAGCAATCATATCAACAATAAAAGAAGTAACACGCCATCTACCACCGTAATAACGAATGATTGCGACCACAATTGAAATAGGAATAAGGGCGATAAACTCCGGGAATCCCCCCTTATACATAATAGCAATGGCTTGAATAAAACCGATTAAAGCAATCGATTGGAACCATTCATTATACGTCTTACCAGTAATGGTATTTAATTGCGCATAAGCCTCTTCAATCGATATGACACCACTCGTAACACGACGGGAAATATCATTTACACGGGTAATATTCCCTAAGTTCGTACTTCTGGTAGAAATACGTTTCACCACAGTTATGGCCTCCATATCTGGACTGTCCAAGGTAGCTATCAGGCCTGTCGTTAACGCTAATGCATCAATCATTGTCAATTCTGTCAAATTTAGAATGCGGGTGACTGTCTCTTCCACCCGATATGTTTCAGCGTTACTTTCAAGCATAATCTTCCCAGCGAGCACCGCTGTGTCCATATAAAGTTCGTAATTCATTTCTGACATCTTTCGGTCCTCCTTCTATTCTTTCATTTGAATGTAGTATAGCTCAAAAACTTTCTTCTTTCTTGCTTTTTAATGGCTTTTAATTGACATTTAATATGTAAGCCCATAAATTAATATTATAACAAAGTAGGAGGCACACATTATGGCTAAAGTAATGATTACCGGTGCCAATGGGAATATTGGCGTCGTCCTCACCGAGCACTTGAAAAAAAACCATGACTTAACACTGGTAGATGTTGATTTTTCAAACTTGTCCGACTCTTTACTCGAAGGGACAACGTATTTAAATTTGGACTTAGTGAAACGTGAAAATTGGGATGGCTTGCTCTTGGATATTGAGTATGTCATACATCTCGCCGGAGATCCGAGTCCAGAAGCAGATTTTTACGATACACTCTTGGATTTAAATTATAAAGTTCCGCATAATTTATTTGAATCTGCGATTAGAAGCGATGTGAAAAGAATAATCTTCGCAAGTTCTGTCCATGCCATCATGGGCTATCCAAAGAATGTTCAAGTTAAAACGAGTGACTATCCGAAACCTGCTGATCCGTACGGGGTCTCCAAAGTCTATATGGAGGCATTGGCGAGCTATCATGCCTTTACATCGAATCAAGAAGCAATCGGTATCCGTATCGGTGGTTTCGACAGCACAATTGAACCTGGCGTTACCGATTTAGACGGGCTGTCGATGCATTTATCAAAGAGAGATATGTGTCATTTGATTGATTGTTGCTTGGCTGCTAAGTTGGATGAACCTTTTCTATTGGTAAATGGGGTTTCCAACAACCGTTTCCCACGCATGGATATCTCACAGGCACATTTTGATATCGGCTACACACCACAAGATGATGCCTTTACCATGTTACAAGATGGCGTCTTGGACTTTAAGAAAGAAGACGCCGTGGAAATGGATCCTGCGGAATAAACACCTGAAGCTGTCTTACCAATATTGCAGTATGGCAGCTTTTTTTGCTATACTATCATCTAAAGATAACGAAAAGGAATGACACTATTGGCAAAGAAAAAAGGTTCCAACATTCAACGGAAAAATATTAAACCCCAAACTTCGCTTTATCACTCTTTGGGAGACAACTCAAAAGATGAAAGTAATCAACCTACTGAACACGTAAATAGCTTCACTTTCACCACAATCGGGATGTTCGCGGGATTAATTATCGGCTTGTTGCTGGACGAGATAAGTTGGGGATTCGGAATTGGACTCTTATTGGGCGCAATAATAGATATTATTCTGAACTACCGTAATAAGAAAGCCTTCGAAAGAAAATTTGGCATTTTAGATAAAACTAGTACAGAGTAACCGTCGTTGTTGCATTTCATTTTTGTATATGCTAAGCTAGTTTTAACTGAATAGGAACTTATCACAAAGGGGTGCCGGAAACGGCTGAGATTGAATGAAAATTCTGACCCTTCGAACCTGTATCGTTAATACGAGCGTAGGAATTGTGTGAGTTGAGAACACGTTATAACGGTTTTCTCCTCCTTTGTGTAGTTGGTTTGTTCCATTCTACTATTAAGGAGGAGATTTTTTTATGTCAAAAAATTTAACGATCTGGATTGAGGCAACCATTATGGCTGCCTTAGCAACCGCTCTCTCGTTCATACCTTTGGAAATTGGACCGAGCTTTACTATTACAGTTGGGCAACCTGTACTCATTCTCTTTGCGCTACGGCGTGGGCTCGTCCCCGGCTTAGCAGCGAGCTTTTTATGGGGAATCATGCACATCTTCGTGGCAAACGCATATATTTTGACACCTCTGCAAGGTTTCATTGAGTACTTTGTCGCGTTTGGTTTTAGTGGATTCGCTGGCTTATGGGCTAATAGCCTCCAATCAAATGCGGATGAAGGAAATAAAGCACGGGTGAGAGTCCTTATTGTCGTAGGGTCAATTGTCGGAACAGCTGCTCGTTTCTTCTGGCATACCATTGCGGGTTATTATTTTTGGGGAGAATATGCACCGGAGAACTGGAGTCCTTGGTTCTACACGATTGTAATGAACGGAGCGAGTGCCTTTGCTACGGCAACCTTTACCGTCATTGTACTCTTAATTATTTTCCGTACCACTCCTTCTCTGTTTGTTCCTAAAAATAAGAAGTATGGGTACTGATCTCTCACTTTTATCATTGACAAAAATCGTTTTCAATTCTATACTAAAATAGTTGCGCGGTCATGGCGGAATGGCAGACGCGCCAGCTTGAGGGGCTGGTGGGGGCAACCCCGTGGAGGTTCAAGTCCTCTTGGCCGCATACTATTTTAGTAACGTTTCTAGCACTTACCTGTTTAATGGGTAGGTGCTTTTTTTATACTCGTACCGCGTATGTACCGCATAAAAAATATGTTTACTTTAAAACTCCTCTATCCATTTTTTTGGGAATACAACACCTTATTTTATTAACAAATAGCAAAAAGATAACTATCTAATTTTCTATTGAGGTCTAGATACCAATGCTATAATATAGACATATGTATATTTTAACGAATCCTTATTCTGAAATATTTGAAAGGAGGAAAGATATATTATGGCAAAATTTGGCTTTAGTAATATCGTTCAAGGTGTCCTCGGCAATATGAATGAAGAGAACAAAGAATCACTTTCAAAAGAATATTCTCAGTACCTATTTGATAACGAAGAAATTCAAAGTGGTTATAAATTAATCCGAGACGCAATTATATTTACCAATCTAAGAATCATCTTCGTTGACAAGCAAGGTGCTACAGGGAGAAAGACTTCGTTCAAATCCATCTATCTCTCCCACATTGTGGACGTCGAAATGGAGACCGCCGGAACAGGATTTGACGATAGCGAAATTACGATTACTTATCTCACAAATATTAATCGTATCGCAAGGCATGAGGTTTTAGAAAGTAGAAAATTTGAATTTCCCAAACAAACCGACATTGTCCCTCTTTACAAATTCTTCGGGAATTTGGCCATGAAGAACAGAGCGGAAATCAATCAAGTCAGCGTATAATACGACTCTTCATATTAATCATTTTTTATTTTATATGAGTGGATTTAGGTGTCCATCATTCAGAAAGGACAACAAACTTGAACAATTTACTACGTTTTATTGGACGCAAAATAACTTTTTTCAGGAGAATTCGAGGCGTTTCGCAAGCTGAATTGGCTGATGAGGTTTCTATCGAAAAAGAAGAAATTGATGCGATTGAAAAAGGTAAAAAAGATCCTTCTATTACAAAACTATATAAAATATCACAATTCCTAAGAGCAAAAATAGAAGATTTCCTTCCTAAAAAAAATGTGAGCAACGACTTCGCTCAGATTTATCAGCAACTTAAGCGGCCAAACCAAGAAAAAGTTTTTCATTTTGCACGACATTTGCTTCGTGATCAGACTAAAATTATCGATTTTGATAATTTTAAGAATAATCCTTCAAAAGAGCAAAATAATAAGACTTTTAGAATCCCTATCCAATCTGATTTTATGTTTTTAGTTGATGATGCCAGCATGGCTGACTTAATACCGAAAGGGTCACCTGTCTTCTGCAAAAGCCAATCCACAGCTAAGGATGGCGATATTGCTGTCCTTGAAGTATTTCGGTTAGGAACAATTTGTAGAAAAATTTCCTATGACTTTGAAGAAGGAACAGTCACTCTCAAACCCCTAAACCCTGAATTTACCGAAATCAAGTACGAATATGATCAGGTTAAGGTTATTGGAATAGCTTTAATAAGGTAACAGAGTATTTTAGGAAAGAGAGTGGGAAAAAAGCTTTTAGATCCGAAACTTCTAACGCATACCATATCCGTAAGCTACTAAAGTAGCAACGGCTACGGCAACTGGAGCGAATAAGCACAGGATGGGTGAAGGCCATCCGCGCATTATTTCAGTAGCACTGTGGGCTGAAGCCCAAGTGTATCATTTTTGTAAGCTGCTAAAGCAGCAACAACCATGACAAAGTGGCTATCGGATCTGCCTTTTTGAGCACGTTTACGCCACAATTATTCGTTAATAGTAAAGGGGCCGGGATTTTTTTCCGGCCCCTTTACTATTTATTTTGAATATTTTTTTAAGTATGCAATACCAAGCGTTCCAAGTCCTGCGTGTGTCGCAACACTGGCTCCAACAGGCCGAAAAACAATGCCGCGTGAAGCAATTTGACTTTCAACTTCCGCCAGAAACTCCTTGCCCTTTTCGATGTCCTCACTATATGCCACGCCTATTATTTGCTTCTCAATTTGATCTGCTTTTTCTTTGATTACTTCAATCATTCGATTCATAACTTTCTTTTTCCCTCGAATTTTTTCAGTTATCACAACTTTACCATTGATCAATTCCATAACCGGATTGATTTGAAGCACTGAACCAATAGTTGCGGCCGTTTTAGAAATCCTTCCGCCCTTTGCTACCCAGTTCAAATCAGATAATGTAAATAAAGTTACCAAGTTATTCGCCATAAATTCCATCCGGTTGGTCACTTCACCAAGACTCCTATTAGCTGCGCGCATTTCAAGGGCTTCAGAGAGCATGACCCCTATTCCGATCGAAGCTGTTCGCGAATCGATTACTGTAATCTTCACCTCAGAGAACTCTTCTTTCACAGCTTTAAGAGCCATTAAAGCCGTATTGTATGTTCCTGATAAACCAGAAGATACAGAGATGTAGATTCCTTCTTCTTTTTCTTTCGCAATCTGCTTAAATTTAAGGTAAAAGTCTGCTACCGCGACCTGCGCTGTCTTGGGATGTATCCCGTTTTTTATAGTGTTATAAATTTTACTGGTGTCAATATCCAAGATATCTCGATACTCTTTTTCGCCTAACGTAATGAGAGCTGGGAATAAATGAAGGTCTTTCTCTTCTAGAAACGCTAAGGGTAAATCGCATGTCGAATCGCACATTATTATCATTTATTGTAAAACCTACCTTTTGTTATTAGTTTTCGATTGCTATCAGCCTGCCACGGCATTTCCCACAAACATAGCGTGCCACATTCACCTTATTTTTCCGTGAAATTTCAGCCGCACACTTTACACACCGGTATTGATGCAATGATTGTCTTTCTTCTGGGGTTCGCAAATCTTTCACGTAGCGACTTCCCCCTGTGGCAGCAAGCAAATTTTTGAAGTCCGAATCCCGATGTCGGTAGCCTCTTCCTTCAAGATGAAGATGATAATGACAGAGCTCGTGTATGATGACTTTAGTAAAATCAGTCATTCCATAAATTTCTAAAACGCGCTTATTAAAATCCAAGTCATGTGTTTTTAATAAGTAGCGCCCGCCTGTCGTCTTTAATCTTGCGTTAAAAGTTGCCTTATGAAGGAATGGTTTTGAAAAGTTAGTGAGCGATGTTTCTTCTACTAACCTCTGGAGTTCTATTTGGTTCACTGCTCATTCTCTCTTTCTGTCTTCATAGAAAACGGCAACCCGCTATAGAACAGGGTTGCCGTTTCATCATATTATTTTTCTAACGCCTTGACAATAGCTTTGTTAAAGACTGGTAAATCTTCAGGAGTCCGGCTCGTAATCAAACCACTTTCGTCGATTACAAGTGCACTGTCTTCCCAGTTTGCACCCGCATTCTTCAAATCAATAGCTACTTGACTGACTGAAGTCATTTTCTTGCCTTTGACAACTTCTGCATTAATCATGAGTTGTGGACCATGGCAAATAGTGAAAATAGGCTTCTGTTCTGTATCAAAGTGTCGAACAAATTCTAAGAAACTTTCATGTTTTCGAAGCGAGTCGGGTGAAAAACCACCAGGTATCAACAAGGCATCAAAATCTTCAGGGTTAACTTCATCAATCCCTTTATCAATTATGACTTCGGCCTCTCCCTTTTTCCCTTTTACAACATTTCCTGCTTTATGCTCAATGCTTACAGTTGTATGACCGGCCTCTTCAAGCGCTTGAACGGGAGACGTATATTCGGAATCTTCAAATAAATTGGTAACAAGTACTGCAATTTTCTTTGACATATCTGATTTATTCCCCTTTCTTTTGCTGTTTTTAGTCTAACAAACATTCAAAAGGGAGACAAATTATTTGGCTAACATGGTCAAAGAAATACGTCCTTTTTTAGCATCTACTGATTCAATCCAAACTTTGACGATGTCTCCTACCGCTACAACATCGGTCGGGTGTTTAACAAAATTATTACTCAATTTAGAAATATGAACCAAACCATCTTGCTTCACACCAATATCAACGAAAGCACCAAAGTCAACAACATTCCGAACGGTTCCCTCTAATTCCATACCTTCTTTTAAGTCTTCCATTGTTAGAACATCTTGGCGCAACAAAGGTTGGGAAATATCATCACGTAAATCGCGACCTGGTTTGGTTAAACCTTGGATCACGTCATGAAGCGTTTCTTTTCCTAATCCCGTTAATTCTCGCGCTTCTTGTTTGTCTAATTTTGCCAAGACTTCTCGCGCTTTCTCAGAGCCTACATCTTTCAAGTCCAAGTCAACCAGTTTAAGGACAGATTTCGCTTCAGCGTAAGATTCCGGATGGATATCCGTATTATCTAAAATGTTCTTCCCATCTATTATACGAAGGAAGCCCGCTGCTTGCTCGAAAGCTTTGGGTCCTAGACGCGGAACTTTTTTCAATTCAGTACGTGAAACAAACGCACCATTTTCTTCACGGTAAGCCACAACGTTATTCGCAATCGTTTTATTTAAGCCGGATACATGTTGCAACAGTGGCGCACTTGCAGTATTTAAGTTAACGCCTACTTGGTTAACAGCTGTTTCGACGACGAAGTCCAAGCGCTCTGTTAGACGTTTTTGAGAAACGTCATGTTGGTATTGCCCAACACCTACAGATTTCGGATCAATTTTCACTAATTCAGCGAGCGGATCTTGCAAGCGACGCGCAATGCTGACAGCACTTCTCTCTTCTACTTGGAAGTCAGGGAATTCTTCGCGGGCAATATCACTCGCAGAGTAAACTGAAGCACCCGCTTCATTCACTATTACATAATAAACTGTTTGTTCCAGTTGTTTAATTTGCTCGGAAACAAATAATTCTGACTCTCGGCTTGCCGTTCCATTTCCAATCGCAACCATCTCTACATTATAACGCGTAATTAATTCATTGAAGCGCGGTCCCGCTTCTTGCATTTTAAATTTCGATGCCGGTTTATGTGGGTAAATAACATCTTTTGCCAACACTTTTCCTGTTGCATCTACGATAGCCAATTTACATCCTGTCCGGTAAGCCGGATCAAAGCCCATTACAACCTTCCCTTTCATCGGTGGCTGCAATAATAAATTTCGTAGGTTCTCACCAAAAATAGAGATTGCCTGCTCTTCTGCTATTTCTGTGAGTTCATTGCGAATTTCTCTTTCAATTGCTGGTCCGATAAAGCGTTGATAACTATCTTTATAGGCGGCCTCAACGAGTGGCACCGTCATGCTCTTTTCATTTTTTATTAGATTTGTAGCCAAGTAGCCGAATATTTTTTCCGTATCAATAAGAAAAGAGACACGCAAAATATTCTCTTTCTCACCACGGTTCATTGCTAACATCCGATGCGGCTGAATCGTTTGGATGGCTTGTGAGAAATCATAGTACATTTCATAAACGCCTTTTTCATCCGCTTCTTCATTCTTTACTGTACTCGTAATTTGTCCAAAACGTTTTGTAAACTCGCGGATGCGCTCGCGGAATGTTGGTTCATCACTCACAATTTCAGCGATGATTTCATGCGACCCTTGCAACGCAGCTTCGACAGATTCAACTTCTTCAGTTATAAATTCACGTGCTTTATCTTCGATTGACCCAGATATTGGGAATGTCATTAACCACTCTGCCAACGGTTCAAGACCTTGCTCCTTTGCAATAGCAGCCTTCGTCCGGCGCTTTTGTTTATAAGGACGATACAAATCCTCTACTTTTTGCATTTTTTCAGCAGCTTGAATAGCAGTCAGCAATTCCGGCGTCATTTTCCCTTGTTCTTCGATAGTTCTAATAACTTCTTCTTTACGATTCTCTAGATTAGTCAAATAGTGATGGCGTTCTTCCACTTCTCGAATTTGGACCTCATCCAGCGAACCTGTCATTTCTTTCCTATAGCGTGCAATAAAAGGAACTGTATTCCCTTCAGCCAACAATCCTAATACGGATTCGATTTGCCCGCTTTTATATCCCTTTAATTCTTTCTTCAAAAGTAAAAGTATCTTCTCATTTTCTGCCATTAGTTTATTACGTCCCTTCAATATAAGTGATGCATTCAGGTACATCGTTCTTCTTTTGAACGCCATAGTGCGCGACAAGCGTATTCTGGTCAAATACTAAGCCATGCAGAATACCACCAAAAACCGCCCCACCATCTATACCTATTTTATTATCTGATTCCCAAATATCATAATTGTTGTCAGCATTATGTAATCCCGGTGTCGGAGTATGTCCAAAAACAATAACTTTCCCCGTTTGATTAATCCCTCGATGAAAGGGTTCTCGAATCCAATAAAAATCTTTTGTTGGTGTTTCCTTCCAATCAGGAAGTGATAAGTCCACTCCCGCATGAACGAATAAATAATGATGCCATTCAAAATAAAGCGGCATGGAGGAAATAAAGGCGATCAAATCTGGGTATTGGTCCTTTATTTTTTCCGCTATTTCTGTTGGTTGAGCTGTACTCTGTCTTAAATCCGGCAGCAAGGAACTAATTGTACTTGCGCCGCCATTAATCAAATAATTGCCATAAAAGGTATCTGGCTGCTCTAAGAATTGTAAAAAGAGTTGCTCATGATTACCGGTCAAACAAATGGCATCTCCCGCCGCAACTAGTCTATATACTAACTCTATACATGCTTTAGAATTCAGCCCTCTATCCGCTAAATCACCAACAAAAAGTAAGGTTTGTGTTTTCTTATCCCACTGTTCCAGCAGCTTCACAAGCATGTCATACTCCCCATGGATATCTCCTACCACAAATAATTGCTGCCTCATCTCGACGCCCCCAGTCAGTTCTTTATACATTCTACCATAGATACAAAGAGTGATAAAAACTTCCTTTTAGCCTTAAAATACGAACATTAGTTATTTTGTAAGTTACAATTGTTAACATTTTAATATTGATTATGAATTACAAGTCGGTTATAATGACTGGGTGCTACACATTTGTTAACATTTTGCATTTATTTCTTTTAGGCACACAAATATATCGTATAAAAGGAGATTAATCATGGACCAGTTTTTTAAACTGAAAGAACACGGAACATCTGTATCAACTGAAATTTTAGCGGGATTCACAACGTTTTTCGCAATGGCTTATATCATTTTTGTTAATCCAAGCATCTTGGCTTTGTCAGGTATGCCAAGCCAAGCAGTATTTCTTGCGACTATTATCGCTTCTGCTATTAGTACTTTAGTAATGGGATTATTCGCGAACGTTCCTTATGCACTTGCACCCGGAATGGGATTAAATGCATTCTTTACTTTTACAGTTGTTTTCCAACTAGGTTTCTCTTGGCAACAAGCTCTTGCAATGGTATTCCTATGCGGGGTGGTTAACGTTCTAATCACTGTAACTAAAGTTAGAAAAATGATTATTAAATCCATTCCTGAGTCATTGCAACATGCAATCAGTGGTGGTATTGGTATTTTTATCGCTTATATCGGTATTAAAAATGCAGGCTGGTTAGAATTTACTTCTGATGCTGGTACTATTCTTTCTATTAATGGTGCACCATATGATGCAGCTCAATCTGCTTATGATGGTGGTATCGGTACTGTTATTACAAGCGGCGGAATCGTTCCGGCACTAGTTAACTTTACGCAACCTGCTTCTTTATTAGCATTGTTCGGTGTTATTCTAACGATTATCTTAATGATCAAAAATGTACGTGGTGCCATCATGATTGGTATTATTGCTACTACTCTTGTAGGAATTCCAATGGGAGTTGTACAAGTTTCACCTGAAATCCTTGCAGCTAACACATTAGGATCTGCAATTGATGAGCTAGGTGTCACATTTGGTGCAGCATTCGGAAGCGAAGGACTATTATCATTATTCACTGATACTTCTCGCCTTCCACTGGTTTTAATGACAATTTTTGCTTTCAGTCTATCCGATACATTTGATACAATTGGAACATTTATGGGTACGGGTCGTCGTACAGGTATCTTCTCAGCCGAAGATGAAAAAGCTTTGGAAGAAGGAAAAGGTTTTAATTCTAAAATGGATAAAGCTCTTTTCGCAGATTCAATCGGAACAATCTTTGGTGCTATTTTCGGAACTTCCAATACAACTACTTTCGTTGAGAGTGCAGCAGGAATCGGTTCTGGTGGTCGTACTGGTTTGACAGCTGTAGTCGTTGCTATTCTATTCGTAGTTAGTGCATTCTTCGCTCCACTTATTGGAGTTGTTCCGGCAGCAGCTACTGCTCCTTCCCTTATCATTGTGGGTGTTTTGATGATGGGTTCATTTAAAGATATCAATTGGACTGATTTAGAAGAAGCAATCCCTGCTTTCTTTGCTTCTGTGTTTATGGGATTGACGTACAACATTTCAACAGGTATCGCAGCTGGCTTCATCTTCTTTGTAATCGTGAAAGTTACGTTGGGTAAAGCGAAAGAAATTCACCCTATCCTATGGGGTTCAACTATTCTATTCTTAATTAATTACATTATTATGGCATTCATCCAATATTTTTAATCATTTCAAGTTTTTGCTTGATAATTAGCATATTTAGCCTTATACTGTAAGAAGTGTTAGATTCGAATATCTCCATAGGGGAGTAACTAGCAGCTCCGGCTGTGGTAGCATCAACAATAAGTAGAAGTTTCACTATTCTGCTGGTGTTATCTTAAATAGTGAGACTTATGCATACAGGAAAACTTTCTACTTATAGAGGTTTGTCTTGAAATGCATAGGTCTTTTTTCATATCTAGCACAAAATATATAGTTTTAGAGAGGGGAAAAATTGTGGCAAAAGAACAATTACGTGAAGCTTTCTTCGCTCAAAATGCTGAAACAGTCTTATCAAAACTAGACTCAACAGCAACAGGTCTTACGAGTGCAGAAGCAAAAAAACGGGCTGAAGAATACGGTCCTAACGCTTTAGAGGAGGGAGAACAAAAATCACTCCTTGCTAAGTTCATGGATCAATTCAAAGATTTTATGATCGTAGTCCTATTAGCAGCTGCTTTAATCTCTGGCGTTCTTGGTGAAATTTCTGACGCAATTATTATTTTAATGGTAGTTGTTTTGAATGCTGTTCTTGGTGTTTATCAAGAATCTAAAGCTGAAGAAGCAATTGCGGCTTTGAGACAAATGGCATCTCCTATGGCTCGCGTAAAGCGTGATGGCGAAGTTGTTACTGTTCGTAGTGACGAAATCGTTCCTGGTGATATCGTATTACTAGAAGCTGGTGACGTTGTCCCTGCTGACCTACGTTTGATTGAATCAAACTCCCTTAAGATTGAAGAAGCTGCTCTTACAGGTGAATCTGTTCCTGTAGAGAAAGAGCTTGTTGATATCGATGCTGATGCTGGTATCGGTGACCGCTTGAACATGGCATTCTCAAGTACAAACGTAACTTACGGACGTGCAGCGGGTGTTGTTGTTGGAACGGGTATGAATACAGAAGTTGGTCACATCGCTAACATGTTGGCTAACGCTGAAGAAACAAAAACACCTCTTCAAGAGAACCAAGACCAATTAGGTAAATCTCTAACAATCTTAATTCTTGCTGTTGCAGCAATTATGTTCGTTGTGGGATTACTAAACGGCCGTGACTGGTTAGAAATGTTACTTACTTCTATCTCTGTTGCAGTTGCTGCTATTCCTGAAGGATTGCCAGCTATTACAACAATCATTCTAGCTCTTGGTACACAAAAAATGGCTAAGAGAAACGCTTTAGTTCGTAAACTTCCAGCTGTTGAAACACTTGGTGGTACTGAAGTAATCTGTTCTGATAAAACGGGTACATTAACAATGAACCAAATGACTGTTGAGAAAGTTTTCTACAACGGTGAAATTCATGATGCTGATGCAGCAATCGCTTTGGACTTACCAGTTATGAAAGTTATGAACTTTGCTAACGATACTGAAATCAGTAGCGATGGCACTCTAATCGGTGACCCAACTGAAACTGCAATGGTTCAATACGGTCTTGATAAAGGTATGAACCTAAAAGCGGATCTTGCAAAAGAGCCACGTGTTGCTGAGGTTCCATTTGAATCAGATCGTAAATTGATGTCTACAATCCATAAACTTGCTGACGGACGTTACCTAGTTGCTACAAAAGGTGCGCCTGATGAGTTGTTGAAACGTGCAACTACAATTGATATGAACGGTGAAGTTCTACCAATGACTGATGCAATTCGTGAAAACATTCTTTCTGCTAACCACAGTCTAGCTGTTCAAGCTCTACGTGTATTGGCAATGGCATACAAATTTATTGATGAAGTTCCTGCTACAATGTCATCTGAAACGGTTGAGTTTGATATGACTTATGCTGGATTGATCGGTATGATCGACCCTGAGCGTCCAGAAGCTGCTGCTGCTATTGCAACTGCTAAAGGTGCTGGTATCCGTACAATCATGATCACTGGTGACCACAGAGATACTGCTGAAGCAATCGCGCTTCGTCTTGGTATTATCGAAAATGGTCAAAAAGGCGCTGTTCTTACAGGTGCTGAATTAAACGAACAAACTGACGAAGAATTTGCACGTAACGTTGAGAAATACTCTGTATACGCACGTGTATCTCCTGAACATAAAGTTCGTATCGTTAAAGCATGGCAAAACCATGGTAAAGTTGTTTCCATGACTGGTGACGGTGTTAACGATGCTCCTTCATTGAAGACAGCTGACATCGGTGTTGGTATGGGTATCACTGGTACTGAAGTATCTAAAGGTGCTTCTGACATGGTACTTGCTGACGACAACTTCCAAACAATCGTTGTTGCGGTTGAAGAAGGACGTAAAGTCTTTGCTAACATCCAAAAAGCAGTTCAGTTCTTACTATCTGCTAACTTGGGTGAGGTTCTATCTCTATTCGTTGCTACTTTCCTAGGTTGGACAATCCTAGAGCCTGTTCATATTCTATGGATTAACTTGGTTACTGATACATTCCCTGCTATCGCTCTAGGTCTTGAAGATGCTGAAGCTGATATCATGGAACAAAAACCTCGTGGACGTAGCTCTAACTTCTTCTCAAATGGTGTTGGTGGCGCGATTATCTATCAAGGTATCCTTGAAGGTGCAATCACTCTATTCGTTTACTGGTGGGGTTCTTCCAACCCAATGATGGGTCATACGGGCGAATTAGCTCATATGGACGCTGAAACAATGGCATTTATCACATTGGGTATGATTCAATTGTTCCACGCGTACAACTCTAAGTCTGTTTACAAGTCTATCTTCCAAGTTGGCGTATTCAGTAACAAGACATTGGTTTACGCAACAATCCTATCTGCTGTACTATTGTTAGGTGTTATCTTAACACCTGGCTTGAGCACATTCTTCGGAGTTTCTCAATTGACTGGACTACAATGGGCAGTTTCCGTTGGTTCTGCATTTGCGATTGTTCCAATTGTTGAATTAGTTAAAGCTGTACAACGTGCAATGGGTAAAAAATAATTAAGTAAGTCACTAACAGACTGGGACATTTGTTCCAGTCTGTTTTTGGTTTAAAATCGCTCACATAAAAAAACCAAGGTGCTGAGGGTCTATCCCCTGCTCCTTGGTTTTATTATTTACGTATTAACGCATTGTTACGAATTCTTCTGCACCCGTTGGATGGATGGCTACCGTATTATCAAAATCTTCTTTCGTTGCACCCATCTTAATGGCAACAGCGAATCCTTGAATCATTTCATCAACCCCAAAACCAATCCCGTGGAGTCCTACAACTTTCTCGTCTGGACCTTGGCAAACTAGCTTCATCTTCACAGTCTGACGATGAGCTGTAACGGCTGTATACATCGAACCAAATGTAGAAGTATACGTCTTAATATTCTCTTCACCGTGTTTCGCAATTGCCTCTACTTCACTCAAACCAACTGTCCCAATCGGTGGATGAGAGAAAATGACCGTTGGAATATTATCGTAGTTCAACTTTTCATTCGGTTTATTATTAAACAGACGCTCTGACAATCTTCTTCCCGCTGCAATCGCAACAGGTGTCAGCATTGTTTTTCCAGTCGCATCTCCTACTGCATAAATGTTATCTGCACTTGTATTTTGGTAGTCGTCAACTTGGATAAAGCCAGCTTGGTTCACACGTACACCGGCCGCTTCTAAATTAATACTGTCGATATTCGCTTCACGGCCCACTGCCCAAATAACTTTGTCAAAATCGTCTGAATAGTCATTTTCAAAATGTAAGGTAATCGTCCCATCCTCATTCTTCTCCGCTGCTTTTGGCACCGAGAATGGATGTAAGATTGGGCCATCTTTTTTCATCTCTTCAACTAATACATTGATGATTGTTTCGTCGTAAGAACGCAGCGGACGATCTTGGCGCGTGAATAAATGAACATCCACACCCAATGTTTTCATGACTCCGGCCAATTCAACAGCAATATACCCTGCTCCAACAACTGCTACTTTTTTAGGTAGCTCTGTCCATTCGAAGAAGTCATCTGACGTTTCACCTAGTTCTTTGCCTGGTATATCCGGATAGACTGGTCTTGCACCAGTGGCAATCAGAATATGTTTCGAACGAATTTGTTCGCCATTAACTTCAACAGTTTGATTATCAATAAACTTCGCATGTCCGTTAATTACTTCAACGCCCCGTCTTTCGAAACCAGCATCATAGCTATTTCGCGATCTTTCGATATACGCTTCACGATTCTTTAATAATGTATCAAAATCAAATTCCGTTTGGCTGCTTGTAAAACCATAATCCGGCCCATATTTTGTAATTGCATCTTTAACTTCCGCTGCATACCACATAATTTTCTTCGGAACACAACCAATATTGACACATGTTCCTCCTAATAAGTTGCTTTCGATAACAGCTGTTTTTGCACCGTATTCTGATGCACGGTTCATCGTAGCAATTCCACCACTACCGCCACCAATTGCAATAAAATCGAATTCTCTCACTTTTATTCCTCCTATAGTCTATCTTCCAACCAGACACAGCACATTGTCTGTGAGGCTGGAATAATCGTTTTATAACGCCCATGATTATCATAACCACGGTAAAATAATTTCCCCGCTTCGTTGTATCCATAGCCATAGACGACGAGCCAATGATTCTTGTATTTACTATTTAGATAGCGTGTCGTCCCGACGATGATTGGTCGTGGATTCTCACTGCTCAGGATTTCGGGAACAATCCGTTCTGTGAGAATTCCCGTCTTTACACGCCAGATTTTTGAATGACTCAGCATTCTTCTGATACCATGTGCCAAATCCCAATAAAATGTCCCTCGATACGGCATGACATCATCAACAACCACACGCATCCCATTTAATAAGACTTTTTTGGGAAGTGAGTGTTTGGTTCTTTGATAAATAGCATCATGGACAAGAACAGATGCGCAATAAGTGCCGCATATGCCTGGTCTTTCCTTGTTAATCCAGTTTTTGTATTTCATAAAACGGGCTGGTGGTAAACCAAGCCATTTAGTGGGCACGTCACTCATAGAATTCCTCCTACATGATTCCTAGAAATGATAATAAAATAGCACTCACACCACATATAAAGATAACAAGCATCGCATCCACCTTATATTTCCGCAATGCAAACAAGGCAATTATCAGCATAATAACAGCAATCACATTTACTTCGAACCCTGCGATTTGGAAGCCACCTGTTTGGAAAAGCGCAGTGACCAGCAGGGCTGCTCCTGCAGAAGCGATTAAAGCCACAACTGCGGGTCTCAGTCCAGCCAGTACTCCTTGCATCGTATCCACACTGCGATATTTGTAATACATTCTCGCCAATATTAACGCAATAATCACGGATGGCGCTACAACGCCTAATGTCGCAATCACGGCACCAATGAAGCCACCAACCTTCGTACCTACAAAGGTCGCTGAGTTAATCGCAATAGGACCGGGTGAGATTTGAGAAATAGTAATAATATCTGTATATTCTTGTACTGTAATCCAGGCTTTAGCATTCACAATTTCATTTTCGATTAAAGGTAACGAAGCATACCCGCCGCCAATCGTGAATAGACCAATCTTAAAAAAAGACCAAAATAATTCTAGTAACAGCATGTTATACTTCTCCTTTCATACGATTATTGATAAATCCTAGTATTCCAGCCACAAATATAATAGCAATAACATTCACATCAAACACAAAGGCAGCAATAAAGGCACCCACTAGAATAAGAATATTCACATTGTCTTTTCTTTTGAGAACATCTTTCACCATATTAAATACGACATTCAGAATAACTGCCACTACTCCGACTTGCATCCCGAGCATTAAAGCGTCCACAATCGGATTATTTCTAAACGACATATAAAAATAAGATATGATTGTGATAATAATGAGTGGTGGACTGACCGTCCCCAACAATGTTATCAATGCTCCGGTTACACCCGCAATCCGGTAACCAATCAATATCGATGTGTTAACCGCTAATGCACCTGGCATGGATTGTCCCAAGGCTACCAAATCAAGCATCTCTTCGGAATCGATCCAATTCAGCTCTTCCACAAACTTTTTTTGCATGAGCGGAACAATAACATACCCGCCTCCGATTGTGAATGCACTTAAAATGAATGTCGATTTTACCAATGTCCAATAAATTGCTAACTTACTCTCCTTTTTGTCCATCCTTCACCCTCCATAAATTAATCCTACTTCTCATTTTATCAGACTTGGAATGTTAAAGGAAAAAAACAGTTCCAAATAGTACTATCTTGTGAAATGTTCCGAGCATAGTATCCAATTAAAATAGACTCACTCAGACTAAAAATATGTCTGAGCGAGTCTCTTTACTTTCTTAAGGTATTAATAAATACAATACAGCAGCAAGAGCTCCACCAATTAAGGGACCTATAAACGGAATCCAAGCGTAACCCCAATCCGAGTCTCCTTTATTTGAAATAGGTAAAATCTGATGGGCAATTCTTGGCCCAAGGTCACGAGCTGGATTGATTGCATATCCCGTCGTTCCACCTAAAGACATCCCGATTGATACAATCAGCATTCCGACAACAATCGGATTTAAACTGTCTGCAAATGTCGCCCGACCAAAAGCCAAGAGACCAAACACGAGAATCATCGTGCCAATAATTTCGCTAATTAAATTCGATATTGTATCACGAATTGCCGGTCCAGTTGCAAAGACAGCCAAGATAAGTTCAGAATCTTTTGTTTCATTGAAATGCGGTTTGTAGTGCAACCAGACTAAGATAGCACCCGCAATACCTCCAGCGATTTGAGAAAGGATATAGGGAACAACTGCTGACCACGGCGTCTCACCAGCGATTGCCATACCCAACGTTACAGCAGGATTCAAATGCGCTGGCGATAAATAACCCGAAGCGAACACAGCAATGGTAACGGCTAAGCCCCATCCGAACGTAATAAGCAGCCAGCCGGTTCCTTCAGATTTCGTTTTCTTCAAGACATTTCCCGCTACAACGCCATCTCCTAACAGGACTAAAATCATTGTACCTATAAATTCACCAAGTAATTCTGTCATCATCCGAGAATCCATCTTTTCACTCCTATCTTAAGTCTGTCAAATGCGCCCGTTCCATTGCAGAAATCAGTTTTTCTTTCTCTTTTTGTTGTTTCTCTTCACCCCATTGATAGTGAGCGGCCATTTGTTCCAATGCTGGCATCAATAATGCGCGCATCCGATTATAGTCAAACAGCAACGTCTCTACTCTTCTCAAGAAATAGTCTTCCAAGTTTAGTGCCATTTCATACTGCATGGCATACTGCAAAGACAAAGCATCTTTCACAGGTAACCGGCTCTTTTTGACCGCATCCAACCCTTCCAGGACGCTTTCAAAATCAGTCCCGTACCAATCAATCAACGTTCGTGCATCCGTCTCGCTGAGCCCTGCTGCAACCCCTATTTTAATAGCTGGCTCACAGTAGTCGTTAAATGTATACCCTGCTTTAATTTCACCACCTGATAAGTGAATTGTAGCTGTATCTACTTCCAAAAACTTCTTATCTAAGAGACTTTCAATCGTTTTAAGCGTATCCTCAGCCATTAATCGGTAATCCGTCAACTTCCCACCGCCAATTGTCACAAGTCCTTCTTCAGATATAAAAATCTCATGCTCGCGGGAAATGTCAGAAGGATCTTTAGCATCTTCCGGTTGAATGAGGGGACGTAGACCCGACCAGCCTGTTTCAATATCAGCAAGCGTGAGGTTCGCACCTGGGAAACGTATATTTATTGCCTCTAAAAGATAGGTAACATCCTCTTGGGTAATTTTCGGATCAACAAGGTCTCCTTCATAAGGTGTATCTGTCGTAC
Organism: Jeotgalibaca porci; assembly: GCF_011299095.1. Taxonomy (NCBI): domain Bacteria; kingdom Bacillati; phylum Bacillota; class Bacilli; order Lactobacillales; family Carnobacteriaceae; genus Jeotgalibaca; species Jeotgalibaca porci. The sequence continues at coordinate 2,081,808 of NZ_CP049889.1, read as the reverse complement.
CAAAGTAGGTCTTACCATTACGGGGAATAATGAATAGCATCCGGTGATCCTGTAGCCCTGTGTCCGTATAAATGGTTCGCTTAACGGGCAGGCGACTATGATCGACCACAAAATGAACGCCTTTCGTCGGTAACATCCGGCTCTCTTGGCGATTCTTCTGCATGTGTCGGGTTTCGTCTGACCAAGGACCTGTTGCATTAACAACTACGCGAGCATAAACTGAGAACGTCTCTCCCGTTTCTTTGTCTGCCACTTCAACACCATTAATTCTATTTTCTTCGTCATAGAGATAACCTACCGCTTTGACATAGTTCGTAATTTTAGCACCCTGTTGATGAGCCGTTTTCAAAATGCTAATAGTCAAGCGTGCATCATCATTCAAATAGTCTAAATATAGCCCGCCTTTTAGCAATCCTTCTTCTTTGATACCCGGCGCTTCCTCACGTACTTCTTCTTTAGTTATAAGCGAATAACGCCATTCTTCACTCACTTCTCCTAACTGATCGTATAACTGCAGAGCAATTTCCGCTGAAAAATCTGTGAACGAAGCATCTTGCTCATCATAAACGGGCAATAGCATTTTGCGGGGTTGGACGATATGCGGCGCATTGTGATGAATGATGGCCCGCTCACGTGCAACATTTGCTACTAACTCAACTTCAAAATTTTTCAAGTAACGGAGACCACCATGAACAAGCTTCGTTGAGCGACTGGAAGTACCTGCCGCGAAGTCCTGCATTTCAATCAATCCGACTGCCATCTTCTTCGCACTGGCATGTAGGGCGATACCTGCCCCAGTAATGCCCCCACCAATAACAAGTAAATCTAACTGATTATTCTGGAGCCAGTCTATATTTTCCGTGCGTGTTTCTGCCGAAAGTTTCATTATTCCTTCTCCTTCCGGGCTTTATGACGAAATACCTTCGCAGCTTCAACAGCGTTTTTCCAACCGCTGTATAAATCCTCTCTTTTTTCTTCAGAAAACTGCGGTTCGAATGTGGCATCCTTCTCCCAATATTTTTTAACATCACTTTGGTCTTTCCAAAAATCGGTAGATAGTCCGGCCAGATAAGCAGCACCGAGAGCCGTCGTTTCACTGATTTTCGACCGTTCAATCGTAACATCTAGAATATCGGCTTGGAATTGCATCAAGAAATCGTTCATAGCCGCGCCCCCGTCTACCCTTAGAATCGGAATTTCGATTCCAGAATCCGCTACCATTGTTTCGAGGACATCACGTGTTTGATAAGCTAAAGATTCAAGTGTGGCACGGATAAAATGTTCCTTTGTAGTTCCGCGCGTAATTCCAAAGACAGATCCACGCACATCTTGATCCCAGTGCGGTGCTCCCAATCCTGTAAATGCTGGCACAACATAAACATTATCAGTCGTATCCACTTTCGTTGCATACCCTTCTGACTGAGGCGATTCTCGGAACATCCGCATCCCATCTCTCAGCCACTGAATTGCTGAACCTGCCACAAAGATACTTCCCTCCAATGCATAATATACTTTGCCATTAATCCCATACGCTAAAGTTGTTAGCAAGCCATTATCCGACTTGATTGGCTCCTCTCCGGTATTCATGATGATAAATGCTCCGGTTCCGTAGGTATTTTTAACCATCCCTTTTTCAAAGGCCGTTTGCCCAAATAGAGCCGCCTGTTGGTCACCCGCCATACCTGAAATCGGAACTGCGGTATCGAAGAAGACTTCCGGCATCGTTTTTCCATACACTTCCGAGGACGAACGGACTTCTGGTAACATTTCAATCGGAATATCCAGGATGTCTAAAATTTCTTCATCCCATTTTAAATCATAAATGTTATACATCATGGTCCTGCTGGCATTGGAATAGTCGGTCGCATGAACTTCGCCACCCGTTAACTTCCATAGAAGCCACGTATCAATCGTTCCGAACAATAACTCACCATTTTTGGCTCTTTCTCTTGAGCCTTCAACTTTGTCCAGAATAAATTTAATCTTTGTCGCGGAAAAATAGGAATCGATTACTAAACCGGTTTTATCTAATATCTTCTCTTTGTATCCGTCTTTAATGAGCTGATCTGCAATATCAGAGGTCTGTTTGGACTGCCACACAATTGCTTTATGAATCGGTTCACCTGTCTCTTTATCCCAAATAACCGTTGTCTCGCGTTGGTTCGTAATACCAATTGTATGTAACGCAGCTGGTTTAATGCCTCCTTCAATCATGACACCCGCAATAACTTGCAAGGTTTTTATCCAGATTTCGTTGGCATCATGCTCTACCCATCCCGGTTCCGGGAAATATTGTTTAATATCTTGCTGTGATTGCCAACGCGGATTTCCGTCATGATCGAATAATATTGCCCGAGTACTTGTGGTACCTTGATCGATTGATAAGATAAACTTTTCCATTATTTTTCCTCCTTCTGCTTTCCATTTTATTTTAACGTAATCGCTTTCATTTTTATAATGAAACACTTTAAATAATAAAAAAAACAATCCAACACACATGTAATGTGTCAGATTGTTAGTTATAAAAGAACTATTCATGCAACTCCAATGGTAAACCATCCGGATCTTTAAAAAACGTGAATTTTTTATTGGTGTAATCGTCCATGCGAATCGGCTCGCATTCTATACCTTTTGCTTCTAACTTTTCAACGGCAGCTTCAACATCCTCTGTATAAAAACATAAATGTCGCAGCCCTACTGCTTCGGGCGTGTTCGGTCTCTCGGGTGGATTAGGAAATGAAAACAATTCAATTTCACTCGTGCCCACTTGGAGATCTAGCTTGTAAGAATCTCTATCCGCCCGATAGTTTTCTCGGATAATCGGTAATTCTAAAATTTCTGTATAGAAATGCTTTGATTTCTCGTAATCTGAAGCAATGATTGCGACGTGATGGATTTTTTCTAAAAACATGGAATCGCTCCTATTCAGTAAAAGTGATGGTATCAAAATAACCATTTGTAGAAGTGCCAACAACGTTCATTTCGATATAGCCTTCTGCTAGTATACCGAACTCTTCCAAATTGACAAATGTAAATTGAAGAGTGTCTTCTGTATCATAGAAATAGTTTTCAGCTACTAATAACATCCCATCTTTGCCAAGAATTGAAAAACTTGACTGATAGCTGTTGGAATCATCACTTTCAATTGGAAGTACTTCTTTCCAAATAACACGCTGCGCATTTAATTCAGATTTCTCTATGACAAGCTGCTCGTCTATTTTATTGATGACAAAAACGCCTGCTTTGGATGCATAGAACAAGTTCTCTGGTTGATACGCAGCTTCTGATAGCTCTATTTCTTCACGCGATCCATCTTGTAAATTGAATAACCAGTAAGCATACTCATATGCTAGTTCTATTTCTCCTGTTGCTTTTTGTTCACGTACAAGTAGCATCTGTCCTTCTTCGTCTACAACGAAATTAGTGTAGCTATGATTATCCATTTCATCGTAAAGTGTCAGCTTTTTATCCAAGGTATTAATTTCTATTTCATCTTTCAAGTCGTAGACAATTGTCTGCATCTGGTCTTGTCGCCAATCAACCGAAACATCCATTATCACGCGGTCACCATTTACGATTACATCATACACATGAATAAAGTTGAAGGGTTGTCTGCCTTTTATTGTTATTTTACTTTCTTTTTCGTTGCCTGTGTTTTTATCCAGCACTGCAATCGGAAGGGTCATTTCCAAAACCGGCTCGTCACTATCATTACTGCTTGTATAATTTTCTACATAGACAATACTGTCTTTTGTTTCGTGAAAATTTTCAGCAGCGCGTGACTTTCCGCGCACAAAGGAAGGATAACGCTCCATTAAATAAGCAACTTCCCTCTCCTCCCAAACGTAACTGGAAAAATTAGTTGTTGTACTCACATAATGTGCCTTTCCATTTTCAATCATAATGGTCTCGGAATCATAACCTTTATTTACAGCACCAAAAAAGTGAATATCTTTTATTAATGTTTCATCACCTGCTGTGGTGACTACATCAAATGAAGCACGTGAGTAGCCCGTAACCAAAGGAGCAAAATAAGAACCAAATAGAATGATCATTATAACAATGCCCAAGCCGGCCAAGATACGTTTCTGTTTTTTCATTTTAGTCTCCTCCTTCTTATACACTAATTTTATTATTCATCAGATAGTGGCTTGCTAGTAAAGAGCCAACAGTCACAAGGACACTAAATAGAATCGTCAATGCTAATTGTTCTATTGGGAAAATATAATCCAGCCAACCTGAAAGCAATACTGCTATAAAGAGAGCAAGAAGGATTCCAATTACCGCAATCCCCATTGCCAAGCCTTTCCACTTAAAGCTTAACCGCAAAACAATCATAAGATTGACAGCAACTAAAATAGCAATGCCTACAGTATAGTGAAGAACAAAATCTAAAATCCGAGATGGTAAAATAAAGCTGATCACTTCATTCTTTGCGGGCTGACCTAAAAAGCGAAGAGTTTCGAACATCTCATCCGGCAACAGTATGCCAGTCAACATTTCTCCCAGATAAAGCATCACTATCTGCGTTGCCAGCAGTCCACCGATTAGAAAGAGAATACAGGCTAACTTCGCATAGAAAATACTCATGCGGGAACCTGGAAGTGTCAGGAAACGATAGGATAAATTATTCTTCCCAATCCAATCGCGGTACCATATAACAAAGACATACAAGACCAAAGCAAAGATACCCAGCATGATAGAGAGTTCAAAGATAAAATGATTTTGTACTTGGAAGAAATCAAACTTTCCCCAATTTTCTAAAAAGTCGTTCATACTCCCTCTAGTTTCTTTCACATGGTTTTTATACATGCGCATAAAATTATTACTTGCCCAAATATTTGCGACTATTTGTAGGGAGACAATCAATCCAATCAGCATCAAATAAGCTTTCTTTATGCGATTGATTTCGAATAATAATAAATCAGTAAACTTTTTCATCCTTGGTACACCTCCCGCATCATATCGATGATTGATTTCCCTTCCGTTTCACGCAATTCCTCAGCGTAAAAATCGTGGGTAATAATGCCTTGATTCAGCATAATAACGCGATCTACTAACGTCTCAATTTCTTCCATATTATGTGTCGCAAGGAGCACGCCTTTACCGGAAACAAACTGACTGGTGAATACTTCCAAAATTTGTTCTCTGGCAAACATGTCAATCCCTGACAATGGTTCATCCATTAGATAAAAATCAGCATCCTGTGCGATACCCAATAGAATACTTACTTTTGCTTGGTTTCCTTTCGATAAATCTTTAATTTTATCGCTAGCTTGCAGCTTAAAGAATGAAAGAAGTTCATCAGCTTTTTCTTGGTTCCATTTTTCATAAAAGGTATGCATAAAAGTCATTGCTTCCTCAATTGTCATAGTGCGCGGAACTGTAATCGTATCGGCAATGTAGGCGATTTTATCGTAATTAGTTCCTGAAATAGGTTCTTGGTCTAAATGAACGCTCCCTTTTTTAACTGGTAATAAACCCATAATAGAATTCATAAGCGTCGTTTTTCCTGTTCCATTTATCCCTGTAATACAGGTGATTTCATCCCGATTCAAGTTGAAAGAAACGCCATCTAAAACTTTCTTTCTACCGAATTGTTTATGTAGATTCTTTATTTCAAGCATTCGCTTTCTCCTCCTTAAACCTTTCGGCGATAACATGATTCAAATCCTCATACGTAAGCCCTAACCGCATCGCAACAGTTATAAAATTATCGAGGGCCGAATCTAGCAGTTCAATTCTGACTTCTTTGATTAACTCCGTATCTTCCGTAATTTTACTAGGCGAATTTCCATCCGTATAAATCAAACCGCTTTCCTCCATTTCCTTAAAAGCCCGTTGTGCAGTATTAGGATTAATTTTATAAGTAGCTGCAATCTCCCTTCGTGAGGGTAATTCTTGTCCCGGCTTCAATTCATTGTTAGCAATCTGTTCTTTGAAATGATTTACTAATTGTTCATAGACCGGACTACGGCGATCAAACTCCATCTAATCCACCCACCTTTCTTTTTTGCGTATTAATCACGTAATACGCTTCACGTTGTATTGTAAGGTTAATACACTCGAGGTGTCAATAGCCAACGAGCGGAAATAAAAATATACTAACAATCCCAATAAAATTCGGATTGTTAGTATTTTCCCTTTCAAATTTTTATGAAATAGTATTTAACGAATTAAATCTTATCCAAAGTTCTTTAGTCACTTACGTATTTAACTAAAAAGAAAGAATCAAAAAAGGTTTCATTTTTTATCGGCGTTGCTATGTATCAAAAACAATCGATTATGAGACAAAATCATATCGCCTCTTTTATTAAATAAAAGAGGCGATATTCTGTATCATAACTTGTTACATTAACTACGTATCTATAACACCCTTTTATGATACAATGAAACCAGAATTAAAGTACGAAAGGAAGAAAAGCATGAGTGGATACATTTATGGTTATGCCCGGGTGAGTACGCGTTCACAAGAACTACATCGTCAATTAGACTTACTCAATGAACAAAATTGTAATGAAATCCTAACTGAGAAAATGACGGGAACCAAAGCGGATCGTCCCCAACTAAATCGTTTAAAAGATAAAATTCGTCCGGGAGATACGGTAATTGTGGAAAGTTTCTCTCGATTGGGTCGTAGTACAAAGGATTTGATTGATCTTGTTACCTATTTTGAAGAACACCATGTTAAGCTGGTGAGCTTGAAAGAAAACTTCGATACCAGCACGCCTCACGGACGCTTAATGATGACTGTCTTCCAAGCATTTAGTCAGTTCGAACGTGATTTAATTGTTGAACGTACCAAAGAAGGTTTGAAAAGTGCACGTGCGAGAGGTCGTAAAGGTGGCCGTCCACGTGTGAACCAGAAAGATGTTGATCGAGCAGTAAAATTGTATAAAAGTCAGGTTTATAGCGTAAAAGAAATTACGGAAATGACTGGTATTAGCAAGGCAACACTCTACCGCTACTTAAAAGACAATAGGGAATAATCTATTTTAATCTTTAGGAATCTATAATATTTATGGGAGAATGAGAGTGATTTTTTTATTATTACTAAAAAACAATATAAAATAACGCATTTTAAGCCCTCTTTGTGCATAAGGATGAAGCGTTTGATTTGAAAGAGGCTTAAAATGCATTTTAATTTTTTCTATTTTTCATAAATATATAGGTTAGTGGTTTAAAAATATAGGGTATTACAACTCTCAGCTATTAAAAATTATCTTTTAAAGTGTAGTCTATCCTCTCAAGTTGATAACGTTGGGTTCTTACCTAATTTTTTTTAATTGTTCATAAAAATTTTCATGCGTTCCACATAGTAAGATAGGTATCACTGCATTATCTTTAATTTCATATGCAACGCGATATGTCGTACCTGCATACTTGAATCCCATAGCCCAAATTCCTGATAAATCACCCGTTTTTTTTTCTCCCGAATAAGGACGAACTGCTATCTCATCATAAATTATCGTTAAAAATTGTTCTTTTAATGTTTTCTCTTTTAATTTTTTTAGATACTTTATTACGTGTTTAGAAGGTAGAATCTCATAAGCCAATTTCTGCTGCCAACTCCTCTTTTGTCATCGGTTTAGAATTTGCAACAGTCTCTTCAGCAATAGATCTAAATGCAGAAGTTAACTCATTTTTTCTATTTCTAAATTCTTTTAATATCTCATGCTTATTATAACCTTCTGAAAGAATATCAGCCAAAACATCTTCACTAAAATCAAAAAACTCTTTTTTAGGCTCTACAAACTCATAAAGTATACCATTCTCTACAAGCTTAGCTTCTACTTCAACACCATTGGGAACATCGAATTCTTTAGGGACAGTTAACATAATAGAATTTCCTTGTTTTCTTGTTTTTGTAATCATATTATTTCCTCCATCATTTAACACTTCGTAAGCACGATGTAATTACTTAGTAATTACATTGTACTCTATTTTTAGTAGAAATACAAAATAATAAAACTCCTTTAGAACAATTTCCAAAGGAGTTTTATTTGATTAGGAAGGAAATTATGTAGAATAATAATATGTTTTTAACTTGAAGCCAAAAACGCACTTGCAAGTAAGTTTACTTCAATACATGAAGTTGCTTAAAAACGTGTATCTAAAACCTTTATAAAATAAGGATTCTTATTTGTTCAAATGATCAACATGCTCACTCATAGTATTCAATTTCATTTTTATAAGATCAACATCTGATTTTAACCGGTTAATTCTTAGAGCAAGGGATATTATTAGTACACATAGCGTTGCAATAAGTGAAAAAATAACTATATTATTCATTTTTTAAACTCCTTATAATTATTATTTTTATGTAACTTTATAGATATTGATATTATTGCTCATTTTTTCACTTTATTCAAGAGACCATGTTTGATTAAATTTCGTTATTTAGTAAATGTCATACATGAAATTATATAAAATCTTGTGTTCCAAACCTTGTGTAATCAAGGTTATTTTTCATCTTAAAAAGAAAAAAGATAGAGCATAAAATCTACTCTATCTTAATCTTGTCAGTCCTTCTAGCACTTTTTCTGAGTTTGTCTTAATTGGCATTAAGACAAACTCATGCAGTGAAAGATTACAATTTAACACAAAGATTTGCTAGGTAGTCTTTTCCATATTTGGTCAGTCTATTTCTTGAATCTTGAGATTCGTAAAAATCAATCATTGCAAAACCAGCTTTTAGCTGCCCACCTATTTGCGATTCTAGTGTGTGACTAAATTCGTATCCATACTCTGGGTATATTTTAATGACTCCCTCTTCTTCTAATTGTCTTGAATTAAATGGCAAATTATATTTCAAAAACAGTTCTTTTTCAGGGTAATCCCAAACAGTATCTGCATCATACATATAAATCCAGGGATTCATGTATCCCACCATTAGTAAGCCACCTTTTTTTAAGACTCTAAAGGATTCTTGCCACATGTTTTCTAAATCTTCTACATACGCATTCGATACAGGACAAAAAATAATATCAAAGCTTTCATCATCAAATGGAAATTTTTTTGTCATATCTGCTTGAACGGTAGTCATTGTTAGGCCTTCTCTATCAGCAACAAGTCGATCAGAATCAAGCTGTGCTTCAGAAAAGTCCATTATTGTTGTTTCGTAACCTTTAATAGAAAATATGGGCCCTTGTTGACCACCACCACAAGCTAGTCCTAAAAGTTTATTTCCTTTGGCTTTTTCAAACCATTCTACTGGAACAGCTTTCCCAACTGTCAGTGCGACTTCAATCGGTTTATTTTTAGCTTCCACTAATTCTTTGTGGGTTATTGGAATGGTAAAAGAATTCCCTTTATTTCTGGAAATTCTATTCCATCTTTCTTTATTAAAATCGTTATATTTTGACATTATATAGTCTCCTTTTTTCCCATATATTTTGAATTTTACTTAATTAGCATTAAGACAAACTCATTTATTGAATTTGAAGAGGTTATTTTAATATCTTTTTATAAAAATTTATTTATTTCATTAAGTTGCCATTCTCGTTCAAGAGTAATTGACTCTAAATCATTAGAACTCATTAATCCTATAGTCTTTACTGCGTAATCAGAAGCTACCATTGCGTGTTCTTTCATATGGCCACTTCCTACAGCTTGGCCAACTACCCTTAATGCAGTTTTACTTATTTCTGAATCACTTTCACGAGCAATTTTGTGGATTTTGAAACCTGCTTGTCTTACATCGTACATTCTGGCTTCTTTTATTTGCCATAATTCATTTATCCTAAATCCTTCTTCTATCTCATTTATTGATTTATAATCTATATTAACAATTTTCAAGATATGTTTTGCCATTGATAAAGACCATTTTGCTACGTTTATCTGATTCATATTTTCATATATTTCATCAATTTCTTTTCTCAGTTCATTATTATCTATTATTTTTATTTTTGGTTTTGTTGGCATGGTAACACCTCCTTGAATACAAACAATTCTACTGAATTCTTGTTGGGATAAACTCAGACCTACCAATTTAAAATACACTATTTTACATAGATTAATGTATTAAGAACCTTGATAAACCAAGGTTCTTTTTCTTTAGAATTTCAGTAAAATATAAACGACAGCGTAAAATACAGGAACTCAATTCTTTGAAGCTGTCTATTTAAGATAGAAGTTATTCTACAAAACAACTGGGCTAGTCTGAGACAACATTTCTATTCAAAGTTATGCTAATAACATTCAAAATAATTGTTGTGAAAATAAGTATCGCTGCGACCCAATTTAAAGTACCTACCGTATCCAGAAGAGCAGGATAATCATTGATTTCAATTAAATATATGTTATAGGATAGTTGAGACCACAAAGCAATTGCACAAGATCCCATACTTAATAATGTCGGGATTGAATGATTATTCCCTCTTTTCTTGTGTCGTATAATATTAAAAATGGGAATTATCCAAGCAATTAAACCAAAAACTAAACTACTCATATTAAGCCAGCCGTAATCAAATAAATTAAACATACTAAACTCCTTTCAAAACTGTTTATTATGTAAATATTTTAAAAAAAACAGTAAACTATATTTCAAATTAATACATGAAAATGCTCAAAAAGTGTATCGAGAATCGTATTTAATTAATGATTAATAGAATTAAAATATCTGATACCATCTGCACCAATCTCAGTATCAAAGGATAATTTTTGTTGTGAATTAACTGTTATGTATTCACCTTCATATTCGCCAAAATTATAGCTGGATTTGGTGTTTTCAGGATATCCATAAAGATAACAGACAACTTTTCCGTCTTTAACAAATACAATTTGATTCATATTATCATTTACAGTTTCACTTATATTGTCCCATTTGTATCCAACAATGTCATATATAGTTTCTTTTGTAGTATATGGTGAAAAGCTATAAAGCGTGTCCCATTCAAAAGGAGTCCATTTTGAAAAGTCATTAATAACCATAGGATCGCTCAAACTATCAGTTAAATCTTCTAATTTACTAGCATTTATATCCCATACATCTTTTTTTAATGGACCAAAAATAAGAAATATTGTAACAACGATACCTGTCAAAATAGTCCATAGAAGTACATTATTTTTTTTCATAACAATCCCCATTCTAGTATGAATTTCTTTGTTATAACATACTTCTATCATAAACTTTATTTTCTTTTAATTCTATAATTCCTATAACTATTCAATTATTCTAGATACATGAAATTGTATAAAGTCGTGTATCAAGAACCTTTTTAAAATAAGGTATATTTTTAACTCATTTTTATTATTTTAAATAAACGTTAAGGAGTAATTTAATATGGATTTAACTTTAGATACAGATTCAGGAAAATTAAATATTAGGGTAGCAGCATGGATAGAAAGCCAAAATAGTTTACTAGTTTCTAAATACGTTGATGGAATAATTTCTTTACCAGGTGGTAGAGTAAAATTTTCAGAGACTACTAGTGAAGCAGTAAAACGTGAAGTTTTGGAAGAAACTGGAGAAAAATTTTATGATGTAGAATTATTTTCAGTAATTGAAAATTTTTTCTTAGAAAAACAATCAAAAAAGGATTTTCATGAATTTCTTTTTGTTTATAAAGGTAAAATAAAAGAGAAAAAAGAATATCATGGTATAGATAATGATGATCAAGATATTACATGGGAATCTTTAAAAGTTATAAATGAATTAAAACCTAGTATCTTTAGTGAGCTAGCTGGTTTCAAAAATAAAAATCATATAATTCACTTAGTAAATACTGATTAATGAAATGTATCCAAAATAATCACTATTAAGACAATTCTCAAAGTTTGATTCATACATGAAATTGCATAAGTTTCGTGTATTGAAAACCCAATAAAAAGAAGCCTTTAAAAAAATTAAGGGCTTCTTTTTATTGGATATAATTAAAAAATATAGAAATATTCAAGAAGTACATTCTATCTGCTTTCATATAAATTAGTAAAATAATTATTAAACTGAGAGCCGATTGGTATTGTTGCATATGCTGACATATAATATAAACGATGTGTGCAGCATGCAAAATCAGTCAAACAGCCTATACTTTACTATATAATTGTAAAGTATAGGCTGTTAAAATCCGTTAATTTTTATTTGTCGCCACTAAGTTTTACAAGGATTTTCGCTTGACTCTTATCATTGCTTAATGATTCAAAACCATTTTCAACGATATTTTCTAGCTCAATATGGTCAGTAATAAGTGGTGATACATCAATTTGATTATTTTCAATCATCTTCAGCGTTAGATCAAAAATATCATCTTCATACGCTAGTGTTGATGATATACGAACACCAGAAGCTGTTAATAACATTGGATTAAAGTCAATGGGTTCTTCAAAAATAGAGACCACAGTGACTGTACCGCGTGGACGAGTCACTTGAATTGCTTGTTCTAATGTTACAGGTACGCCAGCCACTTCAAATGTTCGATCAACTCCATCTGGGTAACGTTCTTTAATGTACTCATTCGGATCAACTTCACCCGAGTTAACGACATGAGTTGCTCCAACTTCTTTCGCTTTTGCTAGTCGCTCTTCCGATAAGTCAAATGCAAAAATTTCTTTAGCACCAGCTGCACGTGCAGCAATAATATTTACTAATCCAATCGGACCAACACCAAACACTGCTACCGTTTCGCCAAACTCCATCTCTGATTCTCGAATAGCTTGCATCGCAACAGCAGTCGGCTCTACTAACGCAGCAATTTCTAAAGAAACATCATCACTGACTTTAACCACGTTAATCTTGTCAACAACTGTATAATCAGCAAATCCACCATCTGAGCCTAAACCAACGAATTGGAAGCCTTTATACATATCATATAAACGATTATCATGATTACCACTTGTGATAAGTGGATTAATTGCTACTTTGTCACCTGGTTTTACTGTCTTAACGTTACTACCAACTTCTTCAACAACACCTGAAAATTCATGTCCCATGGTAATAGGACGTTTTTGACCAGTAAGTGGATCAGGTTCATCGCCTGGAGCTATGATTGGCCCTGCTAAATATTCATGTAAGTCACTACCACAAATACCCGCCCAAGCTACACGCACTTTAACATCATCGTCACCAACTAGCTTTGGTTCTTCGATGTCTTCCACACGAATATCTTTTGCATTATAAAATCTTGCCGCTCTCATTAATATCAACCTTTCTTTTTATACAATAGTTACCTTTAAAATAACTTTATATAATTATTATATAGAAAATGAAAAATATCACAAGGAAATGAACTTATATTTTTTCTTATAATAAAACCTGAATAATTCATACCTCTATAATTTAAGCTGGTTTCTTGAATAAATTAATCGTTCTTGGAAAAATTGGGAATTTTTCTACAAAATAGTGCGTTCTCGAAGTAGATTTTAACTAAATGAACCTTCTTACGATTCTCTTGGCTGTAAAAGCATTTTGGTTCTTTTGTTGAGTTTGTCATATTTGAGATTAAGACAAACTGGATTATAAATTTTTTAACGATGTATAATTCTAATAATGCGACATAATTAATATTTTTATTCATTATGTGTATTAAAAATTATAGATTAATTTCATCTGTTCCTATATCAGATAAATCTATAAATTCTAGTTTCATTTCTGCTTCTACTTTTGAACGATAAAAGATGATTTTATTATAGGGTTTCAAATTGTTTTGCCATGATTCTATATTACTCAGAAAATCTGCTCCGTTTTCAGCGATTATAAAGCACTCTAAGTCCTTATTGATATAACAAATTGGTGCGTTACTTTCTAAGTCACATGATTGGCCAATGGTTCCGATAAATCCACCTCTACTATCTTTTGCCATAATATCTACCTGTGGAACCGTATAAAATTCTAAATGTGGAATATAATCATCAAATATAAATTGAATATCATAATCGTTAGCATATCTTTGATACTCCTCATTTCTATCACCAACACTCATAGAATAAATTGTTGTACCTGCTGATATAATAATCTCAGTATCTTTTGAAAATACACTTATAGCTCCAGTAAATTCTGTTCTATCTATATAAATATTTCGCATCTTCAACCTCCGTAAAATCTATATTTATTCATATATCCATATTATTTTAATGTCGCATTTATCTACTAATGTTCATCAATTTACAATCTTGGGTTTTACTTAATTGACATTAAGACAAACTCAATGGTATTAGATTTTATAAATCTAATCTCTTTTTTATTATCTCTATCACTTTAAGATCGGTAAAATCTAATCCATGTATATAGAACACTTCTTTACCTTTTCTTATAACTATCTCATCTTTTCGATAGTTTAAGAAGTATACTTCATCAAGATCCCATAGATTTTTATCGTCCTTAATTATAGCTTTTTCTTTTGCTATCTTTATAGCTTCTTTTACTGCTTCTTTAATTGATTTTACCTTGAAACGATCAAATTCTTCTTCTGTTATACCATTTGATTCTAGAGAATAATCATAGATATCTTCTTCCACTAAAATCTCTATTTCCCAAGATATCCTATTCTCAACAGATTTCTCAGCTTGCTTTATATACCTCACTACTAGGTTTTTAGCTATTCCTTCTGTAAGTCCATTTGAATACTCAGTCTTTACAGAGATATCGCCTTTAGGCCAAGACCAATATGTGTAAGATGTTGGAATAAGAAAACTAGTATTTCTCATCAAATCTCCTTCATCTTCAGAAGGTTTTTCTTTAAAATCATTAGCTGAAAGTACTTTGTATTCTTCTATATCATGATTATTGCTATCCATTGCAAATGCATTGATACTTATAAAAGTTATACTTATAGATGCTAGTGTTGATAGTATAAGAGCTAGACCTAAGAACACCTTCTTATATTTGACAGTTTTTTTAGATGGTTTTATGAAGATTTTATAGAATATACCTATTGTTACTCCTATTACTAGAGGAACAAATCCTATTAAAATAATCTTAGAGTTTAATATAAACGCTGAATAAAAACTATATGAAACAAATAAAATCAGGAATAATAAATATATGCAAGAAGTCGCCTTTTCAAAGTAAAATTTTGAGTGTACATATTCTAATGAATCTCCGAGTTCCATATTCTTCCTGTTTATTTTTAAGAATTTTTTTATTCTTATTATTTGATAAATTGCTGATATGAGAAATATCGGTATTACAGGAGCTATTATCTGAACCATTCCATTTTGTAAAGTTTGAATATCTTTAAATATTCCACCTAGAATTGCCCACGATAAGTATATATAAAAAGGAATTAAGATATAAGATGATATCAATTGTTTTCTAGCTATTCTTTCTAATGTGTTGAACTCATCTTCTTCATCTGTTGATATATCTACCACTTCTGTTCCAGCCTTTTTGAAATAAATATGAAGATCACTTGCCTTCATAGCATAGTTCCAGCCTACTGACTCACATACAGATTGAAACTCTTCTAACTCTTCTTTACTCTTTACAGTAAATGCTGTTTCAACTTCATATGGAGATATTGAAAAGTCTAGTTCTTCAGGATCTATTTTCTTATATATAAACAAGCTTCCCATTGTTATTTTATCGATCATCCACCCAAGACTAGCCATTTTTTCAAAGTGTTTCTCTACTAATCGATAATTTGTTATATCTAAAAATCTATTTTCTATCTTGAAATTCATCTTCTTGACCTCCCTCTACTAGCTTTGCATCTTCTAATAATTGTCCTAATCTCTTTACTTCTTGATTTAATCTCTCTTTACCTTCATCTGTAATTATATAAGTCTTTTTATTATCATCATCTGAGACAAGTTTTATAAGCTTATCATCTTCAAAACGAGAAAGAAGTGAATACAGTGTTCCTGGTCCTACCTTCACACGGCTATCAGTAAGCCAATCTATATATTGCATAATTTCATATCCATGTCTTTTTTCTTTTAAACTTAAAAGTATATAATACATTGGCTGTGTCAGCACTTTTGTTGTTTTCTTATTCATATTGCCCTCCTTGAAATCATATCGGCTACAGTTATATCAGCACCTGATACGATTATCGTATATCAGGTACTGATATATGTCAATAAAAAAATCATATAAACCGTCAACCGATCTATATGATTCATTTAATTTTATTGGTTAGTATTATAATTTATTAATTATTTGTCTGAGTTTTACTCAATTCTTAATGTGACAAACTCAGTTTCTGCTTTATAAATACATGAAATTGCTTAGAATCGTGTATCTAAAACTTTGTATTAACAAGGTTCTTTTTTTTAAATCTGCAGAGCAAGTTCTTTAATTTTTTGTGTGTAACAGTTAATTTTAAAAAAAATTCATTTTTTTGGAGCTGCTTTTCTAGCTATATTAAGATTAAAAATAAAATTTAATTGCCAAAGGTAACTATTCAAACGCATATAAGATCCTTCTTGAAAAATAAAAAAAAATCCGATAAAAAAACTAGCTATAGCTATGTAAAAAGACGGGTGTTTAAAGATATCTTTTTTCATGAAATCCCTCCTAAATGTGTCATAAACGAATCAAAAGCACGTGAGCATTTTTTTTTACTTAAATACGTTATATAAGTTTATTCAATTTTTATTATAACAAACTGACATCATCATTTGTAATTCATCTCTTTATTTCAATACATTAAATTACATAGAATCATGTATCGAGCACTTAAGAAGATTCTATAAGGGATTCATATATACCTAAAAGTGTAGTTGACTACACTTTTATAGTGAAGTATATTAAGAATATAGATTGTAAGTAACGTAAGGGAGGCCTATTTTGGCAACAATTATAAATAAAGTGAGAGAAAAAAGAAAAGAACAACATTTAACACAGGAAGATCTCGCAAATAAAGTAGGAGTCACAAGAAAAACAATATTATCATTGGAAAAAGGAAGTTATATCCCATCATTACTACTTGCCATGGATTTAGCTAGTGCATTAAATATTAAAATTGATCAATTATTTTTTAGAGGAGAATAACGAATGAGAAAAATTATATTTGAAGCTATTGGAAATTTAATATTGGTCTCATTATTCGCTGCTGTAATTATTGAAGTTTTCGTAACGAATGTTAAGTACACAAATGATGGGAGCCAATTTACAACAGGCACTATTTCAAGCATATTTTTGATCTACTTGATTGTTTTTCTAATTAGTAGATGGGTACTTAGTAAAAAAGATAAAAGTTATTCATTGAAGCAAGGTGAGTTTAGTGCTGCTGATGAAAGAGAGAAAAATAATGCTTATTTTGCAAGTATCGTCTCCTATAAGTCTACGATTATTAGTTTGTTTATTGCTTTAGGTATTTTTGTATTTATAAATAATCTCCTTAACCCACCGTTTGATATTGAACTAAATTTATTTGTTTCAGGAGTAGTATTATTTACACTTGTAATTTGTATAGGTTTTCTTTCATATGCAATTGCTTGGGTTTTTCAAGATACAAGATGATTATAAATTCATTTAGTTTAAAATCTATTTTTAGAAATACTAACACATCAAATTGGATAAAATCATGTATCAAGAATCCTATACCTATAGGGTTCTTTTTTTGTACTCCCCCTAAACACACGATTTCGTGTTATAATGACTATAATCATGTATTCGAACAGACTAAAAAGGAGGGATTGTCATGGGCTATAATGTTCAGCCACTACGGTCGCAACAGGAGATTAATGATTTTTTATTTTGCCTGCGACGGAATAAAAATGCGGAACGTGACGTTTTCTTGTTTCTAATCGGAATTAACAGCGGTCTGCGCATGTCCGACATCGTCAAACTCAAGAAAAAAGACGTGATTACCTCAAAAAACCCGCGCATCGTGGAGCAAAAGACGGGGAAAACACGCATTTTATACTTAAGCAGCTTACAGGACTTGATTCACGGCTATACCGCAGCCTTAGATCCGGAGGCTTACTTGTTTCCCAGTACTAAGGGCGGCCATTTAGAAGTCAACACGGTCTACCAGATGTTTCAAAAAGTCGCTAACCTGTTGGGGCGCGATGATATCGGCACCCACACCCTACGAAAAACCTTCGGTTACCACTATTACAAGAAAACCAAAGACGTGGCCACCTTAATGGAAATCTTTGGTCACAGCAGCGAGAAGATTACCAAACGCTACATCGGGATTAATGAAGACGAGATTAGTGAAACGTTATTAACCTTCCGATTAGGCTTTTGATCATTCCCATCCTCATATAATGAGGGTAGGAGATCATGCGTAAACTAACGTAATGTTACTCAATCTGTGAAACTGTACGCTAGCCAAGTCTACAGCGTCTAAGAAATGATTAAAATAACCGGTATTAGCAGAGTCATCCTCTATCGCTATTATATAGAGGTAAAAATAACGCATTTTAAGGCTGTTTCAGATTCATAGATGGGTAATTAACCATGAAGAAGCTTAAAATGCGTTTTAATTTGATGGGTACTATGTCTTTTTGTAAAAATCATCTTACTTATAAACATAAGATATAGATATGAAAAAAGCCATTGAATATCATGTACTATCAACATAATCATTAGTCTTGAGTTATGACACCCACACAACAAAAAATAAGCCGATTATAATCGACTTTAGTTTTTATTAAAGCACCCATTAGTTCAATAAACGAAAATTGGATAAAGTGGGGTATTTTTAAAATATATATTTATCCTGAATAATTCATAGCTTTAATTCTTTGGCACATTTTATTGAAATATGTATCACTAATATCCCTATCAACTGATTTTGACTAAAAAGTTACTTCAAACATTCACTGTTCAAAAATATTGAGGAATAAATTTTGGGTGTAAGGCATTTTGAGCATACTTCTCCCTGGATAACTTCCCAGTAAAAAAATCGTTAGATTGTTGGATTAGATCCATTGACTGGCTCGCCTCAGGCGAGCAAAGACCCTGTAGAATTCATTCTGATACACATGATAACTAGATAATTTGAGATAGACTCGTCTACCCGTTTGGACTAATTTCCCAGCAACTTTCAGAAACTTCAATCGAATAGAATGAATGGTCATTCCCTTTTGGACTTCTTCAAAGCCAATCGTTCTTAAGAAGTTGACTAAGTTGTAAGCTATCAAGCTGAGCATCATTCGGACATGATTCTCCAAAAAGCGAGGACTGTCTGTTTTGTCAAAGTAAAAGCCAGCTTTCGCTTCTTTAATGAAGTTCTCCATTGTGCCACGTTTGGCATAGATAGAAAAGATGGTATCAGGAGAAACATTTTCTGATAGATTCGTCACGATAAATTCATGTCGAAAGAGTAGTTCGCCCGCTTCACGTGTTGAGCGTATACACACGCGACGACTTTGTGACCAGGATTGTGCTTGATAAGTGGTCGAGAAGTACTGAACTTCTCGTTCTTCCCACTTTTGATTATCGCCATAAAGTACTGATTTCTCAGCTATTTGACCTAGTCTACGATTATTCTTCAGTCGAATAACATAATGACTCTTTTTTGATTCACACGAATCATACACACCAGGTGTAGCGAACCCGCTGTCTCCACGAACCAAGATGTCAGTGTTTGGTAGAGAGTGATTATAGTGCTCTAATAAAGGTGTGAGAAACTCCTTTACGCCTTTTGATGTATATTGATTTCCTGAACGTAGTTCAGCTTTTAAGAAGTCACCAGTCAATCCGTCAAAAGCTACCAATGGATGGTAACCATAGGTTTGGTAGTGTGTATTATAATTCGTTTGTTGTTGGTGACCAAATGTATCTGAATGGGTCGAATCTAAATCAATGATTAATTCCGTATCATTACGGATGAGGCGTGCTTTATCGATAAGTTCTTGGTTCAAAGCTTGAAGTTCATGGATATTCTCCTCAGATAGTCGATCTAAAAATCGGGAAAGTGAAGATTGAGAAGCGAGTTCTTTCCTATCTAAAACAGCTTTAAACACAGGATCTTGTCTCAGGAGATTAGCTGCAGAATCAGCTGAGTAACCAGCAATTAATTGCATAATGAACTGCTCAAGTATGGATAAGTTGTCATGAGTAAAATACGCTCGTTCGTCTTCAATGTGAATGTGTTGCTTAGCCAGTTCAGAAAAACCAAAGATGTTCATCAGCTCTTTCACTAGGACGAGACCCGAATCACTCGATAATTGACCACCTGTATGAGAAATAGTGATATTTGAATTGAATTTTACTTGGTTTTTGTGTAAGCTAGTCATGAAAAGAACTCCTTTCTTTTGGTTGGTTTAGTCACTTTAACCATAGCAGAAAGGGGTTCTTTTTTCATCACTTAACGGGTGAAGATGAAAAAGTAATTGTAAGCTGCCGTGAGGCAGTTTCACATGGTTTTAATTAAAAGTATGAATTATTCAGGATTTATGTTACAATAATACTGACTTTTAAAAAAGGATTGATTCTAATGAAGAAAGCAGACAAGTCAGCCTCCTAAATTCACTTTAGATAAAAATTTAGGAGGCATATCAAATGAACTTTAATAAAATTGATTTAGACAATTGGAAGAGAAAAGAGATATTTAATCATTATTTGAACCAACAAACGACTTTTAGTATAACCACAGAAATTGATATTAGTGTTTTATACCGAAACATAAAACAAGAAGGATATAAATTTTACCCTGCATTTATTTTCTTAGTGACAAGGGTGATAAACTCAAATACAGCTTTTAGAACTGGTTACAATAGCGACGGAGAGTTAGGTTATTGGGATAAGTTAGAGCCACTTTATACAATTTTTGATAGTGTATCTAAAACATTCTCTGGTATTTGGACTCCTGTAAAGAATGACTTCAAAGAGTTTTATGATTTATACCTTTCTGATGTAGAGAAATATAATGGTTCGGGGAAATTGTTTCCCAAAACACCTATACCTGAAAATGCTTTTTCTCTTTCTATTATTCCATGGACTTCATTTACTGGGTTTAACTTAAATGTCAATAATAATAGTAATTACCTTCTACCCATTATTACAGCAGGAAAATTCATTAATAAAGGTAATTCAATATATTTACCGCTATCTTTACAGGTACATCATTCTGTTTGTGATGGTTATCATGCAGGATTGTTTATGAACTCTATTCAGGAATTGTCAGATAGGCCTAATGACTGGCTTTTATAATATGAGACAATGCCGACTGTACTTTTTACAGTCAGTTTTCTAATGTCACTAACCTGCCCGTTAATTTAAGTGTACTACTTCACAAAACGCATTGCTTATTACATATGTAATAAGCAATGCCACAACTCTTAAGTTAAGACTATAATGACAAATGTAACTAATAATATTTTTTACGGTGGATTATATAATGAAGTTAGCCACCGCTAACTAAAAAACGCCATGTGAATTTCATGTTATATTGAAGTTACCTTGAATGGCGAAAAAGGAGCAAGAGTATTTTTTTTCATATCACCTATTATAAGTTATCTTGACCTATAATAGGTGAGCATAACTTGACTATTTGAAAAAAATGTTTTAAGCTTTATGAGACGTTGGTAGAAAGATACGTGTTCATTTGAGCAGTATCTAGTATACAAATAGGATGTACAAAGGAGAATTTGGAAAATGACAGCATCTATAAGATTGTGGTTTAACCTTTTGAAATAATAATTAAATACTATTATTCAAAAGGTCCTGTTATATTGGCAGAAACAGGGGAGCAATCTGTCTATTTTTCAAATTCTATTTATCTAAGAAAATATAGATATGGAAATTGTCAAAAGAGGTAGAAATCTATCTCTTTTTTGTGTACCCAAAAATCTGTTGATTGCACGGCCTAATTTAAGGAGTGCAAAATAATGAAAAATATATCTTTAGAATTAAAAAATATAGAAGTAAATTTTGGAAACAAAGAACTAGTAGCCATTAAATATTTAACTGTATATGAGAATGATCGAATTGGCATTGTCGGAAGAAACGGACAAGGGAAAACAACGCTACTGAATCTTATCCAAGGAAAGTTATCACCAAATTCAGGGGAAGTTAACCGATTTGTGGAGTTTAATTACTTTAAACAGATGGAAGAAACCAATAATTTATACGAATTTGATGATCTTAACGCTGAACTTATTAGTCGATTCACTATTCCGAGAAATACGATCGAAGTACTAAGCGGAGGTGAAGAAAATAAATTACGTTTAGCTAGAGTGCTATCAAATTATAAGATGGGATTACTAATGGATGAACCTACAACTCATTTAGATGGAAAAAGTATACAACTATTAATAGATGAATTGAGCTATTATTATGGGACAATGATTCTCGTTAGTCATGATCGATACTTTTTAAATCAGTTAGTAAACAAGATATGGGAAATAGAAGATGGAAAGGTTACTGAATATCCTGGAAATTACAGTGACTATATGAAACAAAAAGAACAGAAAAAGTTAGAGGAAGCAAGAGGATTTGAAAAAGTTGAAAAAGAAAAAACACGTTTAGAACAAGCGATAACACAAAAAAGAAAACAAGCAAAAAAAATGAGTAGTGTTAGTGAAAAAAATAAAAAAAGAAATATTAAACCAGATCGACTTTCATCTTCTAAACAAAAAGATAGTGCGCAAAAAGCTGTTCAAAAATCAGCTAAAGCATTAGAGTCTAGAGTCAATCACTTGGAAGATATTGAAAAAAAAGAAACAATTAAACCTATACAATTTCCAACAAGTTCGGCATTGGAACTTTATAATCGTTTTCCTATAATGGGTCAATCAATTAATTTATATGCAGGAGATAAACTATTACTAGACAATGTGGATTTTCAATTTCCATTAGGGAAAAGAATTGCTATTACCGGGGACAATGGAACCGGTAAGTCAACATTACTACATTCTATTTTAAATGAAGCAGAAGGAATGATTGTATCAAAAAAGGTGATATTTAGTTCTTATAAACAGATGGATTATAAGTTAACCGGATCAGTACCTGTGATTGATTATTTAATGAAACAAACTGATTATCCAGAAAATACTGTAAGATCAATTCTGAATAATTTAGGATTCAAACAAACAGAAATTTTAAAACCAGTTAATACTTTGAGTGGTGGAGAAGCAATTAGGATTTCAATGGCTAGTTTATTTGTACGACCATCAAATGTATTAATTTTAGATGAACCAACAAATTTTATCGATATCCAAACAATAGAAGCATTAGAAGGATTCATTAAGCAATATCCTGGGACAATAATTTTCACGTCTCATGATAACTACTTTGTAGAAAAAATAGCTGATCAGATTTGGAAAATAACTGATAAAAAACTCTCTTTGATGAAAGGAGACGTTCTTTAATGGAGAACCAAACAAAAAATTGGCGAAAACAATTTATTCCATTAATTTTAGGTCAATCCATTAGCTTGATTGGCAGTTCAGCAGTCCAGTTCGCTTTGATGTGGTGGCTTGCAAGTCAAACAAATTCAGGTACAGTATTATCAATAGCAGGACTATTTGCTTTTTTACCACAGCTTATTATCGGCCCCTTTGCTGGGGTCTGGGTTGATAGAATGGATAAAAAGCGAGTTGTTATCGTCGCTGATCTGTTTACCGGGCTTGTTGCACTTCTTCTTTCACTCTCTATCATAGTAAGTGAACCACAAATAGCGTTTATTTTGATTTCGTTGTTTTTAAGAGCTGTGGCAAGTGTATTCCATACCCCTGCTATTCAAGCGATCGTTCCGACCTTAGTTCCAGTCGATGAATTAGTGGAAGCCAATAGTTGGAATCAATTTTTGCAATCTGGAGCGTATATGCTAGGTCCAGTTATAGGAGCCATTCTTTATTCAATAGTACCATTATGGGTCATTTTAATGACTGATACTTTAGGAGCGGTAATCGCATGTATTATTATCGGAAGAATCAACATAAAAAAAATTGCGGTATCTGGGGAAATAACACCCTATTTTGAAGAGTTAAGATTAGGTTTTAAAGAATTTATTCAGAATAGAAAAATTTTGAATGTTACCATTATTGGTGTTTGTGTGATGTTCTTTTATTTGCCACTTTCTTCTTTATTTCCATTGATGACAACAAGTCATTTTAAATTATCAGCTGCTTATGGAGGAATCGTTGAGTTTGTCTTTGCTTTTGGAATGCTTATAGGATCTATAGTGATTGGAAAACTCAATAGAAAACAGAATAAATTAAAGCAAAGTATTTATGGCTTGATAGGAATCAGTATAGTGACTGTATTGTCAGGTATTACATCGGTTAATCTTATTGGCTTTTGGCTATTTGTGTTCTGCTCTTTCTTAATGGGTGGTTTTGGGAATCAATTTAATATACCTTTTTACTCTTATGTCCAAGAAGAGATTCCTACAGAAAAGTTGGGCCGTTTTTTCAGTTTTTATGGCAGCATCATGAGTATAGCGATGCCCTTGGGATTGCTATTAGCTGGTCCAATGACTGATTTATTAGGAATAAATACGTGGTTTCTAATTGCAGGGACTTTTAGTTTAATGATAAGTATTATTGGGTACTTTAGTATTAAGTAAGTATACCTTTTTTGAAAATGAGGAGTCCATAGCTTACTAACTAAAGATAAAAAAGTCTAAAAAGTTTTTGTCCTAATGAATGTGAACTTTTACCCGAAAGCTAGAAACTCAAAAAAGAGGGTTTTTAGTTTTTGGGTTATTTTTTATTTTGTTTTCGCTATACTTTTATAGAATAGTTTTTAAACGGAGGGTTTTTTTATGGGAGCGTCAATAATTTTGTGTAAATAAGTCGTCCTTCTGCAAAATAATGAGTTACTCCGTAAACATTGAAGCTAATGTATCCGTCACTTGTTGGAAGCCTTTATGGCTTCTATTTAAGAATTTTTGATTGTATGTATCAAAGATGGATACTAGGAAACGCTCTAGTGATTCTTCATTTTGAAACTGCTCTTTTCTGCGGCTGTATTTCTTGATTTGTTTATTGAAAGATTCGATTAAATTAGTTGAGTAAATGCTTCGGCAAAAAAAGACTTAACGTCAATGCATAGAATATCGCGCCTTGGTTGATAGGTATAGTCTATCTTGATCATGATTCATACACCTCATTTCATTCCTCATTTTATACTCTAAACCATTTAGTCCAATCATATTCTTCCACATTGCGTATCAAATCTAACTCACACACTACTATTCCTGATTCCATCGTTTGAATATAAACGTAATTCTCATAATAACCAGCAACGACGCCTACTAGATCATCTTCATATCTACCATTAAATAAGCAATCTAATTGAATGGCTACCGTTACCTTTTGACTATAAGAATAGTCAATTAAGGGATAGATAACTTCTACAGGCTGTTTCTCTTTTTTTATAATTTATTTTCCATGCTTACGTTTTTCTTCTTTTACGAATTCATTATGCTCCGACAGTATCAAACCTTGCCACTTAGCCATCTTCCTATCTCTATAACCTGTGGTATTTGGATTGATTAGTATATTTTTCTCTTTCGATTTATTCTCCAATATAAACACCTTCTTGTTCTCTTTTAACCCTATTATACGAACGTGTGTTCGACATGTAAAGAAATAACGAACTCGTGTTTGCATAAATACATCATTTAGCAATACGATAATGTGTGACGCCCAATTTCTTAGAATAGTTTTGTTTACTACTTCACTCAGAAAAACTGGAAAATCAATATAATTTTTTCAGCGTATAGCTAATAAGATATAAAAAAATAAGAGCCACTTTGAAAGTAGCACTTATTTTTTTATATCTTTCCAATTTTCTGTAGATAAAAATCTAATATTCTTTTTTATAGACCACTCTTGAGTGAAAACTATTATTTATACCTTTCAATTACAAAGAAGCAGCCCTATTTTTCAAGTGCGTCAAATCTGCTGAAACGTATTAAAATAGCGTTTAAGCAGATTTGGAAGTTATCATCATCAAGTCCACTAAATATTCTAAGCGGGTCTGGTGATGGATTACCATTGTATAAATTGAATGCAAGTTCAACCATTTTCTTACTACTGCTACTAAAATCAGTCTTTTCAAAGTAATCTGTCTTAATCCAATGAGTATTGAAGTCATAGATATAATCGACCTTGCTGAAAATATCGGCATTTGCAAGAATATAAAATAGAGACTTCCGCTCCAAATCAGTAGGGCTTGTATTATCTTTTTCTAATAATTCAAAGTAACGTTCATCGTGCTCTGTTTGATTGGTCATTGTTTTTTATCTCCCTTTATCTTTATTATTTAAGGAACTTTATTTTATTATACTGTAATAGCTATCAATTTATCATTATAAGTCAAAAATAAGGAGAAAGTTTTATTCCTACTAAGACATCTCCGTCTTATTATTATCTGTTACTTAGTAGCTTATCCCATTTATAAAAATAGTTCCTTCGATCTCAGGGCCTTCCTCAAATAATCGTTCTCATATTTCCTCAAAAAAACCAAAATCTTTAAAAGAAAACCAATGTCTATCACTAACTATGATATGGTCCAAAACTTCTATTCCTAATATAATCCCTGCCTCTACTATTCTTGCAGTAAAATACAAATCAGCTTGTGAGGGTTCGAGGTCTGAACTGGGATGATTATGATAAAGAATAATACGTGCACCATTGTTCAAAATCGCACTTCTAAATATTTCTCTCGGGTGAGCTACAGATGAATTTAAACTACCCGTGAATACCCGGTGAATAGCATTGATTTGATTTTTCGTATTGAGTATCAGGATAAGAACGACCTCTTGCGCTTCGTCACCGATTTCGTTCATTCCTAAGCGTCCCGCTCTTTCTGTCGAAGTAATACCTTCAGCATAGGCAACGGGCCTTTCCATCACAACTTGCTTAACTCTGACAATTTCTGTAATCGTTTCTTGTTCGGTTAATAAATTTAATTGTTCTAACATGTCATTTCCCTCTTTCTCAATTTATTCCTTCATATATAGATAAGTAAAAGTTCTCAAAAAGCTTTTTTTATTATCCAAAACGCACATTCAACGTTTAGACAGTGTCACAAAACTTTCACAAATTCGTATCTTTCCAATCCTTTTATGTCATTTTTCAAGTTATTTACTGCTACTACTCATTTTTATTTATTCATTATTTCCCACTCCCTTTTTGTTTTGAGTCGCATATGCGTGAGCTAAAAGCTGAATTTTTTCCGTTTTGTTGGCTAGCCAGTAATTATGAGGTTTAAAAGGGAATCAAGAAAAAAGAGCCCCTCGCTGCTTCAGCAGGTAGGGACTCTTTAGACAAAAAGTTTATTTGGAGTGGAGTGGAATAAGATGAAACGCAAGGAGAAAAAAAGTTTTTTCGGTTCTTGATTTTCTTTTCTGTTCTCGGATAAATCCGTGTGGGACCGAAGGGAAGGGCTCCCGCATGGAGATTGCCGTTAAGAACAGCCCGAAATGATAAAGCCCTGATCCGGCCCTCTCGGATCGTTCAGGGCGCTTGGCGACACAAAACGAAAAAATGACTTTAAATAATAGTGTTTGAAAAAACCAACCATGCCCTTAACTCTTATAGTTTGAAATAATATATTTTATTACGTTATTATTTTTACCTGTTCGCTTCTAAAAAGAGAGCGTATGTTCTGAATATCACATACGGACAACCGAAATCTAGCATATTCTGTATGAAGCCATTCAAACCAATAAAAAAGGTGGCATACAAATAGAAGCCGTCGAGTACAACGGCTTCTATCCGGAAAATATCAGCGAATCTATTAAGAATACGACTCGCTGATTATTTATATAAAGAACCATAAAGTTCACTATAATAATATAAGAAATATACAGTTCTAGAGTTTAAATCTGCTTCTATAGCTTGAATAGCATGAGATTCAAGCGAATATCAGGAGGTTTTACTTTGGATTAGGAAAATCAAAAGCTAATTTATTATTAACTAACTTCAATTTGGCATTGAAAGGTGTATCTTTTTTACTCTTAAATCCTTTTATAAGACTGGTTTCTTGTTTGACTAACAAATCCTTTATATTCTTCTTTGTGAGGGTCTTTCCACTCCACTTTTTAGGCAGTGTAAGGGAACATCCCTCACGGTAACCCGTGCAACCAAAGAACTTCCCTTTATCTATTATATCCTTCTGGCATTGCGGACACACACCTATGACCGTGTCTGAATTACCTTTTTCGGCATATGTTTTTATATCGATGGTCTCAAACGTACCTGGTACTTTTTGGATTAAGTGACGAATAAAGTTTGTAATACTATTCAAGAACGCTTCTTGCGTGCCTTCATGGTTACGTATTTTTTTAAGGTACTTTTCCCATTTGGCTGTCATAGTAGCATTGGCTATTTCATCATGCTGAATGACTTCACACAGCGTTTCGCCTTTTGTTGTGACTAGAATATCGTTTTTCTGAAGTGTGATATAGTCTTGTTTTTTCAAGGTTTCAATGACACTTGCGCGTGTCGCTTCCGTTCCAATGCCTTCGGTTTCTTTTAAGATGACTTTATTATCTTCATCTTCAGCATCACGTCCTACATTTTTCATGGCCGTAATCAGGGTTCCCTCTGTGTAGTACTTGGGTGGCTGGGTCTTTCCTTCCTTAGCTAAAAAATGACTGACAACTGCCTCTCCTTCTTTTACAGCAGGAAGTGTTTGATTTGCTTCTTTCGATTGTGTGGATTCTTTTTTATGCTTGTAAAACTTCCGCCACCCCATCGTTTTTTCTACTTTTCCTGTTGTCTTAAACAATACCGCATGGACGGTGGTTTCAATCGTGGTTTCATCATACACATATGGTTTTTCAAAGATGCTTAGCGTGCGATACAGAATCAACTCATACATATTTCGTTCTTTTTGAGATAGTTTTGCTAATTGTGGTAATGTCCGCGTTGGGATAATCGCATAATGCTCTTGGACTTTGGCGCCATTGACATAGCGCTTGTTCTCTTTTAGTTGTGGGTCGTCGATTGTCTCCTTTACCAGATTCAAATAACTTGAAAGAGACGTTTTTAAATAGTCGAACTCTGGACGTCCAATATAGTTCGTATCCGTACGCGGGTAAGAAATCAATTTTTTCTCATACAGACCTTGCACGATTTTCAATGTTTCAGAAGCGCCATAATTAAAGCGTTTATTCGCTACTGCTTGCAAATCAGAAAGACTAAAAAGTTTCGGTGCATACTGCTTCTTTTCCTCCGTCTTGACGGATGTAATCTGTCCAGGAAGCGAATCGCTTAGTGAATGCTTCTCTTTAAATGCCTCTAAATCTGCCTCACTATCAAAACGCTCTGCGTATTTCCCTTGATAAACACCCTTTTCATGTCTAAAGTTGCCATACAACTCAAAAAAAGGTTTACTGACGAATGCCGCAATCTCTTTATTCCGCTGGTAAATCAGATACAACGTCGGTGTTTGAACACGACCAATACTAAAGACGCCTTTCATGCCATTTTTTTGCATATAAAGCGTGTAAAGGCGAGAGAGATTCATACCGACCAACCAATCAGCGATTTGCCTAGTTTCGGCCTCTTTATAACTAGAATAGAATGCTTCTCCATTCCGTAAGTTGCGGAACCCATTTTTTATTTCTACTTTTTCCAATGAATTAATCCAGAGACGTTTGAGTTGCTTTTGGCTATTTCCTGAAAGATTAATGATTAAACGCGCAATGGCTTCTCCTTCTCGATCGCCATCTGTAGCGATAATAATCGTGTCTGCTTCATCTAAATGCTTCTTCACAATCATATATTGTTTTTTCTTTCCTTCACTGACTTTAAACTGATACTCCGTTGGTAAGAGCGGTAATGTCTGCAGGTTCCATTTTTTCCATTCTTGGGTGTAATCTTCTGGTGAAAAAAGGGATACGAGATGACCGAATCCATAGGTAATGACGGCATTCGAAAATTCATTATCTGACACAATAAAGTAGCCATCTTTACGTTCTGAATAATCAAAAGCGTCTGCATAAGCGGACGCTTGACTGGGTTTTTCGGCCAAAATTAATACGTATCCCAATTTTAGGTCAATCTCCTTTTCTACACGTTTTCATTGGTATAAGTCTTGTTCGACTTTTTCATAAAGTCGAACAAGACTTATGGTTTTTAATAATCATAATCATCTTCCTCCAAAACATCACTTTTGGGTTGGAACTTAACGACATTATTTGTCTGATCGTCTATAGTAAAATTACCTATCTCTAAACGTTTGCTGAACTCGTCAATGTATGCAGCAGGATTTCCGAAAGTTTCAGACAATGCATAATTCACTATATCTGATTTCGTACTACCCCTTTTCATTACTTTATTTAATTCTTTTTCAGATCCTATAATATTGTAGAATAGCCCGTCCAATAAAGACTGTTGATTGCTGTTTTTTTGTTCTAATATTTGAATTCGTTCATCCTTTTTTACAATCTGTTCTGATAGGCTTCGGGAATTACTTTGAAGCTTATTAATTTTATTGACAAGCCTATCTAACAAATCATTATAAGGAAGGAGATATTTAATTAACGATTCTTTATCTCCATAATTCTTTTCTATCACATCAAGGATGTCAAAAACGTCTAAGTCCTCTGTTTCGGATAAGGGTATGGTTCTTTTTTTTACTAAATTGTATTCGTCTACTAAATGTTTTCCTTTTGTTTTCCACCACGTATATCCAGGATAAAAATCAACTTGGCCATTATCATACTGCGATTTAACGAAATCATAGATGTCTTTATATGTGATTTTAGATTTGATATTATGGTTTTCATCATATTCAACAATCAGTTTCCTCAATGAAGTCTCTTTTTCTATATCATCCAAAATGCCTTTAGTACCGATTTTATTCATTATCTGAAACCCCTAACATAGACCGTAATTTTGCAATCCGTTTAATATCTAATTGAATTTCCTTTGACGTTGAAGATAAGTCTCGTTTTGTATTATTATTGACGTTTTCTGTGTTATCGAATTGCAGATCAAATAGCGACTGTATAAACTTGATTTTCCCTCTTGTTTCTTCATAAAGTAAATTCAAGTCAAAAGCAATTTGATTTCTTTTTTCTTCTAGTTCTTGATTGGAAATAGACCAATGTTTACAAAAATAACAACCTCTATGTTTCCAATTGAAACTAGGACAGGGCATAGTTTTGTCCATACAAGAGCCTAAATCTAATTTTAAATATTCCTTTTCCTCCACATTCTTGTTTATGTAATTTTTTTTGCTTTGATTCTCAAAAATATCTTGGGATTTTGGATGTAAAAGTGAAATTTCATTGTCATTAAAAGTTGAATTTATTGGTCTATACTGATTGAATTCCTTCTCCATTTTCTGTATTTCAATGTCCATCCAGTTTTCCATATGATTGAAATAGCTATATTGTATATCCTCTGTAATATGTCCTGCCAATCGCTGAATCTCAACCTTGTCATATCCCTGCATCATCATATTAATAATTGCGATGTGTCTTAAATCGCCAAGGTTAATCATTGTATCTATACTACCGATTGCTGAATCAGATATAAATGCCTCTTTTGATCTTGTTGAGTAATTTCTCCGGTAATGCTTATTTATAGAAATAATATTGATTTTATATTTCTCGTGTACTATTTCTTTGAAAAAACTTGCTATTGTATTATTGAAATTATGATAGTTAAACAAAGAATTATCATCATATGTTTTTTTATCATCGCTGAAATAATGACGATAAACCTTATGTGAAATTAAATAATTCGATAGTCCATACTGTTCCGAGCGTATTAAATAGTTTTGAAAAAGGTCGTACAATTCTTGAGGGATAGGTAACGTGTCGTATTCAATGTCTGTTCGATGTGTACTAATTCGATCGTACTTCATTCTTGGAAAGGTGATGAAATAATTTCCATCCTTTAATGAAAAACAATTTCTTTTAATGTGACAAAACTCAATTACCCTCATAGGGATAATAGTTGTTAGATTCCACCATAAAACAAGAGGAAAATATTTAAGTAATTTTTCACTATCGTTTTTTACCGCTTCTTCGTACCAACTGTCTAGACATTGTTTTATGGTTAAAATATCTTTGAAAGACGGCAACTTTCTGTAGTTTTTTTCCAATTTGATTTTCGCTTTATGTTCGTTTAAATCATTTATGAAATATACAAATTCATCTCGATTATAAAATTCTAAAAAATTGACAAGATCCGATATAAATCTATACATAACATTGTTAGACACTTTTTTGACGTTATATTGATTTTTTGAACCTCTACGGATAAGATTGCTTTCCTGAATCATTTCCAATAATTCACTATGTTCCCTAAGACCCTTTGTAGATAGAAAAGCAGTAACAAGGTTTAAAAGCCTAGCCTTTGTAACCGTTATAGAGCTTTCATTAAGTTTTTTGGCCATCCAACATTTCACTGCGATAAATAATTCCTCTTTATTTTCAGTTGTACCAAATTTTAAAGAGTGGGAAATCATCGTGTAATCAAAAACCACGTTACTTCGCGTGAACTCTTCATTAAAAATCCATTTACTATCTTCAAAATTTACACTAACTTTTTTAACTCTATAATCATGAAAGCTTTCTAAAGACTTCTTTGCCTCTTCTACATTCTTGCTAATATCAAACCCAGCACCTCTTATATCCCCTGGATTAATACTGCTGAAATCAAGCATTAATGATCCTACATTCCTTTTGCTTGCCACACACGTCACCCCCCTAGTATTCCTGAAGTTCTAAAACTCTTTAGTCCTTTTGTTGATAAATCTAGACCTAAGTTCTTTATTCGCTCGGTATTTCCTTCTACAAATCCATCTACAACCTCTCTGCCAAATCTACTTCTTGCTTGATCAACAACGTTATGCAGTAGAAAAAACTGGTTTGCAAGCTTCTGTTTTTCTCCGATGGTTGCACTATCAAACTCTTTTGCTATTTTTTCCATCATAAAGATATAATTGTCCATTATATTTTCTAGCGCATACACATTAATCATTGATGCTGCACAAGTATCACACGATGGTCTTTCACCGTATTCATTCTCATATTTACATTCAGCATAGATACATTGATGGTATCTCTGTTTTGAAGGAAGCGATCCTGTTAGGGATTGGTAAAAAAGGGCACGAAGTCCTTCCATATCAAACTCTGCGAGGTATTTTAATACATGCTCCCTTTCTGTTGTGATTCTGTTAATTAATCCTGCGGTCGCTTCAATTTTAAAAACATCACCGAATTGCTTATTTACCTCTAACATTCTTTCCGTTTCGATACTTTTGTTTGTTTCAGTGCCAAAAAGTATATTCGTTAAGGTTTGTGTTACAAATCCAAATTGATTTCTTTCAAACAATTCATCCACAAGATTCTTCACTTGTTCGTTAGATAGCTTAATATAATGGTTAATGGTTGTTTGATCTTGCAAGTGGCTTCTTGATACTTGTGATTCTTTTAACCCTTTCCCCATATGTCTAAGCACTGACCAGATTAGAGTGTTAAGAGTTCTATTCATCTTTCTGTTTTCAAATTTAAATCCATTAGTAAACTCTGAAAAGAAATCTTTATGTGGATTATATTTTTTCACTAAATGACCTGATAAATCTATTAAGGTAGAACTACTATCCAATGTTGCTCTTCTACGAAACTCACAAATACTTATCGCAGTTGCAAAAGCAACTTTGAGTGGCTCACCAATAGTAAATATTCCTTCAGCACTTACATCTGTTTTATTTATTTTTGTTACATACCTGCTAATTTGATAAATGATATTGTTTGCATCCTCCACCGAAGGATCATTTCTCTTTAACCACTCCAAGTTTTCAATTGAGGTAGTTGATAGATCAATTCTTGGAATTTGTGATAGTACGGTACTATGTCTCCAATTATTTGTTAATTGAACTAGAATATATAACCAGCAACTGTCGTATCGTTTATACTTTGTATAATTCATGCTTTGGATTAACTCAGTAACATCTTGTATTGCTTTCTCTTTATGAAATCCTACACGATTGGTATATTTGTATAGCTCATGATATTCCTCTAAAGAATAAATATCCGTGGCTACTTCCTTAATTCTTTTAAAGGTTCTTGGGTCATTTAATTCATCTACGCTATACGGTAAAGGTAATCCTTCCATAGTAAAAGTTTCAAGCATTTGTTTTAAGAAATAATAGAAATCCCCTTGATAACTTCTTCTAATATTAGGTGTATCGTTAAGAAATTTACTATTGATTTCTTTTCCAGAATAGGAGTATATTTCTTTATTAAAAGTAGTGAATATTATTTCCGTACATCTGGCAAATTGATTAGTTAGAAATGTAATTCTATTCTTATCAGACATCCTAGTCCTAAGAAGGTATTTTTCAACATACTGATACCATAATAATTTTGTGTTTTGCTGAGTTTTTGTAAATTTAATATTTAACACTTGCTCAACTTTGAAAAGAAAATCTTCAAAAGGATCTTCTATCGACATAGAATTCATATCCAAATAAAGCTTATAATCCGCCCATAGATTATCAATTTCGTTTTTTTCATAGAGTTTCATTTGAACACCAAAGTGTGAGATTAATAGCAGTGGGGGATCAACTTTTGTTACCTTTATTCGAACCTTATCTTCTCCGCCTTTTATATATTGCGCAAAAGCATTACTATATTTCGCTTGAATTTGCTTCGCTGTGTAATAATTGTTGCTATATTTTTCAATAAGCCTTGCTTGTTCAGAAAACAATTCGAATACGTGCTCTTTTTCAAAAAGCATTCTGTCTCCATATTTATCTGACACGAATAACAACTTTTCTTTAATTAACCTTTGAGTAGTCGCATAAGAACAATTTAATTTTTTCATAACCTCATCAAGTGACAAATAGTTGTGTTGATTTTTATATTTTTCGAAAGTATGAGTTCTCCACCCCCATTGTCCCTTGCCTGCCACTGTGTTTATTATCTCAGTTAGTTCTTGTGCTATTTCTATTGAAACAAAAACATCTAAATTTCCACCAAGTATAATTTCAGTTGGGTTTAGTTTTTTATAATATTTGTGAATTGTAGCGTCGCTAACAACTTTTTTTAGTTTTGCCTTGAGAGATGCCTTTGGTACATAATTTCTAAAAAAACGTTTTACATCTTCTTTCAAATATAAGTTTTTAATATTTTTATCATATTTTTCAACGTAATATTTTTCTCTGAATTCGACCTTTGAAATCTTACATTCAGCTGGTAATTTTGATATGGATTCTTCTAATTTGTAAATAAAATAGTAATTATTGGGCTTCTTATTAAACTTCTCTTCGGCTATCTCGTAGATTGTCATGTAATCGTTAAAGTTAATTTCTAAGTCCTGACCCAAATTCTTGAACCTCCTTCCACATTTTATTATTTATTGGCATATTTAAGTTTGCTATATTACTAGATTGATCTGGAGAGAGTAAGCCTAAAGCCTTTCGAATATTATAAGTGGCAGTTATAATATCAAAATATGACTCCATTGATTGAGTAGATCTATCACCTCGTAATACGGCCGTCTGTTTTTCATTAAATCCAGCATCTAAACACATGTTTGTAAATACTCCTCTCCCTATATGAGAGCGCCACTTTGTTTGAGAGAAGTCTAAATAATCCTGATATCTACCTTCTGTACCTAATAACATCCCTAAATAAGCATTCTTTAATTTTAAAAAGCGCTTATCATACGTGTCGGCAGACATTGAATTTCCTTCCGTATTATAAAACAATGCATTAGGCTGTTTAGGTCCTTTCACCTTTTTAAGTACCACTTCCATATGATTTTTATATAGATAATTTAAAATTGGATCAATAAGACATGATTGGTCTCTTGGATTTTTCACCTGCATTGTTGAAACATCCTCAAACCTATTAAATAAATCAAGTTGACGATCCCTGACAAGTATCACTAATCCTTCAACACCATAATCTTGCCCATTTTGCGACTTTAAAGCTGTTCTAGTCAGGTTTACGACTTCACCTTTACGTAACCCTCCAAAAATTTGTAAAGCCACTCCAAATGCTATATCAGGTACTTCATGCTTTGCTACGTAAAGTATCTCTCGAATATATTGCAAACGAATAAAGATTCTGTTCTCGTTAGATTCATGATTTTGAGGAACTAAATCTTTTCTTTTAATCTTCTCACGTAAAAGAGTTTCATCTGTCTTCTTGTAGGTAAAGTCTATTTTATAGACTTTTCTGATTTCTTTTCCTGTTCTTACTGAAACTAACTTGAATCTGGGCTTATGCTTTAATACTTTTTCATCCCATAAGTACTTATAAAACTTGGATAAAAAGTTCTCTTTCATTTCTAAAGTGCTATTCTTATTTGATTTTTCATCTACACAATATTGTAAATAAGCATTAGCATGACACTCTTGTAAGTCAACCAATCCTTTGATTGCAGTATAATTTAACGCTTCTTGATTCACTTTATCTAATACAAAGTTCAAGAAGGGAACAATAATTTGCGCCACAGTTAATTCAGTATTTACTGAACCCGAGTTTCTATGGTATTTCTTATACAAAAAATGGCTTATGGGATGAGGGAAAACTTCTTTTGTTTCTCTATCCTCTAGACCAATAATAAATGAAGGTGTACTTACAATTTCTCCACCTTGTTTTCTATTGTATTTTATCGCCTTCCAGACGAATCGATATTTTGCATTATACATTTTATCCCCTCCTCCAAACCTTTAAACCGAACGTTTATTCTTGTTTTTAGTTTGGACGATTTCTGTTTAAAAGTCAATCAAATTCGGGTTTAAAATAATATTTATTCAAAGAGAACTCACTTTTTAATTTAAACACAAAGAACCTGTTTTAAAAAAGTCTAATTTAAAACAGGTTCTCTCTTCACCAAATGCTATAGGATTTTTATAAAGCGATTAATCATTTCTTCCGCCTAAGATTAGATAATGATTAATTCTAACATCTAATTGAACTAATGCACCCTTTAGTTAAAGAGTAATCCTTCACAATCTCTCTTACTGCTATACAAGCGATTTTTACTTATGTGGAAACCGAATTATGTGGGAACGTGTCAACGAAGGCATCAACCACCTACGAACTTATCACTCCCAATGCTTCCTTTGCCATATGTTCATATTCCTCGATGCCTGACACTAATGCAAACTCAGCAATTGAAACTGGGTATGCTGCGTCAAGTTCAATAATATGCTCTTTCATCTTAGGCCAGTAATACCCACCAGCTTCTTTATAAGCAAGAATTAGGGCATCTAACCCTTCTTCACCAAAAGCTTTAAAGTTGAAAATAAAGTCATTCGAAATGTCTGTAACTTTAGCTTCAGTCCAGTCGATTAATCCGGTCACATTAGCATCTTTATCAATCATGGTATGTCCGGCATGTATATCTCCATGAATCAGACCAGTTTTCTTAGGCCACATATCGTCATCATTCACCCATGTTTGCCATCTGTTCCATAGATTCTCACCTACACCAAACTTTGCTCTTACCGCATCCATACGCTGCTTCATTGACATTCTTGCTTCTTCTGGTGTGTGTACTACTAAGTCAAGTTCCACGGCTTTATCACTCGGTATGCTATGAATCTCTGCTAACACTCTTCCAAGAGACTTGTGAAAAGATTCTGGAACATTGTTAATATCTATTTCCCAAACATAGTTCCCTATATTATGATCTATAGTTCCTGCTGGTACGCCATCTAGCTTCTTGTAAGCTATTAGCTCATCTGAGTAAATAATCCAATTTGGCGCCTGAAAAGATTTTCCATACTTATTAACCAAATCTAATGCTTGTTTTTCTACCTTTGTTCTAGGCATAACATCTTCCCGCCTAGGCAATCTAAGAACCCACTCCGTACCACTTTCATCTTGGGCAAATACAACTTGAAAATCCAGTCCGGATTCATTAAACTGTATTGTTTCTTCCTTTAAAATTAGATTATGTTTTTTAGCTATTTCCATAACTTGTTTCATTTCTTTACCCATTCAAATCACTCCTATCTAATTTTTAAAAATTTCGGTAATAAATTTGCTGCATGCTTTGATATAGAATTAATAATTTCATCCCAATCATTATAGTTAAGCTCATGTCCAGAACCATCTAAGGTAACTAATACAGCATTTGGTATAATCTTAGAGAGATGAACTCCATGCTCGTATGGAATAATAGGGTCTTCTATTCCGTGAATTACCAATGTAGGAGCGTTTATTTCAGCAGTTCTTGATAAATATGAACCCCATCCCCTTATAATTCCGTGATTATCCCTACTCTGTAAATTACTAGCCCTATCAAATTCTTCTTCATTCAGTCTTCTTATTTTTTCTTCATCAAATATATGTTTAGAGCCTATAAGAACTTTGCTTTTTTTAATAAAGCACTCTATCACTTCATCTTTGTTTTGCCAATTTTTGATTTTAAGCTCACCTAAAGCTTCTGTTACTTTACTATCCTTTTTAGGAAGGCTAGGGTCAAAATTTGATGTCATAACCAATGAAATAGTAAGCACCCTGCTTGGGTGTTTAAGAGCTACTATCTGCGTAATAATCCCTCCCATAGACATACCGACTATATGAGCCTTATCAACCTTATACGCATCTAGTACCTG
The DNA here is from genome assembly GCF_011299095.1 of Jeotgalibaca porci. Classification (NCBI taxonomy): domain Bacteria; kingdom Bacillati; phylum Bacillota; class Bacilli; order Lactobacillales; family Carnobacteriaceae; genus Jeotgalibaca; species Jeotgalibaca porci. The sequence goes on along the minus strand of NZ_CP049889.1, from coordinate 2,043,419 downwards.
AATTGCATCATCAGCCAAGTCCTCAAAAGTATACTCTGGATGGCCATACTCGTAAGTAATTGATTTACCTACATCCCTATTGTCATAGCGTATAACATGAAACCCTTGATCGCTTAATCTCTTACAAAACTCTTCCTCCCACCAAATCATTGATGTAGTAGCTCCCATAATTAACAAGATAGTTGGATTATTAATATCTCCAAAACTCTCAGTACAGATATGAACATCATTAAAACGAATTATTTTTTCTGTCATGAATTATCACCTTTTTTAGTACTTTCATCTGATTAATACTTACCTAGACCAAATAAGACCGAGTAATTCGATCAGCAACAGCTTCGAATAATAACTCCCTAATCATTTCATAATTGTATTCCAGTAAATCTCCCTTTTGTGAGCCTATTAATAAAGCTGCTCTTAAAACGCCAGCAATTACGCTTGGTTCTTCGTCGATAATCTCCTTAGAATCTTGACGTGACCTGATAAAGTCCATAAGAGGGGTGATACTTCTAAGATTCTCTGATCCAACATACTCTGGATTTAGCTTTCTTGATACAAGCTTGTACTCCTCGAGATCGTAAATCAGCCTTTGAGTTAAAATCTTATTTTCTAGCTCCAAAGCCATCTCATCTAAGTATATTTTTATAGCTGAACGTATATCCTCAGCAGCTAAAACCTTTGGCCAAACCTGATTTTCAATTTGCTCTCCCTCATGTGATAACAACTCCATATATAGCATTTCTTTTGATTGGAAAAATACATAAAAAGTACTCTTCGCAATGCCAACAGACGAAGTTATATCCTCAAGGGAAGTACTCTTAAAACCCTTTTCAACGAAAAAACGATATGCCACTTCAAATAATTCTTTTTTAATCCTTTCTTTTTCTAATTGTGTGAATTTAGCCATAGTCCTAAACCTTCTCTTATAAAAACATAAAAACAAGTTTTTCATTTGTTTTTATGTTAGCATAATGTGCATTAAGAAATCAAGGCATACTTAATTTGATTATTCTCATACAGTAAAGTAATGGAATAATATTTTCAGTAAGCTTCATCAACTAAACTGCCCCTATAGCGAAATGGTGCTCTCCTTTATTCAAGATAAGCACCTGTTACTTCAATAACCCCCCTTCGTTATTTATATTAACTCCAAAAAGTCAGTCGTGACCAATAAAAGATAATAATATAAATCATGGTTGTAAAAATAAAATCATATCCACAGTCCTCTCATGATGGTTATAACATATTTTAATAAGATAACGATTATTTTAGTAATTCTAATCTTCCAACCGAGAGTTCTACTATGCAATTTTTTATTTGTGACAGATTTGTCATGTTGCATTATATTACATCGATGGTTGGTAATCCTATTCAGAGGTATAGTATTGACATTGAAAGGGGACTAAGCAAATGAATACAATTATTCAAACGAAAAACTTATCTAAATCATACGGAAAGACTCAGGTCTTAAAAAATATAGATTTAGCTGTTGAAGAAGGTGAGTTTACCGCAATTATGGGTCCATCTGGATCAGGAAAAACAACATTAATGAATACATTATCCACGATTGACACATTTAATGGCGGGAACATTTGGATTGAAGGGACCTCGCTATTGGAAGTAAAAAAGAAATCATTACGTGAATTTCGTCAAAAGCGGATGGGGTTTATTTTTCAAGACTATAACCTACTAGATACGTTGACAGTAAAGGAAAATATTCTTTTGCCACTCTCATTACAAAAGACACATGTTGAGGAAATGGAGAAACGACTATCCAATATCATTCAACCGCTAAACATTGAATCGATCTTAAATCATTATCCATCTGAAATATCTGGCGGGCAGAAACAGCGTACTGCTTCGGCACGTGCTATTATTACTAACCCAGCGATTGTCTTTGCTGATGAACCTACAGGTGCACTTGACTCTCGCTCTGCAACACAGCTACTGGAACAAATTGAATCACTTAATCAAACATTTAAAACAACGATAATGATGATTACACATGACCCCTATGCTGCAAGTTACTGCCAACGTGTCATTTTTCTACGAGACGGTAAGATTGTAAATGAGCTGTTCAAAGGAGAACAAACCCAAAAGGAATTTTTTGATCGCATCCTCACCTTTCAGAGCACTCTAGGGGGAAATCGCAGATGAAATTATTGGATTTATCGTGGCGCAATGTCAGACGGAATTTTAGAATTTACTCCATCTATCTTATTTCGATGATTATTGGAGTAGTTATTCAATTTACTTTTTCATCTTTAATCTTTAATGAGGATGTTTTAGCTGCATTAGAAAATGAAGAAAATTTTCAGGTAGGGCTTATAGCAGCATCCATTGTGGTGTTTTTATTTATTATTTTTTTCATACTCTACGCTAATACATTTTTTATGAACCAACGTAAAAAGGAATTTGGAATGTATTTGCTTTATGGGATGAGTGAGCGTCAAATTGCTTTGATGGTCTTTGTCGAGACTTTTATTCTTAGTAGTATTTCGCTCGTCATCGGCATTTTAACAGGTGGTCTGCTTTCCAAATTTTCTGGGATGCTTTTAATGAATTTAATGCAGTACGACGAAGTGATTTCATTTACTTTCCCGCTCGAGGCTATCGGGGCGACTATTGTTTTATTCATTATACTAACTGGGATTATTAGTATACAAAGCTACTTCAGTGTACGTCGTATCCAACTGGTAGAATTATTTCATTCAGGAACAAACTTGGAAAAGCTTCAACCAGCTTCTAAGCTGCTTGCCTTATTATCTATTCTGCTATTAGGGATGGCTTTCTTTTTAATTAGTCGGGATGGTACTTCTATCGTCTGGGAAGATTATCGTCTGGCTAGCATAATTGTTATGGCGATAGGACTTGTCGGAGGTACTTATTTATTCTTTCGTCAATTTTCGGGGTGGTTATTAGAAATCGTTAGTCGAGGTAGAAAATATAATGAAGGAAACCGTGTTTTATGGACTTCTTCACTTCGATTTTCCATTCGCGGAAACGCCTTAAATCTTACTTCCATTTCATTATTTAGCGCAGCAATTATCATTTTAGTAGGTTTTGTAGCCATTAATTACGCTGTTCAACTCGATGGGAGTACTAAAAATTTCCCAAATGATATTGCTTTCGAATCTCAGGATGAACATATTCAGCATCAAATTGAAACATTGATTCATGAATCAAACCACCCAGTTATCACTCATGAAACGATTGAAGGGATCTTAGTAAATCCCGTTACAAACAGAGATGTTGCCTTTGAACAATCGGATTATCTCACAGAAGATATCCTTTTATTTTCAGAGACCCAATTTAACGATATAGTTGCCTTACGCGGTGATGACCAGGAAGTTAACCTGCATGGCCAAGAGGCTATTGTTCTTTCAAAAATAGATACACCCAAACAGTTCACACAGGATGATCAATCAGAATTCACAGTAAAAGTAGGAGATGAGTCTACTTTTCACCTTATAGAAAGAAAAGACTATGCACTACTTGGCCCTGCCAGTAATTTGAGTAACACCAATGTTTTTCTTCATCTTGCTATATTCATTATCTCGGATGAAGCGTATGCCACTATACAAAATAGTCAGAATACCCAAATGTATGAACTATACCAAATTGAAAATGCTAAAGATGCGTCAGCTTTATCAGCACAAATACAAGCGATTGTTTCGCAATCACCTGATATCTATTATTCAGCTTTTGCGGACGGCTATGCTATTCAAGCTGAATCTTCAGCATTATTACTGTTTACAGCAGCTTTTCTTGCCGTCATCGCTGTATTTGCTTTAGGAAGCATTATATATTTCAAACAATTACGTGAAGCAACAGACGAACAAAAACAATATGCTATCCTGCGTAAAATTGGTGTTAGTAACACTGAAATGAAAAAAGTCATCCGTAAGAAACTGCTTTTTGTCTTCTTGCCTCCACTTATACTGGGAATGCTGCATAGCTTGTTTATTATGAATTACTCTATATTCGAGGAAGTGAGAGACTTCCCACAGCTCACTTCTATCATGTGGGCAATACTAATTATTTATTTTGTTATCTATTTCTTGTTTTACGTGTCGTCAACCAATCTTTACTATAAGATTGTTAATCAACAAAAGTGATAAAAATAAAGCAATGACTGATTTTATTAGTCATTGCTTTTCCTTATTCATAAACAAAAAAGGATCATCATCTTTTGGAAAATGGATAATAAATTCTGTGTAGGAACTAACTTCAGATGTACAAGTAATATAGTGACCAAGTTTATTGGATAATTGTTGTGCTAAATATAGGCCCATCCCTGTTGATTTAGAGTATGTTCGCCCCGTTTCACCTGTAAATCCTCGGTTAAATATTCTTGGTAGCTCTTGTGGTGTAATTCCGATCCCATTATCTCGGATGATGAGTTGTTTTTCTTGTGGGGTTTCATTGGTACCAATCAAAATTTCTCCACTGTTGTCCGTATACTTCAAGCTATTGGTTAAAAGTTGATTTACTATAAATTTCAACCATTTAGAATCACTTTGTACGCTCATCGATTCAGAGGGCAAGAGGATTCGAACTTTTTTAGAAATAAAAGTTTTGGAATGGTCTCTCACCGTATCTTTCACAATGCCAATCATATCGCAACTCCCTATACTATAATCTTGATTAAAACTATCTAATTTAGCATAATAAAGAGCTTGATCAACATAATTTTCAATTTTCTCGATTTCTTCCCTTAAACTATTCGCATCTATATCCGTTTGTTGGATTAAATGGAGGACAGCAATTGGCGTTTTGATTTCATGAAACCAAGAAACAATAAAATCATAATGTTCTTTTTGTTTCTCTTGAACAGCATTCATTTCTCGTATATGCTCTTTTCTCATCTCATCCATTAATTGTTGCATCTGCTCAGCTTCTAGAGATAATCTGTCAAATGCCTCATGATCAATATTGTGGATTGCTCGTACATTTTGTTGATAGCGAAATACTAAAAATCCAATCAATACAATCGTGCATAAAGCAAAGGCATATAAAAAGGTTCCCCAAGTGAAATTTATATTAACATCAAGGAAAAACACAGTAGCCATGAGCATGAAACCTATTAAATAGACGCATATATAAGACTTTTCATACCGTAAAAACCGAAAAAAAGTCATTCGATAATATACCCCATTCCTTTACGGGTAACTATAAAATCATTCAACCCAAGACTAGCAACCTTTCGACGTAAACGATTCACATTTACTGTCAGTGTGTTATCATCAACAAATTGCTCTTCATTCCACAATGCCTGCATTAAGTCATCTCGTGATACGATTTTCCCAATCTTGCGCATCATTAATTGTAAAATAATAAATTCATTGCGAGATAGCTCTGCGCTCTGTCCCTTATATTCAGCCACCGAATTGCTTATATTTAATTTCAAACCCCGATGGATAAGTTGTACAGATTCTTCATCTCGATAGGAATAATTTCTACGTAAAAGTGCTTTTACTTTGGCAACAAGTATATCTAAATCAAACGGTTTTTGCACAAAGTCATCCCCGCCCATATTAATAGCCATAATAATATCCATGTTTTCGTTTCTAGAAGAAAGAAATATAATAGGGACTTTGGAAACTGAACGAATCTGCTGACACCAATAAAAACCATCCAATGTCGGTAAATTGATATCCAATAATACTAAGTGTGGCTGGACCTGTTCAAACTCCGTTAACACTTGGTCAAAATTTGTAACCTCAATCACATCATACTTCCATTTGTGAAGCACATCGGAAACGATTCTTCTAATTTTTTCATCATCTTCTACCATCATAATTTTATACATGAAATCACCCATCAGTGCTTTAAATTATAGCATGCCACTTTATAACTGTATCCATTTATATTCTTTAGAATTTATGTACCTTTTCAAAAGTATATCATAATTAAAATAGCGTTACATAAAAGTCGTTTTTATTTAAAGTTTACCATATGTAAATTCCATAGTATTCATCAAGGTAAAGAATATGAAACACTAAAAGAACTTGCTTAACAAAATCCCTGCCTTACGACTAACCCCTTTACTACTATGCTCTTATATTCTAATTGGAATCCAAGTATATCTATATAAAACCATTTCGACTTCTCAATGTACTTAACTGAAAACTCTGGAATTAAAGAGTTGAATTTTATTCTCTCACTCACCTTCCTTTTTGTATTAAGCACCCGATAGCACAATAAGTTTTTTTCTATTCATTCATATAATGTAACAGTTTTTCGAAAAAATCATTGCTAACGGTTAACTGATACTGTTTTTCAACAAGATTTCGAAATTCCATAACGAGAAGCAAAGAGTTCTTATAGGCTTCATATAGTTCTAATTCATTTAATCGGGCAGTAGTCTTTTTAAACTTTTCATAGTTTTCAGGACTAATTTCTTTTTCAAGATTCTTTGTCATATTAAACCAATTATCGGCATTTTCTTCCGCAATTCGAATGAGTTGCAGTATATTTTTTTGTAATTGAGATAAAATTTCCAGTGAACGTGCATATTCCCCTCTTTTAAGAACATTAATCCCCATTAACCATAGGTTGGAAAAATTATTCAATAAAAAATTTACGTTTTCTTCTGTAAGTCTATTTGGTCCCGAACCTTCCAACCCTGATAAATACAATTCTAATTGTCCTGTTTCATCATAAATAAACATTGCTTTTGTGTCAGGAATGTAGCCTGATTCTTTGAATGAAGGAATAATATTCATTTCGCTTTCGGAAAGGAAATGAAATTCACCACGTATTAGATTTTCAAAAATTACTACTTCCGTACCGTACTCATTTTGATAGAGTAAATGGTAGGAAGCGACTTCATTTAGCCATTTTGCTGAATCAAAGGTGGAAATTGTATCATCTTTCAGAAAAACATAATATTCTATATCAGAGTATTGATCTCCCTCTCCTTTTGTAAAAGACCCATACATCATACAAGCAGATATTCGTTCATCTGACTGGACAAGTTCCTTAACCCTTGCCATTAGTTCTTTTTGTTTTAACAATTCGATTCCTTCTTTCTTTATTTTGATTCTGGGAGAATAATAAAAAATCCTCCCATATAATGTTGGAAGGATTAGTCATGTCACTCTTTACGATACTCAAATAAAACTAAGTAGCCTTTTTAGCTATTCAGTCTTACATTTATTTAGTATATGAAAAAATGGGCAAACTAATCCTAAGTTTTTAAACTGAAATATACTATTTCAATTGTTAAAAATTAGATTAGTTCTTCATTGTCCACCCATCTCTCCTTTCGATTAATAGTATATTAACACTTCATAGTTCAAAGTACAAGTTGTTGTGAAGAAATACACTTAAACTATCCTGCCCGTTTAGCTTAAGTACATTTTTTCACAAACCCAAGAAAAATCTTTAACTTTATACCTATTATTCCTTTTTTATTCGACTTTTCCTTTCATATAGTCGAACATTTATATGTCCTATTCCTTCTTGGCAAACAAGGTGTTAGAATGTTTTTTCAAGTCAAGAACCTACTTTGAACAATATTATCCATATAACAAAATAACGGTTTTACTCATTCACTCACTTCTTTCTTTGCTTTCTCGACAATATATCAAATTTGATATATTGTTTAATTATACAGAACGTTATAGGCGTTTCTATGAAAAAATACGAAATAGAAATTTATGAAGATAAAAAAGGGAACAGTCAAATCATGGATTGGATCAAAGAATTAGATCGTAATCCAACAAAAGAAAACAAGTCAACCTTAAAAAAGCTCTACTACCAAATGGAACGCCTTGAATATGATGGCACATTTGTAGGAGAACCGCTAGTAAAACAAATTGACGGGAAACTGTGAGAACTACGCCCCATCCCTAATCGGGTCTTTTTCGCAACGCTAGAAGATAATCAGTTACTTTTATTGCACCAATTTAGAAAAAAACACAAAAGACGCCCAAAAAAGAAATCGAACAAGCGAAACGTGAACTAGCTGATTGACTAGAGCGTAAGAAAGGATAATTCATATGAAATGGACCGATGTAAAGAAAGATATTAGCAGCATTTCGCAAGAAGATAAAAATCTAATTGAATTGACCGCTCTATTAGCTAGCTTGCGTAAAGAAAAAAAATGACGCAAAAAGAATTAGCTGACAAGGTGCATGTATCTCAAGCTCAAATAGCTCGGGTAGAAAATTTTTCTTATGCTCCTTCTCTAAAGACCATTACAAAAATTGCAGATGGTTTAAACTTAGAACTCACATTCATCGACAAAACAACAAAAAAATTGGTGGAAAATAAATGATGGTTTACAGACTTTCGTTCTAAACCTAAAAGCAGCATTACCAACACTATTCTTTTGGGATTGGCAACGTTGCTTTTAATACTTATTAAATAAGAAAAAACAACCATCCGCTTAAAACGATGGTTGTTCTCGTGTATTTATATTTCTGTCTCTTTCAATCGGTACTGAACCATTTTTCGAATTAATTCGTATGGAATCGGTTCATTCAAAGGAAAACGAATCGAACCTTTGCCGTGTTTATAGGGCGTTAATGCTTCTTCAAAGGGCGTGATTCCAGAGGGCGTCGGATAGAATCCGATGTGTGATTTGAAAGCCGCGAAATGAAATAAATTTCCACCGCGCCAATATGTCGGCATTTGATAACTTATTTTCTCTGTGATTTCGGGTGCTTCTTCAAAAATGATGGTGCGGATGTTCGTTAAGATTTCTTGCACTTCTATGGGAAACTCAGAAATATAAACGTCTACAGAATCATTTTCTATCACACTTCCACCTCGCTGTTATTTATTTTTAATTTCGTTCCGATAAATATCCATCTTTTTCTTGAAGAGCTCCGTTACACTTGGCGGGGTATAGGAAATCGCGTTGGCGCCAGCTTCGATTGTATCCAAGATATCTTGATCTGTCTTACCACCCGTTGCGATAATAGGAACATCAGGAAATTCAGCGCGGATTTTCCTTACCAAATCAACTGTATTTGCACCGCCACTGACGTTTAATATATCCGCTCCCGCATCTAAACGTGATTGGATATCATTTGCTTCAGATACGATTGTCGCGATGACAGGAACATCAACAGTCTCATTTATTAATTGAATCGTCGCAATCGGAGTCGGTGCATTTACCACAACTGCAATCGAACCCAAAGATTCTGCGAAAAGACTAATGTTAGCAGAACGCGGACCATGAGTCAGTCCCCCACCTACACCTGCAATAACGGGTACTGGTGCTGCAGAAGCAATCGCTTGGATGATTCCCGGATGTGGTGTAAAGGAATAGACGGCCAAAATAGCATCTGCATCGTTATTACAAATAATCGCGATGTCGGTTGTGAATAAAAACGACTTTAATTTACGTCCGTTAATATTGATTCCGCTACATTTTGTTATGACTTCCGGAACTTCTACGATGTCTTTTCTTAAACTGGAAATAACACCAGGAATATGTTTTTTATCTCTTGCCAATGGGAGTTCCCCTTTCTTCATCGCATTTAAATTTATTATATAGAAATTATACCACGTTTATAAAACTATACACGGTGTCTGAAAATTAATATTTTCTCAATAAAAAAGAAAATATACCGGCTTACAGACTTACGAGTATCGCTAGACGCCGGTAAAATCATCTAATTACCGGCATACGGCCTATGGTTAACGGCTGAAAGCCGGTCTGTTAATCATTCTGCCAACTAAAAATCAATTATTTACCCTCCGTGGAACAAAAAAACACGTGGAACCCACAAAAAAATGAATGACGTTCTTACAGAAACTTACAAACCATACTTTAAAAAGGCTTCGCTCCGAATCAACGAAACGCGTACACACAGATGGTCTGAACCTTCTGTGTGTACGCGTTTTGTGATATCGGAGCTACCTTATGGATACTTATTCAGAATAGTAATTCACTTTAATTTGTCGTGCTGCTTTCGTTTCGTCCAAACGGCGCACAGGTTTATTATGTGGTGCTTCGCGAACCAAATCAGGATTCTCAGTTACTTCAGTCGCAATTTTAATCATCACATCGGCAAATTCATCTAACATTTCTTTCGACTCTGTTTCTGTCGGCTCAATCATCATCGCTTCTTCAACGATTAATGGGAAGTAGACAGTCGGAGCATAGAATCCGTAATCCAATAAACGCTTAGCGATATCTAACGTTCGCACACCTTGTTTCTTCTGGCGTTTTCCGGACAGTACGAATTCATGTTTACAAATTTGAGGATATGGAAGATCATAGGTCTCTTTCAGGCGACTTGCTAAATAGTTAGCGTGTAAGACCGCACTCTCGGATACTTTTCGCAATCCAATTGGTCCCATTGTACGGATATACGTATAAGCACGGACTAGAACACCGAAGTTTCCGTAGTATGCTTTCACTCTACCAATTGAATCTGGATATTCAGCATTCAATGTATAACCTTGCTCTGTTTCTTCTACACGTGGCACAGGTAGGAACGGAATAATGTGTGCTTTCACTCCAACCGGACCCGCACCAGGACCTCCTCCGCCGTGTGGTGTACTGAATGTTTTATGCAGATTTAAGTGAACGATATCAAAGCCCATCAAGCCGGGCGATGTCTTAGACATAATCGCGTTCAAGTTGGCACCGTCGTAATAAACCAAACCACCTGCTTCATGAATGATATCAGCAATTTCAACAATATCTTTTTCAAACAAGCCAAGTGTACTTGGATTCGTCAACATCAACGCGGCTGTATCCTCGCCTACTTTACTGCGTAAAGCCTCCACATCAACAAGTCCATATTCATTCGTAGGAATACTGATGACATCATAGCCAGCAATATTTGCGCTCGAAGGGTTTGTCCCATGGGCACTATCGGGCACAATGACTTTCGTCCGTTTTGTGTCACCATTTTTTTCGTGGTAGGCACGCACCATCATGAGCCCTGTCCATTCACCATGTGCACCTGCAGCTGGTTGAAGGGAAACAGCATCCATTCCAGTAATAACTTTTAAGTCTTCTTGCAATTCATACATCAACTGCAGCGCACCTTGAACATGTTCAACCGGTTGAAACGGATGAATGTTCGCAAAGCCATCTAGACGCGCTGTTACTTCATTAATTTTAGGATTATATTTCATCGTACAAGAACCCAATGGATAAAAGCCGTTCTCAATTCCAAAGTTATCGTGTGATAGACGTGTGTAATGGCGCATCAACTGAAGTTCGCTCACTTCAGGAAGACGTGCCGGTTCTTTCCGCAATACTTGCGTAGGAAGTTGTTTCATAGGAACATCGGATTCAGGAAAGCTATACCCAATACGTCCTTCACGTCCCAGTTCAAAAATCATCGGATTTACCTCACTCATGCCCAGACACCTCCTAGAGCTAAAACGAATTGATCGATTTCTTCTTTCGTCCGTTTCTCAGTTGCGCAGACAAGAAGATGATTGGGTAAGTCATACTCTTCCGCCAAAGAGTAGCCACCGATAATACCTGCTTCCAGAAGGCGTTTATTCGCATTCTCTGCTGTCATATTTAATTCGACAACAAATTCATTGAAGAAAGGTCCTTCGTTGTAAACGGTGAAGCCGTGAGAGGCTAACTGATCTGCTAGATAGCCCGTTTTATTGACATTTAATTGTGCCATTTCTTGTACACCTTGCTTGCCTAATGAAGTCATGGCAACCGCAGATGCCAAAGCATTTAACGCTTGATTCGAACTCATATAAGAAGTCGCTTTTTCACGACGAATATGTTGCTCACGACTTTGTAACGTCAATACAAAACCACGCTTACCATCCTGGTCAACTGTTTCGCCGACCATTCGTCCCGGAATTTTTCGAATATCCCCCTTGTTTACAGAGAAATAACCGCAATGCGGGCCGCCATAAGCCATAGGTAGTCCAAACGGTTGAGTATCGCCGACCACAATGTCTGCCCCTAAATTCCCAGGTGCTTCTAAAAGCGCTAACGCAAGTGGATTGGCAACAACAATCAATTTGGCTTTGGTGCCTTCCAGCAGCCCTTTTATTGCGGATAAATCTTCAATCGTTCCAAAGAAGTTCGGATATTGCACGACAACAGCTGCCGTATCACCATCCAACTCCGTTTGTAAAATATCCATATTCGTTAAATCTTTCTCAAGCGGAACTTCAATAATCTCATTCCCACGTCCGGGTGAGGCCGTATGCAATACCGCACGAGAATGTGGATGGACCCCTTTAGAGACCAATATTTTTTTCTTACGCGTTACTGCTTGTGCTAATCCAACTGCTTCACCCAAGGAAGCTGCTCCGTCATACAACGATGAATTGGTAACCTCCATCCCGGTCAGTTCACTGATCATCGTCTGGAATTCAAAAATTGCTTGTAATTCGCCTTGACTGGCTTCTGGCTGATAGGGTGTGTAAGCAGTTAGAAATTCAGAACGCGAAATCACTGCATCCACAACACTGGGTATTTCGTGGTCGTAGACCCCCGCACCGGTAAAGATTGGCAATTGATTCGCCGTGGTATTTTTTGCTGCCATCCGTTGCATATGACGCAGTAACTGGCCTTCCGCCATGGCGCCTGGAATAGCTAATTCCCCGCTCATTCGAATCGCGTCAGGAATATCAGCAAATAGGTCTGCAATCGAATCAACACCAATTTCTTCTATCATCTCTGCGATATCTTGTTCAGTATCTGGCAAATAACGAAAGAATTCATCAGTCATTAATTATCCTCCTCGGCAACAAATGTTTCGTATGCGCTTAGATCCATTAATTCTTCCAATTCTTCTAAATCAGAAAGTTCCAATTCGACCATCCAACCTTCTGACATCGCAGCTTCGTTGATTGTTTCAGGGGCATCATTCAGAACTTCGTTTTGCTTTGTGATGGTACCAGATACCGGCGCATACACATCTGAAACAGATTTTACCGATTCCACAGTGACGATATCGTCACCCTTCGCTACTTCACCAAGTTCCGCAATAAAATCAATAAAGACGATATCTCCCAGTTGTTCTTGCGCATGATCCGTAATACCGATACGTACCGTATTTCCTTCCACAACTTGTACCCACTCGTGCTCTTCTGTAAAATATGTTTTTTGCTCTGCCATATTTAAAACCTCCTACGCTTTTTTATAAAATGGTTTCGTGACTACTTTAGCCGCAATCTTTTTATTGCGTGCTAATATTTGAATCGGCGTTCCGATTTCACTGTATTCAACAGCAATTAACGCCATCCCAATTCCCTTTTGAAGAGAAGGTGATTGCGTTCCCGAAGTAACCACGCCGATTTCAGTCCCGTCTTCTGACAGCACCTGGTAATCGTGACGGGGGATACCTCTTTCCAACATTTCAAAGCCGACAATTTTCTGCGTTACTCCTTCTTCACGTTGCAATCTCAAAGCTTCTTGTCCAATAAAAGACGTACTTTTCTTAGTTTTTACTGCGAAGCCTACGCCTGCCATTATAGGGGAGATATCCGCGCTCATGTCTTGCCCGTATAAAGGAAGACCGGCTTCTAAGCGCAGAGTATCACGCGAGCCAAGTCCGCACGGCATCGCGCCTAATTCTAATAACAATTGCCAAACACGTTCTGTTTCAGCAGCAGGTAGGTAAAGTTCAAAGCCATCTTCGCCGGTATAGCCTGTTCGAGAAATCAGCGTGTTCTTGCTGCTATTTAATTCTATTTTCTGTTCAAATTTATGTCGTTTGATGGTGTCCAAATCTACGGAAGCAATTTGTTGTAAGACAGATTGCGCCTGTGGACCTTGAATCGCAATCAAACCAATAGCCGCAGAAATATTTTCAAGTTTTATTTCTTCATTTTTATGCTGTTTTTGCATCCAGTCCCAAACTTTTTCAGTATTCGAAGCATTAGAGACTACCCAATACTTGGAAGCATCAAAACGATAAATCATGACATCATCAATCGCTCCACCTGTTTCCGAACAAAAAACATTGTACTGGACTGAATTATTAGTCATTTTAGAGACATTGTTAGTAACTAACCGATTGAGGTATTGCTCTGAATCTGGACCTGTTACTTCAATTTCCCCCATGTGTGAACAATCAAAAATACCCACTTCATTACGAACTGCTTGATGTTCCTTAATAATTCCGTTAAATTGTATTGGCATTGCCCAGCCACCAAAATCAACAAGTTTAACTTTTTGATTTTGATAAAATCCGAATAGCGGTGTTTTCTTCAAGTCGCCCACAACCTCACCCTCTCTGCTCATGTTACTGCCATTTTAGCATATTGACAGAAATAAAGACTATCCATATGATGACAATCTTCTATTGCCAGTTTCTAAAAATACTGTAAAATACTTAATTAAGAAAAGATTAGATTTTAATGCGTTTTTCTCCATAATATTTCGCACAATATCCCTTGCAATTTTACTAATATTTTTGTCATTGATTAATACATGAAACGTGAATATCAAAAGAATGATATTCTACTAGAAACGATGGAGGAGATCCTAATGAAAAAAGTACTTGTAGCCAACCGTGGTGAGATAGCGATTCGTATTTTCCGTGCTCTGACTGAACTTGAAATTGATACGGTTGGTATTTATGCCCAAGAAGACGAAGGTTCAGTCCACCGTTTTAAGGCGGACGAAGCTTACTTGGTTGGTAAAGAAAAGAAGCCAATTGATGCTTATTTAGATATTGAAGGTATTATCAAAATTGCCAAAGATTCTGGTGCGGACGGCATCCATCCAGGCTATGGTTTCTTATCTGAAAATATTCACTTTGCCAGACGTTGCCAAGAAGAAGGTATTAAATTTATCGGCCCGACCTTGCACCATCTGGATATTTTCGGCGATAAAATCAAAGCTAAAACTGCTGCAATCGCAGCTGGAATTCAGTCCATACCCGGTTCAGATGGTCCGGTATCAACAATTGAAGAAGTCTTAACATTTGCGGATGAGCATGGGTATCCAATCATTATGAAAGCTGCATTAGGTGGTGGCGGCCGCGGTATGCGTGTTGCCCGTGATAAAGAAGAAGCAATCGATGGATTTAAACGTGCAAGGAGTGAAGCACTCTCTGCTTTTGGTAATGACGAACTTTACGTAGAGCGTTACATCCAAGATCCGAAACATATCGAAGTTCAAATTTTGGGAGACGAACACGGAAATGTTATTCACCTTTACGAACGTGACTGTTCTGTTCAAAGACGTCACCAAAAAGTGGTTGAAGTAGCACCGTGTATCAACATGCCGGACAGCTTACGAAATGAAATTTGTGAAGCTGCGCTCCGTTTAATGAAGCATGTGGGATATGTGAATGCCGGAACGGTAGAGTTCTTGGTCGAAGGCGACCGTTTCTACTTTATTGAAGTCAATCCTCGTGTTCAAGTCGAACATACAATTACTGAACTTATTACGGGCGTTGATATTGTTCAAGCACAAATCGAAATTGCCCAAGGTTTAAGATTGCATGAAGATATTGGTATTCCTGAACAAGCGAATATCCCTTTAATCGGAGCCGCGATTCAGTGTCGAATCACAACTGAAGATCCGTTAAATAACTTCTTCCCGGATACCGGTAAAATAAATACTTACCGTTCTCCAGGTGGTTTTGGAATTCGTTTGGATGCCGGCAACGGCTTCCAAGGAACGGTTGTCTCACCTTTCTTTGATTCATTGTTAGTAAAAGCTTGTGTTCATGCACCTGACTTTGCACAAGCCAACAAAAAGATGGTTCGTGCACTCACAGAATTTAGAATTCGTGGTGTGAAGACGAATATTCCGTTTTTGAAAAATGTTATTATGCATCCTGAATTTGTTTCAGGTGATGCAAAAACAACTTTCATTGACGGAACACCAGAATTATTTGAATTTCCGGAAACATTGAACCGGGGAAATAAAATGTTGGCATACTTAGGTAATATTACCGTTAATGGATTCCCTGGTATCGAACGTAATACGAAGAAATTCTATGAAATGCCCCGTATTCCGCAAGGCTTGCAGGTTCCAGAGAAAGAAATAGTTACAGCTAAAATGATTTTAGATAAACAAGGTCCGGAAGCTGTCAGCCAGTGGGTCCGCGAACAAAATAATGTGTTATTAACCGATACAACGTTCCGTGATGCTCATCAAAGTTTGCTGGCAACACGCGTCCGTACAAATGATTTACTGAAAATTGCAGAAGCAACCCAAGCTGGCATGCCCCAACTGTTCTCTAACGAGTTATGGGGTGGCGCGACATTTGATGTTGCTTATCGCTTCTTAAACGAAGACCCTTGGGAACGTCTGCGTAAATTACGTAAGAAGATGCCGAACACCCTCTTCCAAATGCTGTTTCGTGGTTCGAATGGTGTGGGTTATCAAAATTATCCGGACAATGCCCTGAAACGTTTTATTGAAGGTGCAAGTGAAAATGGCGTGGATGTTTTCCGCTTGTTCGACAGTTTGAACTGGACGGAGCAACTTGAAAAGAGTATTCAATATGTGCGCGATGTGAATAAAATTGCGGAAGCAGCTATTTGTTACACTGGTGATCTGAATGATCCAAAACAAGCGAAATATACCATTGCATACTACAAAGAAATGGCAAAAGAACTGGAACAGATGGGTGCCCACATCATCGCAATTAAAGATATGGCTGGATTATTAAAACCGCAAGCAGCATATCGCTTAGTAAGTGAATTGAAAGACACGGTATCCGTTCCGATTCACTTGCATACACACGACACGAGTGGAAATGGTATTTTTACCTTAAGCGAAGCAATCAAAGCCGGCGTTGATATTGTGGATGTTGCGCAAAGCGCGATGAGCGGAACAACGAGTCAGCCATCATTGAGCAGCTTGTATTTTGCAATGGAAGGCAGCGAACGCGCTCCTGAAATCAATATTGAAAATGTACAAAAAATCAACCGTTACTGGGAAGATGTCCGTTCGTACTACAATGATTTTGAAACAGGTATTCATACAACTTCAACCGAAGTGTATCACCATGAAATGCCAGGTGGCCAATATACAAACTTGCAACAGCAAGCCAAATCGGTCGGCTTGGAAGATAGTTGGGACACTGTAAAAGATATGTACGCAACAGTGAACGGCATGTTCGGAGATATCGTGAAAGTAACCCCTTCTTCAAAAGTAGTTGGAGACATGGCTCTCTTCATGGTTCAAAACAAACTAACGGAAGAAGCTGTCTATGAGCGTGGCAACACATTAGACTTCCCGCAATCGGTAGTAAGCTTCTTTAAAGGTGATTTAGGCCAGCCGACTGGTGGTTTCCCTGAGAAACTGCAGGCGATTATTTTGAAAGACGAAGAACCACTGACTGTCCGTCCCGGTAGTTTGAGAGAGCCGATTGATTTCGAAGTACTTAAGCAAGAGCTGACTGAAAAAATTAAACGGGAACCTTCTGAAGAAGATCTACTTGGGTACTTGATGTATCCAGAAGTGTTCTTAGGCTATGCAGAGAATTTGAATCTATTCGGTGATGTTACGAAACTGGATACCCCTAGTTTCTTCCACGGAATGCGGACTGGCGAACAAATTGAAGTTGTGATTGAAAAAGGAAAAACTTTAATTATTAAACTGAACCAAATCGGTGAGCCCGATGCGGATGGGATGCGTGTTCTCTACTTCGAATTAAATGGCCAAGGTCGTGAAGTTGAAGTGAAAGATGCAAGTATTACGTCTACTTCTGCTATTCGTAAAAAAGCTGAACCAACGAACAAAGGTCATGTCGGCGCAACAATGCCGGGATCCGTATTGGAGGTCTTGGTTAAAAAAGGCGATCGAGTGAACAAAGGCGATGCTGTCGTTGTCACAGAAGCTATGAAAATGGAAACAACCATTCGTTCCACAATCAACGGTGTCGTAGATCAAATCTATGTCATTGATGGGGATCGTATTGATAGCGGTGATTTAATGATTGAGATTGATTCAAAATAACATGATTACACACAAAAAGCAGACCGCGCGGTCTGCTTTTTGTGTATTTAATCCCTTATCTTTGTTCCCAAATAGGAGTTAATTGAATGACATCTTTAATCTTTTTACCTTGTTTACGTTTTTCCAAGTTTATCTCACGACGCTTCGCATATCCTTCACAGATGGTAATTTCTTCTTCTGATTCCGGAACCAATATTGGCATGGTGAATTCTGGATTGTTACGGTCCTGCACAACATATGTCAAGAACGCATAAGCTGCCAGTCTTTTTTCAAATGTTTTTAAATTACTCGCAATCAACTTTGTGAAGACTTCGACTGAAGATGTGCCGGCTCCTGAAACAAAAGCTTCCACATAGATTTGTTCTGATTTATAAACAGGACTAACGAATGTCATTTCATCCACAGTCGCTGTAAACGATGCTTTTCTTATGAAGTTGAAGATTGCTCCCCCACCCGCACTATCAAAATGCGCCATAATGTCTCCACCGTAGTAAGTATCTTTATCATTCAAATGACGATCTACGATTATTTCCGATCGTATATTTCTCGTTTGGTTGCACGTACGCGTTTCCTTATTGACCATGGTATTTCCTCCTGAATTTACAAATATCATTTATCAATATCATATATTATCACATTATTTCAACTTTAGCCGTTATGATATCTATAAAATGATCCGTCAAACTCGCTGTATACCCCCAAAGCGAATGTCCATTTAATTCATAAAAGGGAATTAAGTGACCGCCAACCTTGAAACGGTAGTCTTTTCCATTTGGGATTAAATGGTATGGAAAGTCTTCAGGATGCTCCAAAATAAATTTTGATGTGTAGTAGGTCGGGCGATTAGTCAGGAAGTAATTGAGCGGAATGGTGAATAAGGATGCTACTTCTTGATTAAAATTTATTTCTTCTACAGTAAGATCCAGCTTACTAACAAAGCAGTGAATAATCGCATGTTCATTAACAATATAATTAATCTCACCCAACACTTCGATGCAGTCACGTGAAATATTCAATTCCTCCATTGTTTCACGAATTGCCGCTTCTTTGAATGTTTCGCCCGCTTCTACCGCACCACCCGGGAAGGACGTTTCACCCGGTTGAGAAATCCGTTTACTTCTCACTTCGTACAGAATATGCCACTCATCGCCCTGTTTAATCAATGGCAACATAACAGAAAACTTGCGCTTACTACCTAGCGGCTCGGACAAATGTTTACTTAAAACGCTCTCTATTGCATCAATCATGATACCACCTCTTTTATTGTTAGGATTATTGTAGCAGAAATTCCTTTTTATTTCAAATTCGAAATATTAATTAGTAGCTCGTTCATATATGCGAAAAAACGGTACCAGGACCTGTATAGGACTAGTACCGTTTATATATATTATTATTTTATCGTGATGTTAATGACTTCTTCTTGCTGTATTTCCAAAATCACTTCGTCTCCCGTTTTCAAGAAGGGTAAGGCTTGATTTAGACTGACTGGAATCGTGTAAATACTTTCCGTGTCTCCTACAATCGTCATGTAGTATATAGTCTCGCCACCAATTACTACAGATTGTAATAAATCAACCGCGCCATTAACGGTTGTTATATCCCCTTCAAGAATCGGATTTTCATCCGTGATGGTTACTTCCCCACCATTGTAAGACTGCCATGCTTGGTTCAATGTATTGCCAATTCCAACTTTTTGATAATTCAATGCATCGACAAAAGCATACAACTTAATTAAGCCAGCAGAATCCTTTAAGGACAATTGATAGACAGGCTTCCCATTCATATTAAATAACAACGGGAAGGTACTCGTATAGTCTTTTTCTTGAACGGATCCTTCTGCACTATCCATCGCACTCCATTCGGTTGCAGTACTGATGTTGTAGCGGTGAGATTCTTTCGTACGTGAATTCACCAGCACAAAACCAATATTTGACTCATCAGATACAACTGAAGTCAAACCGGTATACAGATATAAATCATCGTCCATGACAATATAGTTGTATCCTTCGGCGTTTTGAATAACACCGCGTTTTGTTACCAGACTATTCCAAAAGCCATTACGATACTGGCCGTTATAGTTAATCTGATTCATGACCATATCTGCCGGGAAAACGCGATCAACCCAATCAGGGATATCTTCCAAATCGTAACGGACAATTTCTCCGTTTGTCGCATTGACTACAAAGGCCCCAACAATATCTTTAGGTCCTAAAAAGCTAAATTGACGCTTCGCAATTGGTGCAACATAGTAAGGAGTTCCCTCATCGTCGAGTTCCAACACCGGATTTTCAAATAATGTCGTCGGATGCTTAAGGAAAATATGACGCGTAATGTCATCATTTAGGAATCCTGAATGTGAATAACGAATGTTCTCTTCTAAGTCCACTAAATCGGCTTCACCAGTAACCATGTCAACAACGACGTAATGTGGAATCCCCTCACTCCGATTGCTAAACCAACGCCAAACGTTGACGTATTCCAGAGGTGAGACACGCACCGACTGACCTTGATATGCAATTTGTGTAAACTCATCTGCCACATTGAACTGCGAGACCAGATCCAACACTTCACCAATCTTACGACTTCCCAATCTTTCCGCCATATCACGGTCAATCGTTGGAATATCGCTTGGATTCGTCACAATCATATCCTCTGAGAAATCACCTTCTTGATGTTCAATCAATTTAGCATAACTTCCCGATCTGAAGATTGGTAACCCTATCACCATACCAACTAACAATGCAAGAATACTCACTCCTATTACCGTTCCATTAATTGCTAGTACACGCGTGTTTTTACGTGCATCCAACAAGTAAGAAATACCTGCACTGACTACAAAGTAAAGTAAGAAATTAAACCAAAATTCAAGTGATTGGAATGTTAATGGTGTTAATGAAAAATACCAGTAAACGCATAGGACAATCAATGGCAGTCCGTAAGACAATGCCAGATTTTTCCATCCTTTAATCATTATAAAACCTCCTTTTTTGTTTCTACTCCTAGTATACCATGCTCGAATTCCAATTTGATAAGTCTAAAGGATGAATATTAGATTCGTTATTTTAATCAAAACTGATACAATGAAAATACTACTAACAGATGGGCGGGATGTTTTGTGAAACTCAATTACAGCCGAACGATTCGAGTTGGATTTGCTTTTTTATCAATCAGTGCTTTTTGGCAAATGTATGACAATGTTGTACCGTTAATACTTAAGAATACGTTCGAAATTGGTGATACACTCGCCGGTTCTATTATGGCAATGGATAATGTTTTGGCGCTATTCATGCTTCCTATTTTCGGGGCTATCAGTGATAGATCAACCAGTAAATATGGGAGACGAGTCCCGTTTATCGTTGTCGGTTCTATTCTTACCATTCTTTTCATGCTAGTCGTACCTGCAACTGTTGAAAAACGATCACTGTGGTTATTTTTCGTTTCTCTTGGATTTACGCTCTTATCCATATCCATTTATCGTTCTCCGGCAGTTGCTTTAATGCCCGATGTTACACCTGCCCCACTTCGTTCCAAAGCGAACGCCATTATCAATTTAATGGGAGCATTAGGTGCTGTCTTCACCTTGGTTCTGACTCCTCTATTAATTACCAAAGCCGGGCATCAGTCCTACTATCCACTGTTTATCGCGGTTGCACTGTTGATACTAGTAAGTGTTCTGGTTGTGATTTTCACTGTTCCGGAAAATAAATTGCGGATTGATGAAGAAAAAGTAGAAACGCAAACGTCAAATCAAACGATGTCGATTGCGATGAAACGGAGCTTGATTTTCTTACTTATCTCTACATTTTTATGGTTCATGGGCTATAATGCGATAACAACAGCTTTCACTAAATACGCTGAAGTAGTCTGGCAAATGAACATCAGCGCTGCTTCTACCAGTTTATTAATTGCGACTATCGCAGCGGTTATTAGCTTTATCCCAGTTGGTATTCTCTCTTCTAAGTTAGGAAGAAAGAAAATCATTGTAACCGGCGTCCTGCTTCTTGCATCTTGCTTTGCGTTAGGAACGTTCTTTACTTCCTTTTCACCGCTCGTCTACGTATTGTTTGCAATTGTTGGTTTTTCTTGGGCTTGTATTAACGTAAATTCGTATCCGATGGTCGTTGAAATGAGTCAACACGGCGATACCGGTAAATTTACAGGGTTTTATTATACTTTTTCAATGGCTGCTCAAATCATTACACCCATTGTTTCGGGTGCCTTTCTGGAATTTGTGGGCTACTGGACACTATTCCCATATGCCGCTTCAATGGTCGGCCTTGCACTTATTACCATGTCCTTTGTCAAGCATGGTGATAACCGACCGGATATGGGTGATAAATTAGATTTTTTGGGAAGTATTGATAATTAACAAGCAGGCATTTTTAACATAAGATAAAAAAAAACAACCTTGAGATTCCACTTTATAGTGATCCCTGAGGTTGTTTTTTAGTTACTAAATTTCGTTTGCAGGTACAATTTCATCAAAAATTTCGTTACTATCTTCAAGTTCTTCAGCGATACCGAAGCGCCCTTTTACTTTATCAACAATCAGAGCCACTGCGTTATCACCAGAAACGTTACATGCCGTTCCAAAACTATCTTGTGTCAGGTAAAGAGCAATCATGAGACTCGCCAATGGACCGTCAGAAACGATACCAATAAGGGGCAAGAATGGAAGAGCACTCATTACTGCTCCACCTGGTGCTCCAGGGGCAGCGACCATACTGATTCCAAGAATCATGATAAATGGTGCAAGTAAGCCAAAACTGACTTCCATATTGTTCATCATTAAGATGGCAGTTGAAAATGCAGTTAAAGAAATCATACTTCCTGAGAGATGAATCGTTGCACACAAGGGAACAACGAACTCACGAATACTTTTCGATACACCGTTTTTCTTCGCCACTTCCACGTTAACCGGGATGGTAGTTGCAGATGACTGTGTCCCCGCTGCAGTGAGCCAAGCTGGGAATTGATTCTTCAAATAGGGAAGCGGATTTTTTTTTGCGATAGCACCAGCTACACCAAATTGGAAAACCAAAATGAGGAAATGCATCGCAAAAATGATTAAATACACACGCCAGAAAATAGCTAATACGCGCCATACTTCACCCGTAAAACTCATCAGCGAGAACGTTGAGGCGATGTAGTAAGGCAATAAAGGAATAACTGCTTTTTCCAGAACCATCTGAATAATAAACTGGAAGCCGTTAAAAAAATCGCCCATCATCGCACCAATTTCTGCTGTCTTCTCATTCCCACGTAAGGCTGAAATTCCCAGACCCATAATAAAGGCAAAAACTAAGGCAGACGTCACATCCAATAAAGGGAGTAGTGGAATTGTGAAAAGTGGCGCCACCGACTGCACGTTACCATCCATAATAGCTGACGTCGTTGCTTGGTCAATAAAAGTCGGAAAAACCAAGCGAGAAACAACGTAAGAGAAAGTTCCTGAGATCAAAGTAAAACCATACGCTAAACCTAACGTTAATCCCAATAACTTTCCGGCACCTGACCTCAGTTCTCCAATACCAGCTGTCACAAAAGCAATAATCATCAAAGGGATAATAAAGGAAATAAATGCTGATACAAAAGAGCTAAAGGTAACAAAAATACTGATGATGGACTCGGATGCAAAGGACCCTAATACAATACCTATAATAATACCCATAATCAATTTAGGGACTAAGCCGAGTTTCTTCTTTTCCATCAAACATCCTCCGTTCAAAATTAAAATTCGATTAAAACATGTTTCCTATCATACCGACAGATAACCTGTTTGTCAATCACATTTTGATAGCGGTGTAAAAAGAAATGAATCGGACACTTTGTTCCAGCCCACTGCGCTCCTGAAATACTACGCAGATAGTCTTCTTCCATTCTATGT
Organism: Jeotgalibaca porci; assembly: GCF_011299095.1. NCBI lineage: Bacteria > Bacillati > Bacillota > Bacilli > Lactobacillales > Carnobacteriaceae > Jeotgalibaca > Jeotgalibaca porci. Next base: position 2,019,654 of record NZ_CP049889.1, on the reverse strand, counting down.
TAATTTACCTTTTTGTGTTTCTTGAACGTTCCGATCCCAAAATATTTGTTGCCGGTAACCTTGAATGGATGAATCGGTTAGAGCTGATTCCAAACGTTTTTCCGTCCAAGTGGCGTAACGTTCATTTTGTTCAATACCAATATAGTTCCTTCCTAATTTTTGGGCAACGACACTGGTCGTCCCAGAACCAAGGAATGGATCTAAAATAATGTCCCCTTTATTGGAGCTGGCCAGGACAAGTTTTGCGATTAATTTTTCGGGCTTTTGAGTAGGATGAGCGGTATTTTCGGCCATAGACCAAAAAGGAATTGTAATATCATTCCAGAAATTTGATGGATATGTGTCCCGAAAATTACCAGTCTTCGTTTGTTCCCAATCTTTCGGTTTACCACCTTTCGTGTAAGGCGCCCACACTTTTTTACGCATCTTCACATCATCAACGTTAAATGTATAAGTATCACTCTTGGTACAAAACCAAATATCTTCCATACTATTCTTCCAATTGGAGCGCGATCCACGGCCTTTTTCACGTTGCCATGTTATCCGATTTTTTACTTTGAGATGCTTTGATAACAACGGTCCAATTATCAAGCTCGATTGCCAGTCACAACAAACATACAGACTACCGTTCGGTTTCAATAAGAGCACTAATAAAGACAGCCAACGTTCAGTATATTCCTCATAGTCCGTTGTTTTTTGTTTTGAAAATTGCTTGCCATGATAGGATTTGGTTAGATTGTAGGGAGGATCTACAATAATTAAGTCCGCTTTTCCTAGGGGGAGTAAAGGTAAAACTTCAAAGGTATCTCCAATAATGGTGCGATTCAAAATAGCTTGAAGTGTCTGTGGCTCAGTGACACTCATACAACGAGAAAGATAATGTTTCCCTTCTTCAACAGTTAAATCAATCGTTTTATTCCTCTTTGATTTTTGCAATTGCATCTGACTACCCACCTGCCTTTTTACCATTATATAACGCTTTCAGATATTATTATACAGCAAAATAAAGCGCATACATTTTTTGCGTGATTATAGTGCCTTTCACTCTTTTAAACAAAAAAATAAAGACCGCTTTAATCGCAATCTTTACTCTTTTGTTTCTAACGTAATCATTATTATTTCTGGACGATTCATAAATCGAAACGGGATGCCACTATTTCCAAGTCCGCGACTGACAATCATTGTCGTTTCATTCTCAACATAGGACCCTATCGAATACTTAGGGAAGAAACCTTGCCCTGGTGCGACCAATGCACCAATAAATGGCAAGCGAATTTGGCCGCCGTGTGCATGACCGCTCAGAACTAAATTAATATTTTCATCCACGTAACTGGCCATCTCTTCCGGACGATGCGACAGTAGAATCTGGAAACTATCCGGATCACTTAACTCGGTCAATTTATTATGCATCTGTTCATACTTTTCTTCGAATGAAAGAGCAGAATTAATGAAATTAGGATCTTCCAGACCTATCAGATGGATAGATTGCCCATTCTTTTCTAAGGTTAACGTACGATTATCCATCATCATAACACCAGCGGCTTCCATTTGAACGGCTAGCTCGCTGAATAAATCAAAGCGGCTTGCTTCATGATTGCCAGTCACATAATAGACAGGTGCAATTGCGCGTAAACCCTCAATGGCTTCCAAAGCAATGGCCGTATCCGGAAAGTTACTATCAATCAAATCTCCAGTCACCGCAATCAGGTCTGGTTCTTCCACAGCAACTTTATCAATCATGGCGCTACCGAAATCCTTGTTATGCAAATCTGAAACATGGGCTATTTTCATTCCCGAGAATTCAGAAGGTATCTCTTCATCTACAAGCGTAAAATAATTCACTTCCAATGCATTCGTTCCCCAGTAAATATAGCCTATCAGGAGCACAATCGTAATCAGTATTTTCTTCCACAAACTATTTTGACTCCTTATACTCTTTGATGATAGCCATAAACGTTTCGCCATAGTTAACCAGCTTACTTTGGCCCACACCATGAATATCCAGGAATTCATGGTCTGTTGTTGGCAGTTTATTTGCCATATCAATGAGACTTTTATCTGTAAAGACAACGAATGGGGGCTTGCCAATTTCTTGGGCAATTTCCAAACGTAGCTTCCGCAGCTCTTCAAACAAGCTTTCGTCGTAATCAACGGCTTCAGCAATCGTGTGCGGTACTTCTTCTACAATCTTACGGGTCATAATTAACGTATCTTCAGCCTGCAGTAAAGCATTGCTTTTTTGGGTAAAATTCAAAATTGGATACTTGTCTCCCGACAAAGTTAAGTACCCTTCGCTGAGCATCAAAGAAATGATATCTTTAATGGTGCTATCTGTATATTTTGCCATAATACCATAAGTAGATAACTGCTCAAAACGAAATTGTCTAATCCGTTCATTGTTTTTCCCACGCAACACATCTGTTACCATACCCGTACCAAAGCGTTGGTCCATGCGGTAAATGCACGACAAAATCTTTTGGCATTCTACCGTTACATCCATTGTTTCGGTCTGGCCATCACAGTTGGAACAATGCTCGCATCTTGTCCAATTCGGTGTCTCGTCAAAATAATTTAAGATATATGTCCGCAAACATTTCCCCGTTTTACAATAAGAAATCATGCGGTTCAATTTGTCTTTGGCATGTGGTTGATTTCCTTGTTCAATTAGGAAGGTATTCGTAATAATATCTTGACCCGAATACAATAGGACTGCTTCAGCAGGTGCCCCGTCTCTTCCAGCACGCCCTGCTTCTTGATAATAACTTTCCATATCCAAAGGCATGTTGTAGTGAATAACTTTTCTAACGTTCGACTTATCAATTCCCATTCCAAATGCATTCGTAGCCACAATAATTGGTTTGCGATCATAAATGAAATTGTCCTGATTTTTATTTCTTTCCTGAGTCGGAATACCCGCATGATAATACGTTGCCGGTAAACCTTTTTTAACCAGGTTATTGTACACAGATTCTACGTTTTTGCGCGTATTACAGTAAATAATCGTCGCGCCTTCTTTTCCTATGTAACGGAAGACATCTTTACTCTTTTGTTTCGAAGAAATAACTGAGAAATATAGATTCGGACGGTCAAAACTGGCTACAAACTCATGCGGACTTTGTAAGCGCAACTGTTCAGTAATATCATTTTTAACAAGTGTTGTAGCTGTCGCTGTAAAGGCGGCAAACGGTACCCCAGCACTCACAACATCGCGTAATTGGGGAATTGTTTGGTAACTCGGACGGAAATCTTGTCCCCATTGCGAAATACAGTGGGCCTCATCCACGGCAACAATATTTATATTCATATGTCCGAGCGTATTTAAGAAATGTTCGCTGGCAATGCGTTCCGGTGCTATGTACAACAAGTCATAGTAACCGAATAATGCCTTATCCATTGTCTCTCTGTAAGTTGCCGGGTCTAATTGGCTATTGATATAGCCTGCTTTTACTCCCATTGTCTGCAACGCATCAACCTGATCTTTCATCAAGGAGATTAAAGGAGAAATCACAATCCCGGTCCCTTCCTGACAAATCGCCGGAATTTGGTAGCAAAGGGATTTTCCGCCCCCTGTCGGCATAATACCTAAAACATCTTGCCCATTCATCAACGATTGAATCAACTCTTTTTGACCAGGTCGAAAAGTGTCATAACCATAATATTCTTTTAGTATTGTATCTATTGTTTTCATGTCATCGCTCCAAAAAAATCTCTTTATCCAGTATACACGATTTATACGATTTTTTTGATAAGAATCCGTTATATCTGTATTTCTTTTAATCCAGTTGCGGTCATTTCATAGACCACCTCGCATACTTCTCTTAAGAATGTCCGATCATGTGAAACCGTCAAAATAGCACCTGGAAATGAACGCAGCAGTGTTCGCAGTTCACGTTGCGACAGGGGTGAGAAGTTACGAGTCGGCTCATCCAGAAGCAGAACATTCTGACCTGTTAAATCAATCTTTATCAGAAGTAATTTAGCCTGCTGCCCGCCTGACAACGCCTTAATTGGATGCGTCATTTCTTCATGCGTGTACCGCATACTTCCGAGATACGTCATCACTTTTGTTTTCTCTTCCCAATCGCCTGATTCATTTAGAAATGTCAGTGGCGTCTCTTCCGCTGGTAAAATATCCAAGTAGTTCTGGGGCATATAGCCGGTATAAATATCTTTTCTGTCTCGCATTTCTTCCCATAATTGTTTCAACCAGGTACTTTTTCCAATTCCATTTTGTCCAATGATGCCGACTTTCTGCTTCCCTTTCAGGTGCAAACTTAAATGCGTGACCAATGTTTTCCCTTCAAACGAAACAGAAGTCTGGTCCAAATGAATAATTGTTTTTCCATCAGGTAATTCTTTGGTATTACTGAATTTCATTAGAATTGCATCTTCTTTAATGGGTATATCTTCGAAGTTATCCTTTTCGCGTTCAAAGCGTTTGCCCATTGCTTTCACGGTATGCATCTTCTTCTTCAATAAACGGGCAACACCCGGTTCTTGACGTGAGACGCTCTTTTGCGCATCGTGCACACTACTTTCTATCCGTTGATGGCGAGCCATTTGTTTTTGATACTCTTCTCTCTGTTTACTCGCAATCCGAGTTTGCATTTCAAATTTATTTTCTTTCTCATTCTGATATTCTTCGTAAGATAAACTTGAAACCGTCGCAACGGGAATCGTCTTATGACGCAACAGTTCCAACTGAATGACTTTCGTTGCGGTCGCTTTCAGCAACGATTCATCATGAGAAATAAACAGAATCGTAAGCGGGCTCGTTTTGATAAAGTCTTCCAACCATTGAACTGTTTGTAAATCTAAATCATTGGAAGGCTCATCCAATAACAGTAAATCGGGATTCTGAGCCAGAATTTTCAACAGCTGAATCTTTACTTTCTCTCCGCCTGATAAGTCGCGCAATAACTGAGAACTGGTCAAACGATCGGGATCAAACCCCATTTTTGTGACCGTTTGATACAAAAGTTGATAATCTATTTCCAGAGCATCTTCAACTCCAAAGAAGAACGCATCCAAAGTCAGATTATGTTTGTCAGCGGGCAAGGCTTGTGGCAGGTAAATGGTCTTACTGAAGTGATTAACAAGCGTGCCTTCTGCTTGAATATAACTATCAATACTTAGATCGCGATTAATCCACTTTAACAAAGTCGATTTCCCATTGCCTTCTTCGCCAATCAGGGCTACTTTGTCACCGGGATTCACGGTAAAACTCAAATCTTTGATGATTGCTTTCAAATCTTTCATATGGTGCATCGTCAGTTTTTTTACTTGTAACATAAACATTCTCCTATCTAAAAATAAAAACAGACCACCCGCAAGTTTCTGCAGACAGTCTGGTTGTGTCATTTTAAAGATAGAAGCGTTGTGTTCAGCTATTCTATCTAAAACCGTCGCAAAGAAACCTGCACTGAGGCAGAAACGTTTCTTTTCAATTACGATGGGATTAGATAGTGTACATGCACGCACAACCTTCCTGTTATTTTGGTGTCATTATAACAAGCGCTTATCTACATTGCAACGGAAAAATGTAAGCCTTTCCTAATTCACAAGATTTTGTGGTTTACCTTTTAAGTATGCCAGTGTGTTTTCGAATACGATTTCAGCACGCAGCACCATTGACTCATCTGTCAAGAAACCAACATGAGGTGTCAATACAGTGTTCTTAGCAGCTAATAATGGATAGTCTGCTGGAATCGGTGGTTCCATATCAAAAACATCCAGACCTGCCCCAGAAATTTCATCTGCGTTCAAAGCGTCGGCCAATGCATCCGAATCAATAACTGGTCCCCGCGCCGTGTTAATAATAATCGCACTTTCCTTCATTTTTGAAAGCATTTCTTTCGAAATAATACCGCGCGTGTCTTCTGTTAATGGTAAGTGAACAGAAATAATATCACTTTCTGACATGACTGTTTCCAAATCATGATATGTCATTCCGAGTGCTTTTGCTTCTTCATTCTCGCTGCGGTTGTACCCAATTAGGTTTGCACCGAATGCTTTGAACAATTCAGCTGTACGGGTCCCTAATTGCCCTGTTCCAACAATACCAACTGTTTTCCCTTTTATTTCACGGCCTTGGAATGGTCCCGAGAAATCTTTGCTGCGTACTTCGGTATTTCCGGAACTGATGCCGCGATAAACGTCCAACGTCAGCCCGATTGCTAATTCAGGAACCGATTGATTCGAATAACCAGCCGCATTTGCGATCTTAATATCTTTTTTATTGGCTGCTTCCGCGTTCACATGGTCTACACCAGTAAAAGCAATGTTAATGAACTTCAGATTTTCGCTTGCTTCAATAACTTCCGCCGGATACGGATTATTGGCAATCATGACAATATCTGCATCTTCACTGCGTTTAATCAACTCATTCGTATCTGTCGTTTTTTCCTCATAATAAACAAATTCGTGCCCCATATCTTTAATCGGTTGTGCTAATTCCTCTATCATATCTTTTGGAACACGTAAAGGTTCCAGTAATTTAATAATCATTCTATCCACCCTTTCACATCTACTACTCTCATTGTCTGAAAGATTCTGACTTTTTGCAAGTAACAGACCCCTTACTTTATCAATAAGGAAGGGGCCCAGTATTAATTCCAATTTTTATTTAGATAACCCTTTACATTTATCAAAGTATCATGTATAGTTAGTTTTATAGTAATTTTGTTATCGAAATAAGATTGTAAGTTATTCATGTAGATGATTAATTCTCTCTTTATTTTTGAACGAAGTATTATAAATATAACGTGCAAAAGCACATATGGAGGAATTTCATTATGAATAACGGTACAGTAAAATGGTTTAACGCAGAAAAAGGCTTTGGTTTTATCGAATGTGAAGGTTCTGACGATGTATTCGTACACTTCTCAGCAATCCAATCTGAAGGTTTCAAATCTTTAGACGAAGGACAAGCAGTTACTTTTGAAGTAGAACAAGGTAACCGTGGACCACAAGCAGTTAACGTTCATAAAGCTTAATTTAAACTTTAACTTATCAAACACCTCAGCGATTTCGTTGAGGTTTTTTTCTATTCACTCTCACCCTTCCGCACTCAGACGGGATTTCGGGTTTGGGTTAACATCATCCAAATAAAAGAGTTCCAGCCCCTTCGTAAATAAGGATCTGGAACTCTTTTTTTGTTATTCCTACTCAATAGTCACTGTTGAGCATTTTGATGTTACTTGGATGAAGGAAACATCACGACTGATAACTTTGAGGGGTTTAGAAATATACTAAAAAGAAGCATAAGGGCTATACGCCCTCTGCTTCTTTCAATAGTGTCATGCTAAAAATTTGCCTCTGGTCACACAAATTTATTATCTTATTGAGCGCGCATCCCATCGACCAGATCTTTCATCAATGGTTTTAACCAGGAAGCTAAGTTATCTAATTGGAAACCAGCTTCAGCGATTTTATCAGAGTTCAGGTACCAGTGATGACGTGTGTTAAACGGTGAGCCCGTGATGGTTTCATCCGTATAGTCAACCTTGATTGTTTGACCCGTCATTTCTTCGAGCCATTCGATAAATGTTTGACGAGTGATTGCGTCATGTGAACTAATATTAAAGCTACCTGCTTGTTCGTTCTCAATTGCCCAAACAATCGCATTGGCTGCACTGCTTCCTTTAACAAAGTTTATTTTGGCATCTGGATTGTTGAACTGAATGGTTTCGTGTTTCAGTGCTTTATCAACATACGAATGCAGACGTTTCGTATAATCATCGTTATCTAGCACAATCGGGAAACGAAAAGCTGTCACTTGGAAAGGTGCTTGAGTGAACAAAACTTGTTCAGCTTGGCGTTTGCCTTCACCGTAATCAACAGTTTTATGCGGATTAATTTCGTAAGTTAATGGATTGAAATCCGCTTCTACATAACCATCTTTATCCCCCATATAAGTTGCGAGTGATGACGTGAAATAATAGTGCTTTAATTGTTGACCCAATTTTTCAATGCGGATATGAGCATCTTCGGCGTTGTAACAAATATTATCAAACACCGCATCCCACTGTTGGGCTTGAACCGCTTGCCAGCCTGCATGTAAAGAATCACTCGCATCTAACACGATATGTTGCACTTTATCTTCAAATGGAATTGGATTATTTCCTCGCGTCGCGACAGTCACCTCATAACCTTTGTCTAATAATAATTGAACTGCTTTCTTGCCAAAGAAATTCGTTCCGCCTAACACAAGTATTTTTTTCATATCATTCACCTTTTCTGATTTCATTCAATTTATTTTTTACAATAGTCCTAGAATATACAACTCACTCATAGTTGTCTACTTTAAGCTACTAATTAAAACAGCGACAACCCTTTAGTCTAAAAGGTTGTCGCTGTTTTACTTTTATTTTACTCCCACTCTGTTTTAAGGGTATGGCATATAAGCGAAAATGCTGTAATATCAAGGATTTTGGAAACGTATAAAATCGAATAAATTATATTTAAAAAAATAAAAAGTGCAATAAAAGTGCAGTATTTGCACCTAAGCAGACCTGATTAAATTCGAAATGGAATTCTAAACTCAATATTCATTTAAATGATAGACGTTCATAATGAGCGTCTATTTTTTATGCTTTGAAAGGTTGTGATACTAACAAATTTTTAAATGAATAAAGTAAGCCAAAAATATTTTATGTGAGAAAGGAACGATACACTTATGGAATTAAAATATGTCATTCCCAATATGGAAAAAACATTTGGTCAATTAGAATATGCTGGTGAAGGGAATATTGAACAACGTCGAGTCAATGGCAGACCAACTATTCTCTCTCGTAGCTACAATTTATACTCAACGATTCAACGAGCAGATGATATTGTTGTCATTCTTCCCTCCGAAGCTGGCGAGAAACATTTTGAATCCGACGAAAAAGTCAGACTCATCAACCCACGTATTACCGCAGAAGGTTATAAAATTGGCAATAGAGGATTTACCAATTACATTATGCACGCAGACGATATGGTGAAAGCTTAAGAAAGGAAAGGTGAAAAAATATGAGATTAGCAGAAGGTATTGTGATTGAAAAAGACCAGACATTTGGCACATTGAAATTTTCCGCTTTACGTCGTGAGGTTCGTATTCAAAATGAAGATGGTTCGGTTTCCGAAGAAATTAAAGAACGTACCTATGACTTAAAATCAAAAGGACAAGGACGCATGATACAAGTCAGTATCCCCGCTTCTGTTCCTTTGAAAGAATTTGACTACAACGCAGAAGTGGAATTAATCAATCCTGTGGCAGATACCGTAGCGACGGCTACTTTTCGAGGGGCAGACGTTGATTGGTACGTGAAAGCAGACGATCTTGTATTAAAAGGACAGACAAAACCTCATCAGAAATATAAAAAAGAAGCGTCCGAAAGTGAAAAATAGGTGTTGCTTATGACAAACACACCATTGATTTTGAAAGAAATTCCGAAAGATGAAGCCATTTCTTTTATTCGGCAATACCATTATTCAAAGATACTCCCTAGATTGTGTAAATACTTTCTAGGGATTTTTTCAGAAGAAAAATTATTAGGCGTTGTGGAATTAGGCTGGGGTACGCAACCCCTACAAACCATACGCAAACTCTTTCCCGACAGTTCCCTTCAAACCACAGATTATTTAGAAATTGGAAAGATGTGTTTTCTTCCAGAAATGAATCAAACCAATTATTTTGGCAGTCAAGCTCTTTCAGCTCTAATTAAGTGGTTGAAAGAACATACGGACTGTCATTTTTTATATACATTGGCAGATGGAATTGAGGGAAAATGTGGCTATGTCTATCAAGCGTCCAACTTCTTTTACTGCGGGTATTTCAAGACAAGTGTCTATCGTGATAAACAGTCATGGGAAAAGATACACCCTCGAAGTGCTCGCCTTTTATTAGAGGAAAATGCTCGTTTTGAACAGGTAGAGAAAAAGCATTGGCTTTCCCAGGCATTTTGCGAATACAAAGGGATTGAGAAAATCAATGGACGCATGTTTCGCTATCTCTATCCGTTGACAAAAGAAGCGAAAAAACTGTTAGGACACACGCTCTATCGACGTCATTATTATCCGAAAGAAAAAGATTTACGCTTTGAAAAGCGAATCGCTTATCGGAAATATGAAGCCATTTCTCAACCAACTTTTGATAAACAGGCTCGTATCTACAATACACAATTATTTTGATAGATGGAAAGGAGGATTTTTATGCCATTGCTTCATGACAGAGGAAAGCGAATCAAAGCCAACGATAAGGACTTGGTCTATCATTTTGTGCTGATTTCATTGCTGATAGTTTTTCTAGTCGTTCTACTCCCTTTTCATTGGAGAACGTTACAATCGGTGAATTGGCAAACAGTTCAGTTAGATACATTTTTCTATCAACTGCATACGCCATACTTTTGGAGCAGTATTCTCACTGCTTTTTTTGTATGCGGACTCATCAGCTGGCTCTATTATCACTATCGCATAGATTCTATAAAACAGTTAGAGCACCGTCAAAAGTTAGCTCGTATGATTTTAGAAAACCATTGGTATGAAGCCGAAGAAACTCAATCAGAGGGATTCTTTAAAGACTTATCCAGCAAGAAAACCAAACAACGAATCCGCCATTTTCCTAAAATGTATTACCGAATGAAAGATGGACTGATCCATATTCATGTAGAAATCACTTTAGGGAAATATCAAGATCAGCTCTTGCACTTAGAAAACAAACTAGAAACAGGCTTGTATTGTGAATTAGTGGAAAAAACGTTGAAAGATTCTTATGTAGAGTATGTTCTACTTTATGACACCATTGGCAATCGAATTGGCATTGAAGATGTGGTAGCTCAAGATGGACGTGTCAAATTGATGGAATCGGTCTATTGGGAGTTTGATTCTCTCCCTCACATGTTAATTGCTGGGGGCACGGGTAGTGGAAAATCCTATTTTATTCTCACATTGATTGAATCTCTCCTGCATACAAATGCGAAGCTTTATATTCTCGACCCTAAAAATGCTGATTTGGCAGACTTAGGAGCGGTCATAGATAATGTCTATTACCGTAAAGACGATATGCTGGCATGTATTAGTCAATTTTACGACGATATGATTGCCCGTAGTGAAACCATGAAGCAACACCCGAACTACAAAACAGGAGAAAATTATGCGTATCTTGGTCTACCTGCGAACTTCCTGATTTTTGATGAATATGTGGCGATGATGGATATGTTAGGTCGTGATAGTGCACAAGTTATGAATAAACTCAAACAAATTGTTATGCTCGGACGACAAGCAGGCTTCTTTTTAATTCTTGCCTGTCAGCGTCCAGACGCAAAATATTTTAGTGATGGTATTCGAGATAACTTTAACTTCCGTGTGGCTTTGGGTCGTATGTCTGAAATGGGCTTCGGTATGATGTTTGGAAGCGATACACAAAAACAATTTTTCTTAAAACCCATCAAGGGAAGAGGTTATGTGGATACAGGAAAAAGTGTGATTAGTGAGTTTTATACACCCCTTGTACCAAAAAGGTATGATTTCTTAGGAGAAATAGGAAAAGTCATTCAAAAAAAGCAATCTGAGCCTGTACCGCACGAAGTGAAAGGTACAGGTTCAGACTTGCTTTGATTGGTGTGGCGTTAGCCACGCCAATCCTTTAGCCCCCTCTACCTAACAGGGGGGCACAAATACAACTGAAAACAGGCAATTCTCATCAACCAATGTTGATGGTACAAGGAATTGCGGAAAATAGGAAAGATGTAAACTCAAGGGTCATAGTTTACATCTTTTTTAGATTGGAGGTTTGCGAATGGAAAACGAAAAAATTTGGATTAAGGAATTGAAAGAAAAGCGACTGGCTTATGGCGTTTCTCAAAATAAACTGGCGCTTGCTTCTCATATTACCAGACCTTACCTATCGGATATTGAAACAGGCAAGGCAGTCCCTACTCAACAGGTGAAAGAAGATTTACTGAACGCTTTGGAACGCTTCAATCCCGATAACCCATTGGAGATGTTATTCGACTATGTACGGATTCGATTCCCTACCAATGATGTGTCTCAAATTATCGGTGAGGTTTTACGCTTGAATATGGATTATATGCTACACGAAGACTTTGGCTATTATTCTTATCCCGAACACTATCGTTTCGGTGATATTGTTGTCCTAGTCTCTCATGATGTAAGTAAAGGGGTTTTATTAGAACTGAAAGGAAAAGGCTGTCGGCAATTTGAAAACTTTCTATTGGCTCAACATCGGAGCTGGTATGGTTTCTTTCAAGATTGCATGGAACATAAAGGTATTTTCAAACGCTTGGATTTAGCCATCAACGATAAAACAGGGATTTTGAATATTCCAGAATTGGCAAAGAAATGTAAACAGGAAGAATGTATTTCCGTCTTTCGGAGCTTTAAAAATTATCGCAGTGGTGAATTGGTTCACCGTGATGAAAAACCAGACATGGGAAACACCCTTTATATTGGCTCATTAAAAAGCGAAGTCTATTTCTGTATATATGAGAAAGATTATGAGCAATACGTGAAAAATGATATTGCCTTAGAAGACGCAGAAATAAAGAATCGCTTTGAAATTCGTTTGAAAAACGACAGAGCCACTCAAGCCATGAAAGATTTGTTGGAACATCAAAATGCAGAAAAAACAGCGTTTGAGATTATCAATCGTTATATTCGCTTTGCCGATAAGGACGAAACCAAGCGACGGAGTGATTGGCAAACCAATGAACGCTGGGAATGGTTTATCGGCAAAAATCGTGGAGCATTACGCCTAACCATACAGCCAGAACCTTATTCTTTTGAACGAACATTGAACTGGTTACATCATCAAGTCGCCCCTACATTAAAAGTCGCAAGCATTTTAGATATTCTCAACGGTACAACCATTATTTCCACCATGATTCATGAAGCCAAACTGACAGAAAAACATGAGAAATTAATTGAACAACAACATCTAGGCATGGAGGATTTGATTACATGAGCCTCTTAACAGAAGAATTAAAGAAGTTAGGGTTTCAAGCGTATATACAAAATACAGGGAAATATACGTCTCTCATTATTGAGGGAAAACGGCAAGCTGGTGATACCATCTATACCTATGATTTTTACAAAGTGAGCTTTTATAAGAATTATACCAGTCGAATAACTGTTTATGGAGAGCATTTAACTCCTTTTCAATTATTAAAGCGTGTAAAAAGCTATATCTACTATCGAGAAAAATATCTTAAGGAAAGGAGGACAATCACATGAATTTTGGGCAGAATTTGTACAACTGGTTCTTGGATAATGCACAGTCATTGGTATTGTTAGCGATTGTCGTCATTGGACTGTTTTTAGGTTTTAAACGAGAATTTTCAAAACTTATTGGCTTTTTGATTATTGCTTTAATCGCCGTCGGACTTGTGTTCAATGCAGCTGGCGTGAAAGATGTGTTATTAAACTTATTTAACCGAATCATTGGTGCTTAACAGATATTTTTCATGATAAAATAGGAAGTATATATTTTGTTATGAAAGGATCCATGAATATGTTTACAAATGATCAATTTAAATCTCTTTTAATTAAAACATTAGAAAGAAAGAGCTCTTCAAATTATTATGAAGGAGGTAACGAGATTGTTTCTAAAATGAAAATATCAGAGGTAACTTTAGATGAGACTAACGAGTTTACTTATTATAAAGGATACAAAAGGGATTGGAATACGCTTTGCACCTATCTTAAAATAAGAGCTCCTTTTGATGATTTAGACTTTTTTGAAAGTCATAAAGATTTGCTTACCCAGACAGCAAGCTCCATATATGATAAACAAGGTGATAATGTATTAGTGGATACTATTTTAGTACCACTTCCAGAGAATTACGAAGTAATTAACTTTAGTCAGTTGAAAATTAGTGATGTGATTTCACAAGCTATTGAAGACGCTGAGTCTTTCATGAGTAATGGTGAATATCAACGTGCCTTTGACAGAGTTCACACTGCTTTTCATGGATATTTAATTGAAATACTAAAAAAATATGAAATTACAGTTCCTAGAGACGAAAATCTATCTAAATTATATAGTAGGATACAACAATTAATTGAAAAAGAAATTCAACCTACTGAACTTGCTGATATAGTGAAGACAACGATAAGGTCATCAAATGGAATGATTAGCTCTCTTAATGAAGCAAGAAATAGGCATTCACTTGCACATCCTAATACAAATATTATTGGAAAGAGAGAAGCAAAACTAATAATAGGTATTTCAAGTACAGTTACAGATTATATTAGCGGATACCTTGATAAGTAGCGTCATTAACTGATTGCTACTTTTTTTTTGACTATATTTTATAAAAAGGATGTGATAAGAATTGGAATTGAAAGTCTATGTGGCAAATTTGGGACGGTATAATGAAGGTGAATTAGTTGGATCATGGTTTACTCCACCAATTGATGAGGAAGAAATGGCAGAAAGAATCGGTTTAAATGAGAACTACGAAGAATACGCCATACATGATTTTGAGCTTCCTTTTGATGTGGACGAATACACGCCAATTAGTGAAATCAACCGTCTATGTGAAGCCATTCAAGAAATCGAAGGTACACCTATTTATAATGAACTCAAAGAAATTCAAGGCATGTGGTTTAGTAGCTTGGAAGAATTACTGGAAAACAAAGAGAATATTCATTGTTATAGTGAATGTGATTCTATGGAAGATGTCGCCCGTTATTATGTGGAAGAAACAGGACAACTTGGTGAAGTACCTTCTAATTTACAAAATTATATTGATTATCAAGCTTTGGGACGTGATATGGAAATAGAGGGAAATTATCTTATCACCTCTCATGGAGTATTTGAGTATTCTAATTAACATGGATTACTCTAAACTAGCAATACTGCTATAATAATTTTATACGTTCTGAATTAAGGAGGATTGTTCAATTGGTAATAATAGATGTTTATGGGAAAATAACAAAAATAAAATTGTCAGATAAATTGAAACTATATATATCTAATGTTTCTGATGACTGGAAGGAAAGCATTATAGAAGACATGTTACAAGAAATTCGACAACAAAAAGTTGACATGGCAGATAATTTGAAAAGGTATGGTAAAACATTTCAAACAGAATATTCTATATCTTATTTGAAAGAAATCGTTCACGCCAATGTTGAAGACTATACAAAATATAATTTAGATTCTATTGAGTCATGTCTTCAATGCCTTGTTGATAATATGATATGTCTATTCTTTGACTATGAATATCAGGATATGCCTTTTTTTGATTGGACAAGCAATTGCTTTGATGGTCGTTTTTGTGAAGAGGATTACGCTGAAAAAGTGATGTATTTTAGTAACTTTGTAAATCATGATATACAAAATGGTATTCATATGAACTGCATTTATACAAGTAATATGAATCCTAAAGAGCATACTAGGATATTATCAAATCTAAGTTTTAGAATTGATTCAAACTTTAAAGGGTGCAGGACTACAGACGACTACATTACGGAACTTAAAAAAATGGGCAACCGAATTGATTCTATACTAAAATCGGAAAACGATTATTACAAATTAGATTATATTATGAACGGGATATATAGTGATAATAGTTATAATCAAAATCATTATTTAAAGACTTTTACTTTGTTAGAACTTGTATTATTAAAACCAAATCAGAATACAAATGAAATTGACAAATTACTAATACCTTATCTTGATAAGAAATATGGAGAGGTTTCGAGTGAAGTAGCAAAATTATTAAGACAAATGAGAAATAAAATCGGACATGGTGATTTCAAAGGTTTTAACGAAAAAGCAGAAAAATTCGCTCAAAAATTTATGAAACACTTTCATTTTGACTATACAGAATACAGTAGATTAAATTGGGTATTACTTCATACCTGCTGTCTTTTAGATGATTTACTCAGAATAACTATTTTTCAACAATTAAAAGTCACAAAATAATTATTATTTTATAGAGCAATCACCTATTTTGATTGCTCTTTTTCTATTTTTACGGAAAGGACGTGAAGACATGAAAAAAATAAGAAGTTACACCAGTATTTGGTCAGTAGAAAAAGTGATTTATGCAATTAATGATTTACAACTCCCTTTTCCCATAACCTTTACACAAATGACATGGTTTATCGTTTCTTTGTTTGTCGTTATAATCTTTGGCAGTTTACCACCACTTTCCTTGATTGACGGAGCACTACTCAAATACTTAGGGATTCCCGTTGTCCTCACTTGGTTCATGTGTCAAAAAACCTTTGACGGGAAGAAACCCTATGGATTTTTAAAATCTATTATTACCTATGCTCTACGCCCTAAAATAACCTATGCTGGCAAACAAATACGATTAAATAAAGAAAAAATGAATGAATCAATCACGATTGTAAGGAGTGAACAATTAAATGGCACACCCCATTAAATATATCGAAGATAATCTCGTATTTAATCATGATGGCGAAGTATTTGCTTATTATGAATTAATTCCCTATAATTACAGTTTTTTAAGTTCCGATGAAAAAGTTCAAGTTCATGATAATTTCCGTCAATTGATTGCCCAAAATCGTGATGGTAAGATTCATGCCCTGCAACTAGCAACCGAATCAAGTATTCGAGCGACACAGGAACAATCGAAAAAAGAAATCACTGGACGATTAAAAGAGATAGCTTACGAAAAAATAGATGAACAGACCGAAGCGTTAGTTTCTATGATTGGTGACAATCAAGTGGACTATCGCTTTTTTATTGGTTTTAAACTCTTGCTGAATGAACAGGAAGTATCGGTCAAAAATATTGGCAAAGACATTCAAAAAGCATTTGCGGAATTCTTTCATGGCGTGAATCACAAGTTGATGGGCGATTTTGTTTCTATGCCTATGTCAGAAATCGAACGCTTTTCTAAAATGGAACAGTTATTAGAAAGTAAATTATCCAGACGCTTTCACATTCGCCCATTGGGGAAAGATGATTTTGGGTATATCATTGCCCACCTTTACGGTCAAACAGGGATTCCTTTTGATGACTACGACTACCATTTACCCAAACGATATGAAGATAAAAAAGTGTTGGTAAAGAAATACGATATTATTAAACCCACTCGCTGTTTAATCGAAGAAAAGCAACGCTACTTACGGATGGAACAGGAAGATACTACCACTTATGTGGCGTATTTTACGATTAACAGTATCGTCGGCGAATTGGATTTCCCCAATAGTGAGATTTTTTATTACCAGCAACAACAGTTCACTTTCCCGATTGATACCAGCATGAATGTTGAAATTGTTGCTAATAAAAAAGCTCTGTCTACCGTTCGCAACAAAAAGAAAGAATTGAAAGACTTGGATAGTCACGCATGGGAAAGCGACAATGAAACCAGTACCAATGTGGTGGACGCTTTAGAATCTGTCGACGAATTAGAAACCAACCTAGACCAAACCAAAGAATCCATGTACAAACTAAGCTATGTGGTACGGGTATCGGCAAAAAATCTGGACGAGTTGAAACAACGTTGTGATGAAGTAAAAGATTTTTATGATGATTTGTCTATCAAATTAGTACGACCTTTTGGCGATATGCTAGGCTTGCATAATGAATTTATTCCCTCAAGCAAGCGATATATCAATGACTATATTCAATATGTCACGTCGGATTTTTTGGCTGGTCTTGGTTTCGGAGCTACACAAATGCTTGGTGAAAATTCTGGTATTTACGTCGGTTACAATCTCGATACAGGCAGAAATATTTATCTCCAACCCAGCCTTGCAAGTCAAGGAATTAAAGGCTCTGTGACGAATGCGTTAGCGTCTGCTTTTATTGGTTCATTAGGTGGCGGAAAATCATTCTCTAACAATATGCTGGTCTATTATTCGGTACTCTTTGGCGGACAGGCAATCATTGTAGACCCAAAAGCTGAACGTGGCAAATGGAAAGAAACCTTACCTGATATTGCCCATGAAATCAATATCGTTAATCTCACGAGTGAGAACGACAATAAAGGGTTACTTGACCCTTATGTGATCTTAAAACTCCCGAAAGATTCAGAAAGCCTAGCCATTGATATTCTCACGTTCTTAACAGGCATTTCCAGCCGAGATAGCGAGAAGTTTCCTGTCCTGCGTAAAGCGATTCGGAGTGTCACTCAAAGCGAACAACGAGGGTTGTTATTGGTGATTGATGAATTGCGAAAAGAAGATACACCCATCAGCAATAGTATTGCTGACCATATCGAAAGCTTTGTCGATTATGATTTTGCCCATCTGTTATTCAGTGATGGCAATGTCACCCAATCCATTAGCTTGGAAAAACAACTCAATATTATTCAAGTGGCAGATTTGGTCTTACCCGATTCCAATAGCTCTTTTGAAGAATACACCACCATGGAATTATTAAGTGTGGCAATGCTGATTGTCATTAGTACCTTTGCTTTAGACTTTATCCACTCTGACCGTTCCATTTTTAAAATTGTTGACCTTGATGAAGCTTGGAGTTTTTTACAAGTGGCACAAGGAAAAGCTCTATCTATGCGTTTAGTTCGGGCAGGGCGTGCCATGAATGCAGGGGTCTATTTCGTTACTCAAAACGCCGACGATTTACTAGATGAAAAGATGAAGAATAATATTGGCTTGAAATTCGCCTTTCGTTCCACTGACCTAGTGGAAATCAAAAAGACCTTAGAATTTTTTGGCGTGGACAAGGAAGATGAAAACAATCAGAAACGCTTACGTGAATTAGAAAATGGACAATGTTTAGTTTCAGACATCTATGGTCGTGTAGGGGTTATGCAGTTTCACCCGATTTTTGAAGAGTTGCTTCATGCCTTTGATACCAGACCGCCTGTGCGAAATGAGGGGGAAAAATGACACAAAAACAAAAGAAATTTCTTCACTATAGTTGGATAACGCTCCTTTGTGTGGGCGTTATTTTACTTTTATTAGGCACGCTGGGCAATGCAGTACAAGCAACAGGCTTAGTTGATGAAACCATTGATACAAGCAACGAGTATTCCAAGTATGGTTTAAATCATTATCAGCTTGATTATTATGTGGACAATAGCTGGGGCTGGCTGCCGTGGAATTGGAGTGACGGCATAGGGCAATCAGTGATGTATGGACTGTATGCCATTACCAATTTCATTTGGACGATTTCTCTTTATCTTTCCAACGCCACAGGCTATTTGGTCAAAGAAGCCTACGCCTTGGATTTCATTAGTCAAACGTCTCAAGCGATTGGTGAGAACATGCAGACCATTGCAGGGATTACACCGAATGGCTTTTCCAGTTCGGGTTTTTATGTCGGCTTCCTTCTTCTTTTTATTCTGATTGTTGGAATCTACGTTGCCTATACAGGACTGGTGAAACGAGAAACGACCAAAGCTATACGAGCTGTGTTAAATTTTGTGGTGGTGTTTATTCTATCAGCTTCCTTTATTGCGTATGCTCCCGATTATATTGCGAAAATCAATGATTTTTCCAAAGATGTGAGCACTGCCAGTTTAGATATTGGGACAAAGATTGTCCTTCCCGATACGGATAGTCAAGGCAAAGACAGTGTGGATATGATACGTGATAGCCTATTTTCTGTTCAAGTCAAGCAACCGTGGTTATTACTTCAATATGGCTCAACCGATATAGAAACCTTAGGTGAAGACCGTGTGGAAAAGTTATTGGCTACCAGTCCAGATACAAACAATGGTGAAGATAGAGAAAATGTAGTGATTGAAGAAATTGAAGATCATGACAATACCTATTTAACACTCCCGAAGACCATTTCCCGATTAGGAACGGTCTTCTTTTTGTTTGTATTCAATATTGGTATCTCGATTTTTGTTTTCCTTCTAACAGGAATCATGATTTTTTCGCAAGTGCTATTTATTATTTTCGCTATGTTTTTGCCAATCAGTTTCCTATTAAGTATGTTGCCGAGTTTTGATGGCATGGGCAGGCATGCCATTACCAAGTTATTTAATGTGATTATGACAAGGGCTGGTATTACCTTGATTATTACCGTTGCCTTTAGTATTTCCACTATGCTTTATTCGCTGTCAGCAAGTTCTCCCTTTTTCATGATTATGTTTTTACAAATTGTGACCTTTGCAGGGATTTATTTTAAACTGGGCGATTTAATGAGCCTATTCTCTTTACAAAGCAACGACTCTCAAAACATGGGCAGACAAGTGTTTCGCAGACCTCGTCAAATGATGAATCGACAAACCAGAAGATTTCAACGCAGTATGAGTAAGATTTTTCGTGGAAAAGCAGGGTCAACGAAGCAAAAGACAATGACAACAAAGCAGAATCAAACCAATAAAGCTAACCATACTCGTCAAAATGAACGGACTACACCAAAGAAAGAAACAGCACTTTCCAATGTGAAAAAGCAACAAGGCGGTATCGGGCAACGATTAGGTGAAAAGACAGCCCATGTATTGGACACGAAAAATCGTCTAGTCAATAAAAGAAAGCAGGCTAAACAACAGATACAGGCGACACCAACCCATGTCAAATATGCCCTTCATCAAGGAAAAGAGAATGTCACTCATAATGTAACAGACTTTAAACAATCTATGGCAGATACCAAAGCTCAACGCAAACAACAGCGTATGAACCAGCAGGAGCAAAAACGAAAGAACATTGCTCAAAAGCGTTTGGAGCTGGATAAAGCAAAAGAAAAAAGACGAAAAGAAAACCCATCATCTCCTGTTCAGAATAACCAGCAGCATGTTCGCAAGCGTCAGCAAACCGTCACGCCTGTTTTGTCACAAAACACTAAACGTGAAAATCATCAGCGACCATTGAAAAAAGAGCAAAAACAAAAGACACCACCGAAGCAATTCAATCAGAGGAAGCTAAATAAAAGAACGGATAAGCGAGGACAACAAACATGAAGCTAAAAATAACAGTGATTTGTAGTGTGGTCTTCTCTCTCTTCTTTTTTCTCTTATTATTCCTAGTCATTTTCTTTGCAGATGATACGGACAGTGGCGAAAACAACAAGGATTCTTCTATTTCACAAGGCGGTGTGACCGTTTCACCAGAAGTGTTGGCACACCGTCCGTTGATTGAAAAATATGGTAAGGAATATGGGATTGAAGACTATGTTTCTTATATCTTAGCCATTATGCAAGTGGAATCGGGCGGTACAGCAGAAGATGTTATGCAAAGTTCCGAATCTTTGGGTTTACCGCCCAACAGTTTGAGTACCGAAGAGTCCATCAAACAAGGGGTTAAATATTTCAGTGAATTATTAACCAGTGCAGAACAACAAGGAGTGGATATAGATTCTGTTATCCAATCTTATAATTATGGCGGTGGCTTTTTAAATTATGTGAGGAGTCATGGGAAAAAATATACCTATGAATTAGCCGAACAGTTTTCTAAAGAGAAGTCGGGTGGTCAAAAAGCAGACTATCCCAATCCCATAGCCATACCTGTGAATGGTGGTTGGCGATATAACTATGGAAATCAGTTTTATGTTCAGTTGGTTTCACAATACCTAACCGACACTTCCCCAACAGAATTTGATGATGAAACCGTGCAAGTCATTATGGACGAAGCCTTGAAATACGAAGGGTTTCCCTATGTCTTTGGAGGGGCGTCGCCTACCACCTCTTTTGATTGTAGTGGCTTAATACAATGGGTGTATGACAAAGCTGGCATTTCTCTCCCTCGTGTCGCCCAAGATCAGTATGACGCTACGCAAGAAATCTCTATGGAAGAAGCCCAAGCAGGCGACCTTATCTTCTTTCATTCAACCTATAATGCAGGCACATATGTGACTCATGTGGCGATATATTTAGAGGGAAATCGCTTTTATCATGCAGGCGACCCAATCGGTTATGGCGACTTAAGCAGTCGTTATTGGCAAGACCATCTGATTGGGGCTAGACGTGTTATTCATAACTAAGAAAGGAATGAATCAAATGATTATAAAAATCGAGCGAAAAGAAAAGAAGGAGAAACCAAAGAAATCTAAAAAACCGAGCAAGCAAAGAAAAGTTCCGATGATTAAAGTTGGCACGCATAAGAAATTAACCTTTGTTTTATGGGTTTTATTGATTGGTAGTGTCGGATTTGGAATCTATAAAAATTTTACTGCCATTGACACTCATACTGTCCGTGAAACAGAAATCATTAAACAGCAGATTGTCGATACCAACCAAGTAGAAAGTTTTGTGAAATCCTTTGCGAAAGACTACTTTTCGTGGCAACAATCCCAAGAAGCCATTGATAAACGAAATGAAAAATTGACCCATTATTTGACGGAAGAATTGCAGGTATTAAATGAAGAAATGATTCGTAAGGATATTCCTACTAGTTCTAGTGTGAACGATATACAGGTGTGGCAGGTTTCTCAAGTGAATGAGAACACCTTTGAGGTACTGTTTTCTGTTGAACAAGTTATTACCGAAGACAAAGACAAGGAAACTATATCGTCTAGCTTTCATGTGGTTGTCCATATAGATGAATCAGATAATATGGTTATTATCAAAAATCCGACAATGAGTAAGAAACCTCAAAAATCGGACTACCAACCCAAACAGCTAGAAAGTGACCATACAGTAGATACAGAAACGATGGACGAAATCACTAGCTTTTTAGAAACGTTCTTCCAGCTCTATCCTACCGCCACAGAAAAAGAATTGACTTACTATGTAAGTAATCATGTGTTACCTATGATTAACAAGGAATATGTTTTCGAGGAATTGGTGAATCCTATCTTTACCAGAAAAGATAACCAAGTAATCGTGAATGTCGCTGTGAAATATTTAGATCAAGAAACAAAGGCAACCCAAATCTCGCAATTTGAGTTGATATTAGAAAAACAAGATAATTGGAAGATTGTAAAATAACAAATATTGGTACATGATTACAGATACTTTGTAATCATGTACTCTTTTTGATAAAAAATTGGAGATTCCTTTACAAATATGCTCTTACGTGCTATTATTTAAGTGACTATTTAAAAGGAGTTAATAAATATGCGGCAAGGTATTCTTAAATAAACTGTCAATTTGATAGCGGGAACAAATAATTAGATGTCCTTTTTTAGGAGGGCTTAGTTTTTTGTACCCAGTTTAAGAATACCTTTATCATGTGATTCTAATGTATCCAGAGAATATCTGTATGCTTTGTATACCTATGGTTATGCATAAAAATCCCAGTGATAAAAGTATTTATCACTGGGATTTTTATGCCCTTTTGGGTTTTTGAATGGAGGAAAATCACATGAAAATTATTAATATTGGAGTTTTAGCTCATGTTGATGCAGGAAAAACTACCTTAACAGAAAGCTTATTATATAACAGTGGAGCGATTACAGAATTAGGAAGCGTGGACAAAGGTACAACGAGGACGGATAATACGCTTTTAGAACGTCAGAGAGGAATTACAATTCAGACAGGAATAACCTCTTTTCAGTGGGAAAATACGAAGGTGAACATCATAGACACGCCAGGACATATGGATTTCTTAGCAGAAGTATATCGTTCATTATCAGTTTTAGATGGGGCAATTCTACTGATTTCTGCAAAAGATGGCGTACAAGCACAAACTCGTATATTATTTCATGCACTTAGGAAAATGGGGATTCCCACAATCTTTTTTATCAATAAGATTGACCAAAATGGAATTGATTTATCAACGGTTTATCAGGATATTAAAGAGAAACTTTCTGCCGAAATTGTAATCAAACAGAAGGTAGAACTGTATCCTAATATGTGTGTGACGAACTTTACCGAATCTGAACAATGGGATACGGTAATAGAGGGAAACGATGACCTTTTAGAGAAATATATGTCCGGTAAATCATTAGAAGCATTGGAACTCGAACAAGAGGAAAGCATAAGATTTCAGAATTGTTCTCTGTTCCCTCTTTATCATGGAAGTGCAAAAAGTAATATAGGGATTGATAACCTTATAGAAGTTATTACTAATAAATTTTATTCATCAACACATCGAGGTCCGTCTGAACTTTGCGGAAATGTTTTCAAAATTGAATATACAAAAAAAAGACAACGTCTTGCATATATACGCCTTTATAGTGGAGTACTACATTTACGAGATTCGGTTAGAGTATCAGAAAAAGAAAAAATAAAAGTTACAGAAATGTATACTTCAATAAATGGTGAATTATGTAAGATTGATAGAGCTTATTCTGGAGAAATTGTTATTTTGCAAAATGAGTTTTTGAAGTTAAATAGTGTTCTTGGAGATACAAAACTATTGCCACAGAGAAAAAAGATTGAAAATCCGCACCCTCTACTACAAACAACTGTTGAACCGAGTAAACCTGAACAGAGAGAAATGTTGCTTGATGCCCTTTTGGAAATCTCAGATAGTGATCCGCTTCTACGATATTACGTGGATTCTACGACACATGAAATTATACTTTCTTTCTTAGGGAAAGTACAAATGGAAGTGATTAGTGCACTGTTGCAAGAAAAGTATCATGTGGAGATAGAACTAAAAGAGCCTACAGTCATTTATATGGAGAGACCGTTAAAAAATGCAGAATATACCATTCACATCGAAGTGCCGCCAAATCCTTTCTGGGCTTCCATTGGTTTATCTGTATCACCGCTTCCGTTGGGAAGTGGAATGCAGTATGAGAGCTCGGTTTCTCTTGGATACTTAAATCAATCATTTCAAAATGCAGTTATGGAAGGGATACGCTATGGTTGCGAACAAGGATTATATGGTTGGAATGTGACGGATTGTAAAATCTGTTTTAAGTACGGTTTATACTATAGCCCTGTTAGTACTCCAGCAGATTTTCGGATGCTTACTCCTATTGTACTGGAGCAAGCCTTTAGAAAAGCTGGAACAGAATTGTTAGAGCCATATCTTAGTTTTAAAGTTTATGCACCACAGGAATATCTTTCACGGGCATATAACGATGCTCCCAAATATTGTGCAAATATCGTAAATACTCAACTGAAAAATAATGAGGTCATTATTATTGGAGAAATTCCTGCTCGATGTATTCAAGATTATCGCAATGATTTAACTTTTTTTACAAATGGGCTTAGTGTTTGTTTAGCAGAGCTAAAAGGATATCAGGTTACCACTGGCGAACCTGTTTGCCAGACCCGTCGTCTAAATAGTCGGATAGATAAAGTAAGATATATGTTCAATAAAATAACTTAGTGCGTTTTATGTTGTTATATAAATATGGTTTCTTATTAAATAAGATGAAATATTCTTTAATATAGATTTGAATTAAAGTGGAAAGGAGGAGATTGTTATTATAAACTACAAGTGGATATTGTGTCCTATTTGTGGAAATAAAACAAGACTACGAATACGAGTGGATACTATACTTAAAAATTTCCCTTTATACTGCCCCAAATGTAAGAACGAAACTTTAATTAATGTTCAAAAAATGAATATAATAACAATCAAAGAGCCAGACGCCAAGACGCAGAGCCGATAATTTGAGAAATGAAACTCTCATCTTATCGGCTCTTTTTGTTTATCTGAATTTTACTGACTAGCCTTCAATATTTCTTGCTTCATTGATACCTTTTGCTAGTGCTTCCATTAAGGATAGTTCTTTGTCTGTAAAGCTATCCATGTATTTTTCTATCTGTAGCCTTCGAGTGCTTTTTATCAAATTATCTGTAGGTAAGAAAAATTCATCAATAGACACATGGAGTAATGATACAAGATCATAAAGCACCTGTGTACTTGGGTGTTGCCCTTTATTTTCTATATTTGTTAAATAACGTGGGTCAATTTCAATGATTGTTCCTACTTGTTCACGGGTGAGACCACGTTTTATTCGAGCCTCTTTAATCGCTAGACCAACGGCTCTAAAATCGTATTTATCTTCTTTTTTACGCATAATAAACCACCTCTATACATTTTACTGTTCCTATCCAAGTGGAAACAGGTATAGAAAAACGTGTTATGTAGTTTGTGAGTTCTTTTAAGAGCGCTATTATGCTTATGAATGTGATAAATCCAATCTCAAATAGAAAGGTCGCTGATTTTATTTACCCATACAACTATATAAAATTTAGTTATGCTGCTAAAAAGTAGATAAAATTGGCGACTGAATGGAGGTCACAGTCGCCATGAAAAAGATACGTCACTATCTAATTCTCTTAATTAGGTTCTTATCAAAAAAACTTACCCACCTACACTAGATAAATATGACCATCAATGTGGTTTTACAAATCGTATAGACAGAACAATTGAAGCACATGAACAGAGAAAACAATCTGTTTATGTGTTTTTTTGGCTACTTCGTGAATATCTTTTAAGATTTT
Source organism: Jeotgalibaca porci (assembly GCF_011299095.1). NCBI lineage: Bacteria > Bacillati > Bacillota > Bacilli > Lactobacillales > Carnobacteriaceae > Jeotgalibaca > Jeotgalibaca porci. Next base: position 1,993,411 of record NZ_CP049889.1, on the reverse strand, counting down.
TCTTCACTTATGCAACAAATCCCCCTTTCGTGTCGGGACTTAGTATGAAGGGAGATAAAGAAGTACATGCCACTCCCTTTCACGACAGAAAGGGGGTGAAAAACATGAAACCATCTTCTTTTCAAGAAACCATAGAAAATCAGTTTGACTATATCTGCAAACAAGCCATTGAAGATGAACGGAAAGATTATTTCAAACATCTAAGCAGACTGTCCAAAAAAGAAGTTTCATTTTCTGAAATAGATAACTACCTTGTCACCTCTTTTTCTACGGTTGATACGTATGTCACTGATTTTCAACTATTCACATTGTATGGATTAAGAATCAATGTTGAAAGTGATTTGTTAAGCGAAGCCTTACGCCACCTTCCAGAGAACAAGCGGAACATCATTTTACTTCATTATTTTATGGATATGAGTGATGTGGAAATTGCAGAATTACTAAATGTAAATCGTTCAACAGTTTATCGTCATCGAATAAGTGGACTAGCCATGATTAAAGAATTCATGAAGGAGTGTAAAGAATGAAAACAGCCTATCCAAGGGTTCCCTTCCCCCTCATTGTAAAGGCGACAGATGGCGACGTGGAAGCAATTAATCAGATTGTTAAACATTATCGAGGGTATACCTCAAAACGTTCTTTGCGTCGCATGACAGACGAATATGGCAATTCTCATATGGTTATTGATGAAACCCTACGTGGCAGAATGGAAACAAAACTCATCACCAAGATTTTAGCGTTCGAAATTAAATAATCTCATTTTTTCGTGGAAGCGTGTTGAACCGTTCCACGCTTCCCGATTTGGGAGGTTTGTTATTCCATCAAAGCCTACTGTATGTTCAGTATGTTTTGATAGGCTAACAAGCCAAACGTTCTTTGACAATTGAATAAAGCCAATCGAATACGTTTCGATAAGAAAAGAGCCAACGAACTAACACGCCATGATCTATGAAGATAGCGAGCGATTCATGTTAAAACTTCGTAAACAATCTTTAGCAGGATTGTTGCCATGACTTTCTTATCGTGATAATGATACTCCCGTATAGCCACAGTCCGAGCGTTAGTAGCGTCGCAGACAATGGGTACGGCTACATGAAAATCATGCAGGGGTGAAATGCCCGTGAGCTTTGCTAGAGCTGTTCGATTGCTGGGATATTCTTCTCTTGTCAATGTATTATCATAAAAATATTTGATATAATTATAGGTGAATATTGGAGTTTTCCTAGCCTATAATGGGAAAGGAGTAATAATGATAACGGTCACAAAAAAAGATTTAGTTGAGCTAGGATATGGAACTTCTTTTTCAGCAGACATCATAAAAAAAGCAAAAGAATTGATGATTACAAAAGGGCATACCTACTATCAATCTCGAAAGTTAGATAGAGTCCCTCGTGAAGCTGTTGAAGAAATTCTAGGAATTCGGTTTTCAAATGAAAACAGGTCTGAGTAGTTTTTGCACAGTAAGGAGTAAAAACTATGGTTAAAGACCCAATAAAAAAAGCAAAGAATGGAACCTATTATTTTCGTGCAAATCTAGGTTATGATTCTAAAGGAAAAAAAATTCAAAAATATCGTAGTGGATTCACTACTAAAAAAGAAGCAAGAGAAGAATATTCAAAACTACTACTGATGAAACCAGAAGAATTAAGTGAGAATAAGGATAAAATGACGTTTAATCATTATATCTTTGAAATTTTTCTTCCATGGTATAAGACACAGGTAAAGCTCAGAACATATGAAAATCGCTTACCAACTATTAAGAAACATTTCTCTTATTTTGATAAAATGGCTGTTTCCGATATTGAGCCTATTGATGTGCAAAATTGGCAACTAAAATTATCAAAGAAATGTAAGTCTTCTTATGTGAGAGCTGTTCAAGGACTATTTTCAGTTGCTATGGATCGAGCAATTGTCCTTGGGATAACCACCACAAATCCATCTAAGATTATTGGCAATGTGAAAAAGCAAAAGTCTAAAATTGAATTTTGGACAAAAGAAGAATTTGAAAAAGTAATCTCTCTAATTTATAAAGAAGATTACTATCAACACTTTTTATTTATCTCTCTGTGGTTTTTATTTATGACTGGAATGCGAATTGGTGAAGCTACTGCCATTCAATGGGAAGATATTGATTTTGACTCTGGAGTACTAACCATCAACAAAACACTTTATTACAAGAATCAATCGGATTATAGATTTGTTGAACCAAAAACAAAGGCGAGTGTTCGTCATATTGTATTAGATGAATGTACTCTAAATTATCTATCCGAATGGAAGAAAGCACAACAAAATCTAATTCAGACAGACTTTGTAATGAGCTATAACGGTATTCCTACCCAAAAACATACGCTAGCACATGCTATTGAACGCTATGCTAAGCTGGCTAGTATTCATCGAATCAGAATTCATGGTTTACGGCATTCGCATGCTTCCTTGTTAATCAGTATGGGAGAAAACCCACTCATCATTAAAGACCGTTTAGGACATGAAGATATTGAGACGACTTTAGGAACGTATGGACATCTTTATCCTAACAGTAATTTTGAGGTAGCTAACAAATTAAATGGAGCCATTTCCTTTAAAGAAGCAAAACAAAATTATGATACTTCACCAAAGAATCAATTTACTGTAGACTACTTGCGAAACAAAGAAATGAAAAAAGTGCAATAAAAGTGCAGTAAAAAAATAAGAAGAGCCAGAAACCCTTGATAAACAAGGATTTCTGGCTCTCCTACAACTACTCCCACTCGATAGTCGCTGGTGGCTTGCTCGTAATGTCATACACGATACGGTTAACGTGTGCAACTTCATTAACGATTCGTTTCGAAATAGTTTCTAGTACGTCGTATGGGATTCGTGCCCATTCAGAAGTCATTCCATCTACGGAGTTAACCGCACGAATTCCTACTGTGTAATCGTAAGTACGTCCGTCTCCCATAACTCCGACACTACGGATACCTGGTAGAACGGTGAAGTATTGCCATACGTCACGATCAAGACCTGCGTTTTTGATTTCTTCACGTAGAATGTAATCAGACTCGCGAACGATTTCCAATTTTTCTTCAGTGATTTCACCAAGAACACGAATTCCTAGACCTGGGCCTGGGAACGGCTGACGCCATACTAGACTTTCTGGCATACCTAATTCAATACCAAGCGCACGCACTTCGTCTTTGAATAATGTATTTAGTGGTTCGATTAATTTAAATTGCATATCTTCTGGTAATCCACCTACGTTGTGGTGAGATTTAATTGTTTGTGCTGTATCAGTACCACTCTCAATAACATCAGAGTAAATTGTTCCTTGTGCCAAGAATTGAATACCGTTCAATTTGCTAGCTTCATCATCAAAGACGCTGATGAATTCAGCACCGATAATTTTACGTTTTTTCTCTGGATCAGCAACGCCTGCCAATTTAGACATGAAACGCTCTTGTGCATCAACTTTAATAATGTTAAGTCCAAATTTGCCTGAAAGACTTTCCATTACTGCCCCAGCTTCGCCTTTACGCAATAAGCCGTGGTCTACGAAAATACAGGTTAATTGGTCACCGATTGCACGATGTAATAATACACCTACTACTGATGAGTCTACCCCGCCAGAAAGAGCAAGTAGTACTTTTTTGTCGCCAACAGTTTCACGGATTTTATCAATCTCAAAATCGATAAAGTTCGCCATAGACCAGTCGCCTTTGCTTCCGCAAATATCGAACGCAAAGTTACGTAACATTTCGTTACCGTGCACAGAATGACGTACTTCCGGATGGAATTGTACACCATAAAATTGACGTTCAACGTTTGAGAACGCCACAACTGGACATTGTGCATTCGTTGCTGTTACTTCGAAACCAGCAGGAATGTCGGTAATTAAATCACCATGACTCATTAAAACTGTTTCAGATCTTTCAAGACCGTTAAACAAAGGATCATCTGTATGGAGGATTTCAATTTTTGATTGGCCATATTCACGATTAGCAGCTTTTTCTACTGTTCCTCCGAATTGCGCTGTCATCAACTGCATTCCGTAACAAACACCTAAAATTGGTAATCCTAGGTCGTAGATAGCTGGGTCGACTGTAAAAGAACCTTCTTCGTAAACGCTGTTTGGTCCGCCAGAGAAAATAATTCCTTTTACATTCCCCAATGATTTTATTTTTTCCGCAGTTGTCTTGTGTGACAGCAACTCTGAGTAAACTCCGAATTCGCGGATGCGGCGTGTCAATAATTGATTGTATTGGCTTCCGAAGTCCAGCACAATAATTTTTTCAACACTGCTAATTTCTGTCTTCATGAATATTTTTCCCTCCATTTAATACTTTTTAATATTCAGGTAATCAATATGATGATTATCTGATTTATGAATAATTAAATCTGCGCGAGTCATGGTCGGTGCAATAAACTCTTGAAGATTCTTCAAGTTTACACTCTTCCAGACTTCACGTGCCATTGCAATGGCTTCATCTCTGTCACCAATTGCATAGTTATAATAATAGTTATCGGGTTGATCCTTAGCTAAATCCATCAACATCTCAAAACGCTCGATATACCATTTTTCGATATTCTCAATTTCTGCATCGACATAAATAGAAAAATCAAAAAAGTCGCTCGCATAAATTTGTTGATTGGACGGCAATTGCAGGACATTTATTCCTTCGACAATAAGAATGTCAGGCTCATGGAGAACGTTATAGTCATCCGAAATGACATCATAAATGCGATGGGAATAAACCGGATATTTAACATATGGCTTTCCTATTTTAACATCTAGTAAAAATTGAATCAATTTTTCCATGTCATAACTTTCAGGAAACCCTTTTCTAGTTAGTATGCCACGTTTAATTAATTCCGCATTCGAATAAAGAAAACCATCTGTTGTTACTAAGCCGATATTCTTTTCGGGGTAAAATTTCCCCAACGTATTTTGCAAGACACGAGCTGTGGTACTTTTACCGACTGCTACACTCCCTGACACCCCGATAACCATTGGAGACGGTTCATACGGACGATCAAGGAACTTACTTTTCATTCTTCTTAAACTACGATAATTTTTTGTGTACAAATCGATAACTTCAACTAAAGGTAAATATATATCCTTTACGTCCGCCAGGGACAGCTTATCATTCAATGAAATTAAGCTCTCAAGTTTGTCTTCTGATAAGATGGGAACATCTTCTTGATGAAAAGTTCGCCACTCCTCGCGACTGATTTGATAGTAATTGCTATTAGGAATCATCTTAAGCCCTTTCCGCCAAAAACTAATTTTTGCCTATTGTATCATAGATTTGACTTTTATATCTAAGAAATTGGCAGTTTGCCTCATTTTTACTGAATTAATCACTCGTCATTAACTTTCACCGATAGTGTCGTTAAGTTTTCTTAAAATAGAGTGCGAATTGTTTACTTTACGCTGTTCTTTGCTAGAATGAGATTATAAAAATAGAATACTTAAGAAGCGGTGGAGATGATATTGAATCAAAAGAACAAATATCTGGAGCTTTGGGGCGATTTAGTTGGCATCAAAGATTTACTCCAAGCTATTTTACTTTCAGGCGGGCTTACGATGGTCGGCTATTTTGTTGCGCCATCCGGAGATACAACGAGACAATTATTTTATGGCCTCGGTGGCGCAGTTAGCGCAATGGTGATTAATACCGTGATGATTAAACCCAAACGCGACATCAAAAAAAATAACACGCAGGAGGTTGAATAGATGGACACAGGATTATTACTTCAAGTTGTCCTTGCTTCACTAGGTGCAACCTTTCTTTATACGCTAATTGGTTTTATCCCGGGAACAGACGAAACGGCTGTACTTATGCCTATCACACTTGCCGTCGTTTTATCGGGCGTACACCCCATCGTAGTCCTCACATTTTTCATTTCGGCAATCGTTTCGTTAAATTTAATGAATGCCATGCCAACACTCGTTGTTGGACTTCCCGGCGGTGTATTGTCGACACCTATGATTGAACACGCGATGACGATGAAAAAAGCAGGCCTTACTCATGAAAACATCCGTAAAGCGGCTGTAGGTGCTTTACTAGGCGTGGTAACTGCTGTACCAACGAGCTTGTTAATCGCAAATTTGATTGCGCCCCATGCTGAAATTATTAAACAGTATGCGAACCTTTTGTTTGTCATTGGTGCGATTTTCTTATCTTTAATGGGTAAGGCAAAGCTTTTATCTTTAGCAATGATTATACCGTTGGCAATGCTTTTTCAAAGTTTGCGAACGATTTATTGGGATTTGGGAATTATTCCGCAAGACAAAACAGTTACAACTTCTTTCTTTCTGGGTATTACAGTAGGGCCTCTACTCGTTAACCTTCTTTCCTTTTTGACAAAATCGACTCGTGAGCAGGCAGAAACAACGCAATTAAAAGAAACGTTGATCCCTTCTGTCAGCCAGACGCAGCAAACCTTCAACCCTTTTAAAATTGTTAAGAAAGACGAATCGATTAGCGCTATCCTCGCTTCATTTTTCTCAACCTTTTTATTCGTTTTAAGTCCGGTGGGTATTACGATTTTATTCGGTGAAATTGTCGGTAAGCGTAAAAGTGATGCCTTGGAAAAAGCTAGTACGTCTATCATTACAATGAGTGCATTGGCACAATCTACTTATCTATCCGGTATTATTATTTGTGTTGTAGCATTGGGAATTCCTCTTTCTCCTGCCGCAATTGGACCGGGTGGCGCTCTATTTACTGCACCGCCTATTTTTTCAATGGAGAGTAATATTCACCATGCTTTATCCCAGGGCGAATTCACTTTTGCGATTATCTTGGGTGCTGTTCTTTCAATCAGTTTGGTGTATTACTTGTCCCTTCGTTATGCAACACAGATTACAACATTCGTATTAACAAAAATTCCGCATGAAGCGGTACTTGGTTTGTTCATTGGATTGGTCTTACTTCTGGCCTATATGGATGCAGGTCTCTTAAATATTTTTGGCGTCATGCTAATTGGCTTCATTTGCGGGAATCTTAATCGGCTTGGAATGAACTATGGTATCCAGTTTATGACCTTGTATGCCGCCCCTTATATTTTATCTTTGTTCACACGTTAGAAAACTAATTATTATAGGAAGTGATTGAATGGAAAATACAAATGCAAAAGGATTATCCCATGGAAAAATCATCTTGATGGGAGAACACGCTGTTGTTTACGGTGAACCTTCAATTGCTCTACCATTTCCGGCGGTAGAAGTAGCTGTTACTATCGCACCGGCAGAAGATGCAACTATCATTGATTGTTCTTACTATAGTGGTATTGCAGCGGAAATGCCGGAGATTCTCCAAAGTCTTCAAACAGCCATTAATACGGCACTCAAAAGTTTGAATAAGGAAAACACACCTCTAGCTATACAAATTTCAAGTACGATTCCACCTGAACGGGGGATGGGATCAAGTGCGGCTGTTTCAGTTGCGGTTACACGTGCCATTTACAACTATTTCAATGAAGAATTAGATTACGACCGACTTTTAGAGTTGGTTGACGTTTCAGAAAAAGTAGCACATGGGAACCCGAGCGGCCTTGACGCTGTTACGACCAGTGGTGATTCTCCTGTCTTCTTTAGAAAAGGTCATCCTTTCGTGCCCTTTGATCTTCGTCTGGACGGTTATTTAATCGTCGGTGATACAGGTATTACAGGCCAAACAAAGGCTGCAGTTGGCAGTATCGCTGCTCGTCTAAAAACAGAAAAAAAAGTACAAACAGAAAAAGAAATTCGTTTACTGGGTGACTTAGCTGAACAAGCGAAGCAGTATTTGGAAACGAACCAACCAGAGCGATTAGGAACGGTTATGAGCCAGGCGCACAACTTATTAGCGGAACTGGGTGTATCAAGTGACGAATTAAATCACCTGGTAGGAGCGGCTAAACAAGCAGGAGCATTGGGAGCCAAATTAACAGGTGGAGGCCGTGGTGGCTGTATGATTGCTTTGGCAGCATCTGAACAAGAAGCCCAGACTATCTCTCAAGCATTACAAGATGCCGGTGCCGTTAAAACTTGGATTACATACCTCAATCAGGCGGTGACAGTATGACAAAAGCAGCAGTTAGAGCGCATACGAATATCGCGCTTATTAAATATTGGGGAAAAGCGGATGAAACATTATTTCTTCCTATGAACAGCAGTTTATCCCTCACTTTGGACGGCTTATACACAGACACATTCGTCGAAATATCTGATACATTCACTGAAGATCAATTTTATTTAAATGATGTCCTTCAATCGCCTGAAGAAACTGCAAAGATTTCGCGCTTTTTGGATCTATTCCGAAATAAGGCCGGTATCACTCACTTTATCCAGGTTAAAAGTATCAATCACGTTCCAACAGCTGCCGGTTTGGCATCCTCTGCTTCTGCTTTCGCGGCATTAGCTGGTGCAATGAACCGCGCAACTGGCTTGAACATGGATCTTGAAACCCTCTCAACATATGCGCGTCGAGGTTCCGGTAGTGCGACACGAAGTTTATTCGGTGGTTTTGTTGAATGGCAAAAAGGAACCTCATCAGAAGATTCGATGGCTGTACCGGTTGATGACGCCAGTTGGGATATTGGAATGGTTATTATCGCAGTGAATAAATCAGCTAAGAAAATTTCCAGTCGGATAGGCATGAAGCAAACAGTCGAAACATCCCCCTTTTATCCTGCTTGGGTAGCGTCTGCTGAAGAAGATTTACTGGCTATAAAAAAAGCGATTAAAGCGCGGGACTTTGAAAAAGTAGGACAAATTACCGAGCACAGTGCGATGAAGATGCACGGCTCCATGTTAGGGGCGGAAACGCCGATTATCTACTTTGAACCAGATAGTATTAAAGCCATTCACGCAGTCCGTGCGTTGCGAGAACAAGGTATTTTATGTTATGTTACTATGGATGCCGGACCGAACGTAAAGGTTTTATGTCGTCTGTCCGAAGCAGGAAAAATCAAAGAAATGTTGCGGGAGTATTTCTCAGAAGAACAACTGTTAATTAGCGGGCCTGGTCAAGGTATCCGTCCTCTAACAGCGCAAGAGGCTGCTGAATATAACTGGCAACTCTAATAGGAAGGAAGAGAACATTGATTAAAGCAAGTGCACCGGGAAAACTGTTTATTGCAGGTGAATATGCAGTTGTTACAAATAACCACCCTGCAATCCTTGTTGCAGTGAATCAATTTATTACTGTTTCTCTAGATGAAGCAATTGATGAAGGAACAATAAATTCTACTTTAAATGGTGGGTTACCTGTTCCTTGGACGAGACAAGATGGTGCGTTGCATATCGATGAACGTGAAAATCCTTTTATTTATATCACCCAAGCTGTAACAGTAACTGAGCAATATATAAGCGAATTAAATAAAGAGTTGGTCTTTTTTCACCTTTCTGTTGAAAGTGAATTAGATAATGCCAAAGGTAAAAAATATGGGCTCGGCTCAAGTGGCGCCGTTACAGTCGCTACCATCAAAGCCTTACTTAAATTTTATAAGGTTCCTTATACACCTGAGCTCGTTTATAAGCTGGCAAGTTTGGCACATTTATCAGTAAAGAGTAATGGTTCCTTTGGTGATATTGCTGCGAGTTGCTTCACAGGTTGGATTGCCTATTCCTGCTTCAATCGTGAATGGGTTAAGGAAAGACAAACAGAAATGACGATAACCGAGCTCATTACGATGCCTTGGCCGGATTTGATGATTCGTCAATTAAGAGTCCCAGATAACCTGCAACTCTTAATTGGCTGGACAGCAAGTCCTGCTTCTACTACTCACTTAGTTGATAAAGTGAATGATAAACGTCAGGACATGGCTGATTTCTTCCCGAATTTCTTAGCAAAGAGCAAGACGATTGTTAACGATTTAATTATTGCTTTTGATCAAAATAAAACCCAAGCTATCAAAGATGGGATTAGAAAAAATCGTGCCCTTTTACTCAAGTTAGCAAAACATACAGGTATCTCCATTGAAACACCTCTCCTTGAAAAGTTAGTGGAGGCAGCCGAAACATTCGGTGGTGCCGCAAAGAGTTCTGGTGCGGGCGGTGGTGACTGTGGAATCGCCCTTGTAGATAATGCAGACACTATTTTACCGTTATTTAAACAATGGGAAGCAGACGGGGTTGTTCCCTTGCCTCTGGAAGTGTATCAAGAAGATGAAGGAGCAGGAGTATTATGAATATAGATTCTCAACGAAAGGATGATCACGTTGATTTGGCTGAGAAGCAATATAATGCAGCCAGTCAATCTGACTTTCAAAAAGTACGGTTTGTTCATCATTCCTTTCCACAAATAAAAACGCAAGACGTTTCACTTGCTTCACATATGTTAGGCCACGATATGCCCCTACCCTTTTACATCAACGGGATGACGGGTGGTAGCAAAAAAACGGCCGTGATTAATAGAAACTTAGCGGAAGTCGCAAAGGAATTGGGCTTAGTAATGGCATCGGGTTCTATCAGTGCTGCCATTAAACATCCTGATTTAGCAGACAGTTTTAAAGTTATTCGTGAGGTTAATCCAAACGGCTTTGTACTCGCGAATTTGGGTGCACATCATACCGTTGAAAATGCCAAACGTGCAGTTGATATTCTCGAAGCCAACGCGATGCAAATTCACATTAATGCGCCGCAAGAGTTGGTAATGCCTGAGGGAGACCGCGACTTTACGATGTGGTTAAATCAGATTGAACAAATTGTAGCGCATGTCGGAGTGCCGGTTATGATTAAAGAAGTTGGATTTGGTATGAGTTTAGAAACCATGCAACAACTTAAAAATGTCGGTGTTAAGTGGATTGACGTTTCGGGTCGTGGGGGTACAAATTTTGCGGCCATTGAAAATGCCCGTCGTACAACCTTCTCTTACGATGATCTGGAGAACTGGGGACAATCAACGGTTATTTCCTTATTGGAAGCACAACAGTTGGAAAATGACGTGCATATTCTTGCCTCTGGTGGTGTAAAGACACCTTACGATATCATCAAAGCACTGAGTTTGGGTGCAGAAGCAGTCGGGCTATCGGGCCAATTCTTACATATGGTTGTGAACGAAGGTCCAGAGAAAACGATTGAAACTGTTCAAGGTTGGAAAGAAAAAATGACTGCAATTATGACCTTACTCGGTAAGCGTAATGTTGCTGAACTTAAGCAAACCGACCTCATTTTCCACCGTGATATTATTGACTGGTGCGAAATGCGTGGGATTGATTACCGTAGTTTTGGAAAACGATCTAAATAACAAGATAACAAGACAAAAGGCTGGAACCAAAATTTTATGGTTCCAGCCTCTTTCTGTATAAGTATTTCCTTTTATGATTGGAACGATTCGGACTTTCTATTCAATATTTTTATTGATAAAGTCTGAATAACCATCATAGTACCCAAATGAGTATAGCAATCGAGAGAACACCGGCGACAATGGAATAAATCATACTTTTTGTTTTATAGGCGATAAAAATAGTAACTACTGACGGCAATAATTTCGCATTTTCGAGAATGTTTAAATTTAAGTTCTCTTCCCAGAAGAAAATATCGGTTGCAATAAGTGCTGCAAAAATCGATATCGGTAAATAGCCCATCCATTTTTGGAACCACAGTGGCAATTCCGCATCCTTAAACAACAGGATTGGTAAATAACGTGGGAGATACGTTACTAAGGCAGACCCGAGAATGATAATTACGATATCACGACTCATGTACAGCGCCTCCTTTTTTACCCATGTACGTTTCTAAAGTTACACCAAACAATGACGAAATAATCGATGCCACCAAAATAGCAATCCCGCCTGGCATCATTAATTTCATCAAAACTGCCACTACTAATCCAAAGAGCCCTACCCAAACTAGTAACTTATTTTCCATTTGTGAGACAAGCAAGAAAATGAACATCGCTGTTAAAACGTAGTTCATCACGACAGTGGATACGGTAAAGGTATTGCCTAATAGCGATCCTGCGACTGTGCTGAAAACCCATGTCAACCAAGCAGTTATGCTCGCGGCCATCCCTTTTTCGGTAGTCCAGTTCGAATCCAATCGGAATTTCAACGTATTAACTGCAAATGACTCATCCGTAATGATATGAGCAAAGAGCATCGTAAATAGAGGCGATTCCTTACTAAGCCTTTTTGCAAACGTAGAACTCATTAATAAATGACGCAAATTAATAAAAAAGACCATCGTTATAATTTCAAAAGCTGCAAGCCCACTCAGCACCATCGATGCGATTAGAAATTGAGAGGCACCGCCATATATTAAGACACTTGTAAAGAACACAGCTAATGCATTAAACCCAGATTGTTGTAAAACAATTCCGCAAGCCAATCCCAATGGAATATAGCTGATACTAACAGGAAAAATGGTTCGTATTCCTGATAGCCAATCCTCTTTTTTCACCGCGGGAACCTCCTCATTAAAATTTAATATAACTATCATATCATATTAAATGTCCTTTCATAGGAGGTTTTTTTTACTTTTGAAATGAAGTCTCTTACAATAAAAGAAAGAGAGGAGTGTGAGATATAAATGTATGATTTAGATTACACAGAAATTGCCTTACGACTATTGGTTTCTGCTAATTTGGGACTCGCAGTTGGTATTGAGCGTGAACGAAAAAACCAATCAGCGGGAATCCGAACCAATATTATCGTTTGTGTATCGGCGTGCATATTAACCATTATTCAAGTCGAAATTTCATTCTCAATAATAAGATTGGTATTAGACAATCCTGACTTACAAGGAATTATCTCAACGGACTTTTCCCGAATCGTGGCTCAAATCGTCAGTGGAATCGGATTTTTGGGTGCCGGGTCAATCATCACCACTCAAATTGATAAAGTCTCAGGATTGACTACAGCAGCCACAATTTGGGCTGTAGCAGGCTTAGGAATTGCGGCGGGATATGGATATTATTTCCTCGCTATCATTTCTACACTTATTTTAGTTGCGGTGTTATATTTATTGAAAAAAATCACGAAACCCGGTGATAAATATATCCTGGACATAAAATTAACCAGCCGTACCCAAATTGAAGAAATTAGAACACTTTTTAATAAATATAATTTGAGAACCACTGATGAAGACTTCGCCATGATTCGCGAGAATGGCGAGCCTGTCTATAATTTTATTTTTACCATCTATCTTCCGAATCGTACCGAACCAAGTGAATTAATAAGTGAATTCCTAGAAATTGGCGATTCTATCGTTGGTATTTCGTTCAGAGATTAAATAAACGGCAACCCTAGAATTCTGGGTTGCCGTTTATTTAATCTATTCAGTTATAACTTTATGGATTAGAACTGGTTCTACTTTTTCTTTTCCGTAGTGATATGCTTGTTGAATCATTTTCTCTGCTTCCGCAGTATCTTCAAAGTTCGCATAAAGCGTCACGATCACATCGCCTTTTTCAACATAGTCATCTACTTTTTTATGAAGCATTAATCCAGCAGCTAAATCAATGACCGACTCTTGCGTTTCACGTCCTGCTCCAAGTTTCATTGCAGCCACACCAATATCATCAGCGGTAATTTCCGTAATGTAGCCTGATTCAGTTGCTTTAACATCTTTAGTAATGCTTGCCTGTGGCATCAATGAATAGTCTTCTACTACGTTTGGATTCCCATCTTGTGCTTCCAAGAAAATCTTGAACTGCTCCAATGCTTCTCCGTTCGTTAATTTTTCTTTCAACAGTGCTTTGGCATCTTCTAAACTTTCTGCCCCGCCGCCTAGGTAAACCATTTGAGCACCAAGTACCAAGCAAAGCTCTTCTAAATCCTTTGGTCCGTTGCCTTTCAACGTCTCAATCGCTTCTTCAACTTCTAAGGTATTTCCTACTGCACGGCCAAGTGGTTGGCTCATATCCGAGATAATCGCCATTGTTTTTCTACCCGCTAAATTTCCGATAGAAACCATTGCGCGCGCTAGTTTCTCAGCATCTTCAGGTGTTTTCATAAATGCGCCTGCTCCAACTTTAACGTCCAGTACGATTGCATCTGCTCCCGAAGCAATTTTTTTACTCATAATCGAGCTTGCAATCAACGGCAAGGAGTTTACTGTTCCTGTTACGTCACGTAGTGCGTAGATTTTTTTGTCCGCTGGCGTTAGATCACCTGATTGACCCACGACCGCTACTTTATTTTTATTAACTAATTCCATGAACTTTTCTTCTGAGATCTCTACGTGGAAGCCTGGTACAGATTCTAATTTATCGATGGTACCACCTGTATGTCCTAGACCACGCCCGCTCATTTTTGCAACCGGAACGCCTGCACTTGCTACAAGAGGCGCCAATACAAGCGTTGTTGTATCGCCTACTCCCCCAGTTGAATGCTTGTCTACTTTAATACCTTCAATTGCAGACAAATCAATTTGGTCGCCAGATTCAGCCATGGCCATTGTCATTTCCATCCGTTCGTTATCGGTCATATCTTGGAAATAAACAGCCATTGCAAAAGCGCTCATCTGATAATCCGGAATAGTACCATTTGTAAAGCCTGAAATGATGAAATTAATTTCTTCTTTCGTTAATTCTTTTCCTTGCTGCTTCTTAACAATTAAGTCAACCATGCGCATATGTTTCTACTTCCCTTCAGAATAATATTGTCTTCCTATTGCAATATCTTGGACCCCATCAGCTGATCCAACCAGTACACGGGTAACCATGTTCAGGAAGAGGCCGTGTTCAACGACACCTACCATTTGATTTAATTCCGCTTCAAGAGCAGTTGGATTTTCAATCGTGCCTAAATGCAAATCGATAATATAGTTATCTTCATCCGTTAGATACTTTCCACCTGCTTCATCCATTCGAAAAGCAGGTTTGTACCCTTTTTCTTCAAGGTGATTAAATACTTGTTGTGAACCATATTTGATGACTTCCAATGGGAGTGGAAATGCACCCAATTTATCAACCATCTTGCTGTCATCCACAATCCAAATAATTTCTTTAGAATTGGAAGCAACAATTTTTTCGATTAAGTGTGCACCACCGCCACCTTTGATCCCATGGAAATCAGTACTGATTTCATCAGCGCCGTCTACAGTGATATCAACATGGGTAACGTCATCAATATTTTTCAAAGGAATACCTAAGCTTAACGCTTGTTCTTTCGTCCGGATAGAAGTTGTTACACCAGTAACTTCCAATCCTTCTTCTTTCACTCGGCGACCGATTTCTTCAACAAAATAGTAGGCTGTTGAGCCTGTTCCCAGACCTACAATCATTCCCGATTTGATGTACTCTGCTGCTTTTAAACCTACTGCTTTTTTAAGTTCCATACTATCTAATCCCCTTCAAACTTATTGTTTTAATTATAGCATAGCGCTTTCCTTCTAGAATAAAAGATAGATGAGAAATGCGACTATTTCGTTCCGTTTTGATATAATGAGGGACGAATTCAATATGTGGGAGGTATAAAATGGCTAATACATTTCGTAGTGTTTTCGATATTATTGGACCGATTATGGTCGGACCATCCAGTTCACATACTGCCGGCGCTTTAGCCCTCGGAAAAGCAGCCGCACAACTATTTGGTATGATTCCTAAAAAAATTACGATTCATTATTACGAGTCCTTTGCGGATACACATTTGGGACATGGAACGGACTTTGCCATTTTAGGTGGCATTTTAGGTTTAAATGCCGATGATCCGATGTTACCCAAAGCCGTGGAAATGGCAGCATCCCAACAAATTGCGGTAAGTTTTTTTGAAGAGAAAGACCCCTCTCCTGTTGGACACCCGAATACTGCACGTATGATCCTGGAACGTGATGATTTACGAATCGTCGCAACAGGCAGTTCAATCGGCGGTGGTTCGATTGAACTAAACGCAGTTGAAATCGGGGACTTCCAGATGACCATCAATGGGCATTTACCTCTTTATTTTATTAAACAAAACAGTTCGCATCTCGGTTTATTAAAGCTGCGGGACTGGGAAGTTTTTTTCACTAACCATGGGTACCGTTTAAGTGATATCCGCATTTTCCGGGAAGAAGAGAATGAATGGGTGATTCTCTATTTAGAAACCTCTCCTTCTAAAGAAATGATTTCTGAAATTAATACAATGCCCTTTATCGAACAAGCTATTTTAATCAGGTAGGAGGATAACGATGTATCAATCTGTCGAAGAACTCGTAAACGATGCACGTGAAAAGCAAGTGCCCATTTCCGAATTAATGGTGCAACAGGAAATGCAAACTTCTCATCGTTCGCGTGAGGATATATGGGAACAAATGCGTAAGAATTATCGCGTGATGAAAGAAGCAGTTGAGAAAGGCTTGACTGGTGACGGCGTCTTTTCACCAACCGGCTTGACTGGTGGCGAAGCGGTGAAGCTGATGAATTATCGGAAACGTGGGAAATCTCTTTCCGGGGACGATTTACTCATTGCTGTTGAGAATGCCATTGCGACAAACGAAGTGAATGCGTCATTAGGTATAATTTGTGCTACGCCAACTGCTGGTTCATCGGGTACTCTGCCTGGCGTGATGTTTGGTATTAAAGATAAACTCGGGCTAGACGAAGATCAGATGGTTCAGATGCTCTTTTGTGCCAGCGGATTTGGAATGGTCATAGCAAATAATGCCATGATTTCCGGTGCTGCTGGTGGCTGTCAGGCGGAAGTCGGCAGTGCATCCGGAATGGCTGCCGCTGCTGCAGTTGAAATTGCGGGTGGCTCACCTGAAGAAAGTTCTGAGGCTCTCGCAATGGCATTAAGTAACTTATTGGGGTTAGTTTGTGATCCAGTTGCCGGCTTAGTTGAAATTCCTTGCGTGAAGCGAAATGCTATTGGGGCGGTCAATGCCTTGATTTCTGCGGATATGGCATTGGCTGGTCTCACGAACAAAATTCCAGCTGATGACGTTATTGAAGCGATGCGTCGTGTCGGAAAAAACCTCCCACCTTCTTTGAGAGAAACGGGTTTGGGTGGCTTAGCCGCAACCCGTGAAGGCATTCGCTTGAAAATGAAAATTTTTGGGACTGAGATGGAAATTACACCCAGCGATTACTTGGGCGAATAGTCGTTATAGATTAACCATGCGCACTCAAATCTGTTTTTGCATTTGAGTGCGCGAATTTGCACCATAACTGCGCACTCAAATCCTTTTTTGCGTTTGAGTGCGCGGAATTGCACCATAACTGCGCACTCAAATCCTTTTTTGCGTTTGAGTGCGCAAGTCGATAACAATTACAAAAAAAATAGGAAGCCAAGACTGATTCTATCAGCTCTGGCTTCCTTTTTTGTTAATTCTGGTACATTTTTACTTCTAGGAACAAATCATTGTAGATTCCCAATAGTTCTGGTCCTAAGTTTTCATATACTTCCATGAATTCAATTGCCTCATCAGAAGGATAAAATTGTTCATCACTCGTAACTTCTGGATCCATCAGTTCCAGTGCCGCATCGTTTGGCGTTGAATAGCCGACATAGTCTGCATTGAGTGCCGCATTTTCTGGATCTAACATGAAGTTGATGAACGCATACGCGCCTTCGGTATTTTGAGATGTCTTAGGAATGACGATATTATCAAACCATAAATTCGTTCCTTCTTCGGGAATGACGTAGTGTAGATTTTCATTTTCCCAAATCATTTCACTCGCTTCTCCAGAGAAAGTAACGGCCATCGCAGCTTCTTCTTGAATCATGTACATTTTAATTTCATCAGCGATAATTGCTTTGACATTCGGTGTCATTTCTTTTAACTTCGCAGCAATTTCAACCAATATCTCCGGGTCGGTTTCATTTAAAGAGTAGCCTTCGCTTTGCAGACCAATCCCCATTACTTCACGTGCCCCATCAATCAGCATCAATTCATTCCGAAATGTTTCGTCCCATAAATCATTCCAAGTAGTCGGTGCCTCATCAACAAATTTATCATTGTAGATGATTCCTAACGTTCCCCAGAAATAAGGAATCGAATAGCGGTTACCTTCGTCAAAACTCAAATCCAAGAAGCGTGGATTAATGTATTCCAGTCCTTCGATTTTTGAGTGATCCAGTTCCATCACCATATCTTCATCAATCATCCGAGAAATCATATATTCGGATGGAATAGCAATATCATAAGAGGTACCGCCTTGATTGATTTTCGTATACATTGCTTCGTTGGAGTCAAATGTCTCATAAGAAATTTTATACCCTGTCTCTTCTTCAAATTTCTTAATCAGAGAGGGTTCGATATAATCGCCCCAGTTATAAATCGTTAACGTATTCTCACCTGTAAATCCTTGTGCTTTGTTCAAATAATCAATTCCGAAAGCCAAGAGTAAACAAACAGATAAGACGGTAGCTGCAGCCCATACTAGTTTTTTCATGGTTCAACCACCTCGTTTTTTGTAAATCCAATGGCTTTAACGTCTTTATCACGTTTACGTTGCCCATATATTTGAATGGCATTGTAACCTAAAATCAAAACTAGAGTAAACAGGAACATCAATGCACTCAAAGCATTAATTTCCAAGCTGACTCCACGACGGGCACGGGAGTAAATCTCCACTGCCAAGGTACTGAAGCCATTACCAGTTACGAAAAATGTTACAACAAAGTCATCCAAAGAATACGTGAAGGCCATAAAGAAGCCACTTAAAATTCCCGGTGTAATACTTGGCAACAAGATTCTCGAAATAACTTGCCAAGAGTTAGCGCCCAAATCTTGAGCTGCACTAATCATCGAGTCTTTCATTTCATATAACCGTGGCAATACCATCAATACAACAATTGGAATCGAGAACGCAACGTGAGCGAGTAAGACAGAGGCAAAGCCTAAGCTAAAGCCAATCAAGGTGAATAAAATCAACAGACTTGCTCCAATAATAACATCTGGGGAAACCATCAAAATATTATTCAAGCTTAGTAATACCCGGCGTGTTTTCATTTTCCGCGTGTAGTAGATGTAAATCGCACCAAATGTACCAACGACTGTTGCAATTAACGCTGACAATAAAGCGACCAACAATGTATTCAACACAATTCCGATTAAACGAGTATCTTCAAATACAGCTTGATAATGTTCCCACGTAAAGCCGGTAAAATTATTCATTGTACCGCCTTCGTTAAAGGAGTAAAAAATCAAATAGAAAATCGGCGCATACAACACGACGAATACAAAGATAAGATAGAAATTATTCCATTTAGAGTTGGAGGTTAACCGCATTATCTTTTCCCTCCTTTAGTATTCTTTTCACCTGTAAGGAACATGATAACGATCATCGCTACAATCAGGATAACGCCAATCGTAGAACCCATTCCCCAGTTTTGCGTAACCAAGAAATGTTGTTCAACCGCAGTTCCTAAGGTAATAACTCGGTTCCCACCAATCATTCTCGTTAGCATAAACAAGGACAATGATGGAATAAAGACCGCTTGGAACCCGCTGCGCACGCCGCTCATACTTAATGGGAAGATGACACGTCTCAGTGTTTCCCAACGCGTTGCCCCCAAGTCATAGCTGGCCATTTGCAATGAGGGATTGATTTCCATAATTGAGTTGTAAATCGGTAAAATCATAAAGGGTAGTTCAATGTAAGAAGCTACAAAGATAAAACTAAAGTCCGTGAATAATAATTGTTGCGAACCAAAACCAAAGAATGTCAGAAATTGATTCACAGAGCCGCTTTGGCTGAAAATACCAATGAAAGCATAGGCTTTAAGCAGCAAGTTTACCCAAGTAGGTAAGATAATCAGAGACAGCCACAACTGCTTATGTTTTGTACGGCTTAAAAACAGAGCTGTCGGGTAACTAATTAAGAACGTTACCAAGGTAATTAAAAAGGCATACAAGAATGAATTGACAGTCATCGCCACATAATTCCCAGAGGTAAAGTAAGCTGCATAATTTCCAAGGGTAAAGTTTCCCGAAACATCAAAGAATGATTGATATAAAATCAGTAATACTGGAATAATTACGAACAAGCCTAACCATAATAGATATGGGGCAGAAAACCAGTTTTTTGAACGTGTCATCATCTCTACCCCTCCTTACTCTTCGTAGCTTTCAAGACGCGCATCGAATTCTTCTTCTGTCTCGCCTAAACGCATAACATGAATATCTTGCGGATTGAAATACAGGCCAACTTCTGCGCCTATTTCTGCACGCTTCGTAGAGTGAACCATCCACTCATTTCCATCAGCATCGTAACCGATGATTTCATAATGCACACCACGGAATAATTGGGTATCAACCTTCACAACCAATTTCCCTTTATCAACTGTTGTCAATTCCAAGTCTTCAGGACGAATAACAATCTCGATCTTTTCGCCTGGAGTAATCCCGGCATCGGCACATTCGAATTCTTTTCCAACAAAGCTGACACGGTAGTCTTCCACCATGCGGCCTGGAACAATATTGCTTTCGCCAATGAAATCTGCAACAAAGCGGTTAATTGGTTCGTCATAAATATCAACCGGCGTACCACTTTGGACAATATGTCCTTTGTTCATAACAAAAATCCAGTCACTCATCGCTAAAGCTTCTTCTTGATCATGCGTTACAAAGATAAACGTAATACCTAAACGGCGTTGAATATCCCGCAGTTCGTATTGCATTTCCGTACGTAATTTCAAATCTAATGCGGAAAGTGGTTCATCCAGTAACAGCACTTCCGGCTCGTTTATAATCGCACGCGCAATAGCTACACGTTGTTGTTGTCCACCAGACATTTCCCGGATTTCACGTTTCTCATAACCGGATAACTGGACCATCTTCAAGGCATCTTTAACTCTTTGCTCAATTTCTTTTTTAGGCAGCTTCTTCAAAGAAAGACCAAATGCAACGTTATCGAATACGTTCATATGTGGAAACAATGCATAATCCTGAAACACCGTATTCACACGTCTTTTATTTGGTGGGATATCATTAACGACTTGATTGTTAATGCGAATCATCCCGTTTGTTGCTTCCGTAAAACCTGCAATTAAGCGAAGAATTGTCGTTTTACCACAACCGGATGGTCCAAGTAGCGTATAAAACTTTCCACGCTCAATTTCAAAATCTATATTATGTAATACTGTTTCGTCATCATATACTTTATTGACGTTTTCCAAAGTAATGATTGTTTCATTTGCCATTATTTACACCTGCGCTTTCATTTTTATAAATAAGAATCTGTAACTACCAACAGGACACGTGCCTGTGTTGATGCCACATTTCGTAATTGATGGAATTCTGAAGCCTCGAAGTAAAAAGATTGCCCTTTTTTTATTATATAGGTATCTTCACCTAATTGCACTTGAATGGATCCCTTCATGACGTATCCGAATGTTTCAGATAAAGATGGTGGGAATTGCTTGAACTCCCCTTCTGGTTCCAATGTTAACATAACAGGTTCCATTTCTTTGTCATTTGAGTTGGGAATCAACCAAGATGTCGAAAAACCTTTTTCTTCATCTGTAAAGATTGTTACATCGTTTTTGGTATAAACGATTTGTTGTTCGGAACTTTCCGGATCAAAAAAATCTTTCGGAGTCGTGCCCAGCACTTCCAAAATTGCAAAAAAAGTTTCCATTGAAGGAGAACTAAAGCCATTCTCTAATTGAGATATGTACCCTTTCGTTAAATCGGTACGTTCCCCGAGTTCTTCTTGCGTCAAATTCTTCTGCAAGCGTAATTCTTTAAGCTTCTTTCCGATATCCATAGGGCCACCTCTTTCTGCTCAAGAGTTTAGTAAAAGTAATCTTTAAGTTTAGCTTCGGATATGATTATAATAGTCTTTGAGAAAAAAACAAGAGGAAACATCAAAAAAACAGTTTGAGTCGTCACTTTTGCCGAAAAACGCTGACTCAAATCAAAAAAACGGTTTGAGTCGTCACTTTTACCAGAAAACGCTGACTCAAATCAAAAAAACGGTTTGAGTCGTCACTTTTACCAGAAAACGCTGACTCAAATCGAAAAAACGGTCTGAGTCGTCACTTTTACCGAAAAACGCTGACTCAAATCAAAAAAACGGTTTGAGTCGTCACTTTTGCCAGAAAACGCTGACTCAAATCGAAAAAACGGTTTGAGTCAGCGCGTTTTCCTATTAACTAATAATGGTAGCGTAAACGTGCTCAAAAAGGCAGATCCGACAGCCCCTTCAGTCATTCCTTGCGAGGGACACCCCTTCACAAACAACCGAAATCCTTTCTTGATACCCCACAATAACGAAACTTATCTACTTCTGTGAATCCTCTTCCCATACATTCTCACCAGGGATTCCCAATGATCTTCCTTATCAAAGAAAATGGCGTGAAGAATATTTTTTTCATGGTTCTATTTACCCTCAGTGGAACAAAGATAAAACACGTGGAACTCGCAATAACAATGAATGACGTTCCTCCAGAATCTTATAAAACCCTACACTACAAAAAAACTCACGCAGACTAGAAATAATCTGCGTGAGTTCCTGATTTAGAATAAACGTGCGACCCGATCATAGTGGATAAATTTATCGGTAAAGCCGTAGGGATCTGTCATATTTAGTTGTTTGGCAAAGGTTAAAAGATTCGTTTCTTTTAACGACGCTGCTTCGATTATTTCTGGTGTTGCCAATACTAAAACAGGAGTAGAATCCGCAATGACTTCTCCTTTTGCCATAACGACTGCCCGCTTTGAATATTCGAGCATCAAATGAATGTCATGCGTAACTAGTAAAACGCTGACGCCACGCAAGTTAATCGATTGTAAAAAGTTCATTATTTCAGTGTAGCTGTTCAAATCTTGGCCGGCTGCCGGTTCATCCACAATAATCAATTCCGGATCTAATACTAGTACCGAACCGATTGCCACTCTACGCAACTGCCCAAAACTAAGAGCTGCGATTGGTAACTTTCGAATATATTGCAAGCTGCAAATACGAATGACTTTCTCAATTCGACTTGAAATATCAGCTTCAGAAAAGTTGCGATTTCGTAGACGATAGGCTAACTCTTCATCGATTGTCGACTGTGTAATGAGCTCCAACGGATTCTGAGGCACATAGCCAATCAACGTTGCTAAATCATTGGCACTAAAGGTCGAAACATCTTCACCCTTCCAAAACATTTTACCTTCATGAATTGGCTCTTGTCCGGAAATGAGCTTTGCAAGTGTCGTCTTACCTGAACCATTCGGACCGACCAGACTGACCATCTCGCCTTCATAGAACGTGAGACTGATATGATTGAGAATCGGATGCGCATTCCATGGATATTGGAAATTAAGATCTTTTAATTCCATTAACGGCTTCCCTTTTTCACTATATTGGAATTTCGGCAAATAAGATAACCATAACTCCATTTGTTCTTTTAAGTTCGGTCCATTAATATTTTGTGCATTATCCAGATTGTTGACAGAATCCAGGTTTACGCCTGCATAACGCATCGCTGTAACATACAAGGGTTCACGAATTCCGATTTCACTCAAGACATCGGTTTTTAATATATCCGAAGGTTTTCCATCAGCCATCAAACGTCCTTCAGAAAATAGAATCAATCTCTCAAAAGGATAGACTAATGCATCCTCTAAACGATGTTCGATAATTATAATCGTTGTATCCGTCTTTTCAGCCAATTCATCAATAAACCTCATCGCAATATCTCCAGATTTAGGATCCAGATTTGCCAGTGGTTCATCAAAAATCAAAACAGGTTTATCATTGACGAAAAAACCTGCCGATTTTATTTTTTCAAACTGATGGTTGGATAAGCGACTATTACTATTTCTTAGTGATGGATATTTACTTAAGAACCATTCCATACTTGCCAACTTTTTTTGTCCGAGATATGTCTGGAAAGGCTCAACAGCAGGTTTTGAGCGTAGATTACGACTCTTCTCATGAAGCGCCACTGCACTTTCTTCCATACTGATAGCCAATTCGTTGGGTAAAAAGTTTGAAATGAAGGGTTTTGCATTATCTTCACCGATGAATATGTTTCCCAAAAAGTCATTATTATCTTTATTCGGTAATACACCTGACAAACAACGAGCAAAGGTGGATTTCCCAGATCCGCTTGGGCCAATAACGAGTATCTTTTCACCTTCATTTATAGATACATTTAACTCGTTGAGAACAGGTATCGTCTGGTCTGAATAGGTAAATGTAAAGTTTTGAAAGGTAATCAATGGCTTTTTCAAGAAATCTCCTCCTTCACTTAATTTGATGTTTGTTTCATATGTTTTCTTCCTGAGTGCTAACTGTCGGGTCTTCCCCGATAATCCGCACTTCTGTTTCTAAGCTGACATCGTAAACTTCTTTAATTACTTTTTGGATATACGCAATTAAATCAATATAATCGGTTGCAGTAGCGTTATCGATATTCACAATAAAACCGGCATGTTTCATTGAAATTTGAGCGCCGCCCCATTGCTTCCCTTGAAGTCCCGCATCTTGAATCAACTTACCAGTAAAATAGCCTGTCGGACGTTTGAAGACACTTCCGCATGAAGGGAACTCCAGCGGTTGTTTGGATTCACGTAACTCCGTCAACTCAGCCATCTTTTCTCTAATTTTATCTTCTTTACCTTTTTCTAAAGCGAATGTTGTTTCTAGAACGATATCGCCTGTGGCCTGAATCGCACTGTGGCGGTAACTGAATGCCATATCTTTATTTGAGTAAAGTTTTCTTTCACCCGTTAAGGTTACCACTTCGACGGATTCAATCACTGATTCTACTTCGCCACCGTAAGCACCCGCGTTCATATAAACAGCTCCACCGATACTTCCAGGGATTCCACACGCAAATTCTAAGCCCGTCAAATTCTCGTTTAAAGCACGTCTGGATGTTTCAATTAAGGAAGCACCACTCTGTACAATAATGTGATTTTTTTTGACTGTGATGGCATTTAAATCAGTTAAAATGATAACTATGCCCCGAATTCCGCCATCGCGAATAATTACGTTACTGGAATTGCCCAAAGTAGTCAGAGGAACACGATTTTCATGTGCCCACGTTACTATCATTTGCACTTCATCTTTCGTTCTTGGAAAAACTAGAGCATCGACTGGTCCACCCGTTTTGGTGTATGTATAACTGCTAAGTTGTTCATTTTCTTTAATCAAAACATCCGGAAAATGACTGCGTAGCTCCGCCGCTACTTTTATATATTCTTGCACTCTTTTCGCCTCGCTAAATTTCGTTAATTATTTTTCGTTATTCTGTTGCATCGCACTAATTATTGTAGCACACCTTACCTTGATAATAATCTCTTTTTTCCATAGTAAGCCAATTTGTAATCTTTGTCATCATTCATGCAAAAGGATTTATCGCAAATACAGGTAAAGGTATGCTAAAATATTGCGGAGAGGAAAGGAGAATGACTTTTGAAAAATAATAAACTACGTAACGCAACTGTCTTCACACTATTATCTATTCTATATCCGGTATACCTTTTCAGTACAAAGGATCCAGATACAATCGCAACCATTTCAATTCTTTTAGCCCTGTTCTTCCCACTGGTAGGTGTTATCTACGGATTGAACGTTCAAGAAAAGAAATTTAAATGGGCAATTGTAATCATTAATCTAGTTGTACTAGGTATTTTCAGTAACTTTGCTTTAAGTATCTTCTTCTAGGAGGAACCAACGTGCAACTAAAACTAGTATCTTGGAACGTCAATGGTCTCAGAGCTGTCGTTAAAAAGAACTTTCTAGATGTATTTTCTGAGATGGATGCAGATTTCTTCTGTCTCCAAGAAACGAAATTACAAGCGGGACAAATCGATTTAGAATTTGAGGGTTATGAGTCTTATTGGAATTATGCCGTTAAAAAAGGGTATTCTGGTACAGCTATCTTCACTAAGCATAAACCACTGTCTGTCCATTACGGACTCGGTATTGAAAACCACGATCAAGAAGGACGTGTGATTACATTGGAGTACACCGATTTTTGGTTGCTCACAGTCTATACGCCTAATTCTCAAAATGAACTGGCTCGTATCGGCTACCGGATGGAATGGGAAGATGACTTCCGCGCTTATTTGAAAAAGTTGGAAGAAACAAAACCGGTTATTGTTTGCGGTGATTTGAACGTCGCACATACTGAGATTGATTTGAAAAACCCAAAATCGAATCGAAAAAGCGCCGGTTTCAGTGATGAAGAACGTTCCAAATTTACGCAATTACTGGATTCTGGCTATATAGATACATTTCGTTTCTTCCATCCTGATGTCACGGGTCGCTATAGTTGGTGGAGTTACCGATTCAACGCTAGAAAGAACAATGCGGGTTGGCGAATCGATTATTTCCTTACTTCCCAAAATCTACAGAACAACCTCGTCAGTGCTGAAATACACGATTCGATTCTTGGCAGTGATCACTGTCCCGTTTCGCTTGTCGTTTCAATTTAATAAAAACCGTTGGAGGGTACCGACCCCAAAAGTTAGAGTAAAATCTAAACTTTTGGGGGTTCTTTTTATGGCAAAATATAGTGAAGCATTCAAGTTACAAGTTGTGCAAGAATATCTGGATGGCCCGTTGGGATATAGCGCCTTGGCGAAGAAACATGCCATTCCTGATGCCGCAACCGTCCGAAAATGGGTGACATTTTTCCAAGAATTCGGGTTGGAAGGTCTGAAGAGGAAGCGGAAGAAGACGGTCTACCCTGTTCAATTCAAGGTGGATGTATTACACTTTATGAAAGAAACAGGCGCTTCTTATTCCGAAACGGCCATTGCCTTCGGCATGAACAATCCTTCCCTCATCGCCAACTGGAACCGGGCCTTCCAAGAGAACGGGATAAAAGGCCTGAAACCAAAACAAAAGGGGCGACCTCCCATGTCCAGAAAACCGAGAAAACAGCCGGGAAAACAAGCAAAGTCCACTTCTCTTTCCCAAGAAGAGCTGGAACGTGAAAATGAATTACTAAGATTAGAGATTGCTTACTTAAAAAAGTTGAAAGCTTTCCGGGAGAATCCAGACACCTTTCTCGAAAAGCACAAACAGCAGTGGCATACGCACTCAAAGAAGAAGGATTCAAACTGAAGGATATCCTTTCAGTAGTTGGAATCCCATCCGCAACGTACCATTACCACGCGAAACAACTGGGAATAGCGGACCCGGATGGGGCTCTAAAAGAGCTGATCCGACAGCTTTTCTTTCAGTTCAAAGAGCGGTATGGGTATAAACGACTCACGAAGGAAATGCAAAAACTGGGACATTGCGTCAACCACAAAAAGGTGTACCGCCTCATGCAAGAAATAGGTTTAAAATGTGTCAAGTTCATGCGGAAGTCTCGCAAGTACAATTCCTATAGAGGGAAAGTGGGAACCGTTGCGAAGAACCGACTGAATCGGCGCTTCCACACCACTATCCCCTTACAGAAACTCGTCACGGACGTCACTGAATTCAAGTGTATGGGGGAGGAGAAGTTATACTTTAGCCCTATTCTGGACTTGTATAACGGAGAGGTCATCGCCTACAGCATGAATAAGCGACCAACTCTGGACTTCGTGATGAAGCCCCTGCAGGAGGCCGTCGGCATCATTCGTAAACACGGCACCGTCCGCACGACCCTTCATTCGGACCAAGGGTGGCAGTACCAGCACAACAAGTGGGTTAAAATCTTGAAGAAAAACAAACTCTTTCAAAGCATGTCTCGGAAAGCAACGTGTGCTGATAATGCAGCGATGGAAAATTTCTTCGGCATTCTGAAACAGGAAATGTATCACGGAGAAAAAATGGTAAGTTATGGTGAGCTTGAATCAAGGATTTCCGAGTATATCGATTGGTACAACCAAGTTCGATCGAAAGAAAAATTGGCTGGCCTAAGTCCAGTAGAATACCGAACTCAAACCAGCCAATTGGCTGCATAATTAAAACTCTAACTTTTGGGGGTCGCCACCGAGCGGCATGCTTCCAACGGTTTTCTTTTTAGTCTATCAGTAAGCTCATCATGACGCCATCAGCGAATGCGTCATTAATAAACATCGCACGGGATAACACACCTTCGCGTTGGTAACCCATTTTTTCGTACAGTGCAATCGCACGCTCATTATCCGCATGGACGGTTAATTCCAGGCGGCGAATAATGCCTGATTCTTTTGCCCAAATTTCGACTTCTTCCATCAATGCTGTACCTAATCCATAGCCCCAGAAATCTTTTGCTACGGTGATACCCACTTCTCCCACATGTTGTGTTTTAGGTTTATCGTTTGAACCAACTGAAGCAATACCGATTAATTCTTCATTATCAATGGTAGCAACTAACATGATGGCATTTTCTTTTTCGATTAGGCCTTCTAAATACATGGCTTCAAATGCTTCTGAAAGTTCAAGCCCTTCTGGTCCATAAACTAAAAAGTCAGTTTCAGCGCCTGTCTGCTCACTAAACTCAAGAATATCTTTTGCGTCTGAAGGAATAGCTTCTCGGATAATAATTTCTAATTTTTCAGTTTTCATTTGTAGTTTTCCAACCTTCTAATAGTTTTTCATAACGGTCTCCGAATGACTCGATAGTAAACAGACGGTTTTGTAAATAGTAACCTGTCTTATCAATTTGGACGAGTAAATAATGCGGAGGCAGTTCATCGGCGATAAATTTCGACCATTCTACAACACTCACGCCATCTCCGTAGAAGTATTCTTCTAATCCCATCTCGTCACTGCCTGCTTCTTCTAATCGATAGACGTCCATATGATAGAGTGGTAAACGTCCTTTGGTATATTCCCGAATGATTGTATAAGTAGGACTTTTTACAACTTGTTCGATGCCTAACCCGAGAGCCAACCCTTTGGTAAAAGTCGTCTTACCAGCTCCCAAATCCCCTTCCAGTAAGATAACATCGCGTGCTTGAACTAATTCCCCCAACTTCTGTGCCAGAGCAAGTGTTTCATTTTCATTATTCGTTTCAATTGTATAAATCACAGTGTAACCCCCACTTCAATCTCATTTCAATTATAGCTTAAATTAAGATGTAAGAAAAGCGGCTGGTTAGACGGACTAACAATAGCCGAGCTAATAAAAAAACAGAGTTCGGATCGTATCATCCGGACTCTGTTTTATTAGTTAATTATTTTACTAGTGTTTGGTTTGCAGTGATGATAGCTGTCTTGAAGACATCTTCTTCCACACAACCACGAGAAAGGTCAGAAATTGGTTGGTTCAAACCTTGTAAGATTGGTCCAACAGCTTCGAAAGCTCCGAAACGTTGTGCAATCTTGTAACCAATGTTACCTGATTGAATCTCTGGGAAAACAAATACTGTTGCTTTACCAGCAACTTCTGATTCTGGTGCTTTTTGTTTAGCAACTGCTTCAACAAAGGCAGCATCAAATTGTAACTCACCATCAATTTTATATTCTGGTGCCAATTCTTGTGCAATACGAGTTGCTTCAGCAACTTTTTCTTGCTCTGGAGATGAAGCTGATCCTTTTGTAGAGAAGCTTAACATCGCTACGTTAGGCTCGATGTCAAACATTTCTGCCGTTTTAGCAGATTCTACAGCGATTTCAGCTAATTCTTGTGCGTTCGGGTTGATGTTAATCGCACAGTCAGCGAACAAGTATTTTTCTTGGCCACGGCCGCGAAGCATAATGAACGCACCTGAAGTACGGCTTACACCTGGTTTTGTTTTGATGATTTGTAGAGCTGGTCGAACTGTATCACCTGTTGAGTGTACAGCACCACTTACTAAACCATCTGCCAAGCCCATGTATACAAGCATTGTTCCGAAATAGTTTTCGTCCAACAATGTTTTACGTGCTTGCTCTTCTGTTGCTTTACCTTTACGACGATCAATGAAAGATGCAACCATTCCATCGAAATCATCATAGTTTGCAGGATCTATAACAGAAATCCCTTCAATGTTGAATCCGCGTTCTTTCGCTGCACTTTCAACTTCTGCAACGTTCCCTACCAAGATTGGATCAACCAAATCTTCTGCTTTCAAACGTACAACTGCACCTAGAATACGTGAATCTGTCGCTTCCGGGAAAACGATTTTAATTTTTTTACCTTTGATTTTTGCTTCCAAACTTTCGAACATGTCCATTTTTAGAGTTCCCTCCTCGGATTTTTAACTACTCTTCTATCATACATCAAATACATTTAAATTTCAGCAAATAACCATGGAAACAGACTAATAAACTGTTTCATCATTTCGAGTAAGTCGTCTTTCTATAATAAAGAATGCCCATAACGCCCTTAAGAACAACGCTGATACAACAACGCTGTTCCTATTTTATTTATTCTCAATAAGTTAAACTTATAATTTTCCACTAAAATCCTATAGTGAAACAGTTCGTCTTGTGTATTAGTTATCTGTTTTCTTAGTAATATTTGAACGTCCATTCCAGAAAGACTTGTTTCGTAGTCGGTACTAAAAACTCATCTTCGGGTTCATAAAGCTTTCCTGTGTCTTCTTCTGCTATTTCGATTCGATCATAAAATACAAAGCGTGTGTCATTAAAGCCGATTGTTTCAAACTCTGGGTCTTTCAAACGATACAATGTCCCAACAATTTCTGTTTCATCTCTGTTAGCATCAAAGAAAACGCTCGTCTCATACTGTTTGAAAATCTGTTCGTCCCGTTGGAAATAATGGTGGCGGTGTTTCTTACCGAGATAAGTGACTGCTTCCGTTACAGTTTCTTCATTATAAAGACCAGTTGCCATCACTCCTTCCGGATCATGATATCTAGCATAGGTATCAATCGTAGAGCGGGTCATCGGCTGATAACCTTGAAAAACTTTATACTGCATATGACGAATAACAGGTGTAACACGTTCGGCAGGTTCTAAATAGGTCCCATAGCGTTGATTGTTGATGAGGATCAAAATGGTTGAGCTTCCTAAAACTAGTGCTGCTATTTTAATTACCCTTTTGCCGATTTTTGTTTTTCTTTTACTTAAAGTAAAAACCATTACCAATGCCGAAACCATTATCAATCCCAATGCGGTTGGCGCCCATAGATAGTACCATTTCTCAGCAGCGATCCAAAAAGACAATGTCATAAATCACTTCCACCTTTTTGTAAGTTAAATTCTTGCGCTAAGTAACGGTACGACTGTTGTCTCACTTCTTGTGGGTCAGCGAATGTCACAATCATCGCTTCATCAATTTGATACCGTTCACCATATTCTCGTAATTCAGTCGCAACTGATTCAGGAGTTCCGATTAACAGTCCTTCACGTACTTTTTTCAGAAACAGACGGTCCATTTCAGAAAAGGATTGATTGGCAGCTTCTTCTGGTGTCAACATTTTACCCATCGGCAATCCGCGCATCAAGTTCATCCGTGAAATTAAATATGGTAAAGAATAATATTCAGCTTCCTCTTTCGTTTCACAAACCATGGCATAAAAAGCTACGGATAATTTTTTCTTTTCCATAAATGGTGAGGGTTTGAAATTGGCATTATAAATTTCAAAGGCTTCCGGATTTAACTTGCCACTGAAGAATTGGGCATACGAATAACCCATCCCTTTCGTTGCTGCTTGCATAGCACTGTCTCCGCTAGAGCCCAGTAGCCACATTGCCGGAACTGTTTCGCTTTCAGGTGTTGCGGGTGTATGCTGATACACTTCATATTGTGGCTGTTTATCCAATAATAAATCTTGCATGACATCTATCTTGTCATATAGACTAGTCAAATTCGGCGCTTTCCCTTGTGATAAAGCAAAAATAGCATTGCGATCCCCTCCCGGGGCACGTCCTACTCCCAAATCAATTCGACCTGGATGGAGAACCTCCAATGTCTTAAATGTCTCAACAATCTTTAAAGGGGAATAATGCATCATCATGATGCCACCTGTACCAACGTGAATGGTGTTTGTTTTTGAGGCCACATGTGCAACGATTATTTCTGGAGCTGAGCTAGCTAAGTTGGTTGCGCCATGATGTTCAGAAAACCAGATGCGACGATACCCCAACTCTTCGGCAAGTTGTGCTAACGAAACTGCATTTTCTAATGATTCTCGAGCACTACCTGAAGTCGATACAGGCACTTGATCCAAAATACTTAAATCCATTATTTACGCTCCTTTCACACTATTCTTATCAATTCAAGAATACCATAAATTCAATGAGTAATCTTTTGTTCTTTTACTTTCCTTTCAAATCAGAGTCTTCTAATTTGATTCTACGCGCCGTTGATTCTGTAAAAAGGGCTTCCAATTCCTTTTGATTATCCTTCTCAATTGCATTCTTAATTTGAGTAAATTGCGCTTCGAAGTTTGTCATCGCATCCAACAAAGCTGATTTGTTTTCCATAAATAATTCCGTCCATAAACTCTGATTAATTTTAGCTATCCGTGTCAGATCGCGGTAACTATCTCCAATAAAACGAACCGTATCGCGATGAGGATCATCACTATTAATCAAAGCAACTGCAATGGCATGACACAGTTGACTGGTGAAGCCAATCATTTCATCATGTTTATCGGGATTGATAACAGTAACACGTTTGAACCCCAAGGCTTTAAATAGGTGAATAAGTGTTTCGATATTTTGCGATTTATTCGTTTCAATCGGTGTAATTAAGTAGTTCGCACCTTTGAAAATAGTGCCCGTCGCATAAGCGTATCCACTGCTCTCGCGTCCGGCCATAGGATGACCAAAGATAAAATCAACTTGCTTTGGAATGTCGTCTTTCATATTTTCAATGAGTGCACCTTTCACACCCGCTGTATCTGTCACAATCGCCCCTGCTTTAAATTGAGAACCATGCTTCTTGATAAAGGCACGCATGGCTTGCGGATAAAGCGCAATAATAACAATATCAGCTTCCTGTAATATTGACTGATTTTCAGTTTCTCCGCGCTGAATAACGCCCTCTTCTAGAGCTTTACTTATAGTCGCTTCGTCTTTATCAATTGCTAAAACACGATAATCTGTCAACTGGTTTTCCTTGATTGCTTTCGCGAAAGAGCCCCCTACCACACCCAGTCCTACTATTGCGATTGTTGTCATTGAACCGTATCCCCCTTTATAAAAATACCCCTACCAAGAAAATTCTCAGCAGGGGCTCACGAACCAGTTATTAAGTCCAACCGCCTGATAGATGAAAGCAGTTGTAAGCATGTCAACACAACCACTCTCGATATGAACGCTATCTCGAGAAGGTGTCATAATTAAAAGGTGATTGCAGACATTCTTGCTTCTTCATGGTTCGTCCTCGTTTCTATTTTGTAGAATAAGCATAGTGTACTTTCATTCTAAAAACAAGTTATTTCTCATCACTTTTTAATTTATCTAGAAACAAGGTAACAGTCTCTAGAAATAGAGCTGGTTGGTGAACAAAAAAGTCATGGCCGCCCTCTGGACAAATAAACAGTTCAGAATCGGCAATCGTTTCTGCAATGGCTTCGGTATGGGAATGTGCCACGATATCAAATTCACCTGCCATTACTAATGTTGGTACTTTAATTCGTTTTAGGTCTTCTTCTGTGAGTGCCAATTCATGCAGCATGAGATTAAGGACATTTAACTTACGTACATTTTCGGGCGTCTGTTCACGTCCTTCCAGTCTCTTTTGGTAACTTTTCACTTTCGTAAGTAGCTCTTCCTCAAGTGCATCCACTTCATAATTAGCACCCATCATAACCAGACCCTTGATGCGTTCCGGGTAATGCGAAGCTAAATACATACCAATATTTCCACCATCGCTGTAACCAACGATTGTGACCTGTTCAATAACCAGTGTATCCATAATAGCGATCACATCCTGAGCAATCTGCTCAAAAGTCAGAACATCCACACCCAAATCCGATTGCCCATGTCCGCGTGTATCCATTGCAATAATTGTATAGTCCCGACAAAAGTCAGCTAATTGTCCCTTAAATATGGAAGTGTCCTCGCCATTTCCATGGATAAAGAAAAGTGGTTCGCCCGCTCCACCTGTTTTGTAATAAATATTACCTGTTT